>JBOGYW010000113.1:0-7193 GCA_050696815.1 Solirubrobacterales bacterium | reverse complement strand
TCGGCGACCCGCGCGGCACGCAGCATCGCCTGGCGGCCGGCGCGGTCGGCGTCGAGCGCCAGGTAGATCCGCCGCGCCAGACGCGAGAGCTCGATCACCTGCTGCTCGGTCATCGCGGTGCCCATCACTGCGACCGACTCCTCGATGCCGGCATCGTGCAGCGCCAGCACGTCGGCGTAGCCCTCGACCGCGATCACGCGGCCCTGCTTGGCGGCGGCGCTGCGCGCGTGGTTGACGCCGAAGATCTGGCGGCTCTTGTTGTAGACCGGGCCGTCGGCGGAGTTGAGGTACTTCGGCCGGTCGCCGTCGCGCATCGCGCGGGCGCCGAAGCCGCGGATCCGCCCGCGCGGGTCGGCGAGCGGAAACATGATCCGCCCGCGGAAGCGGTCGTACAGCTGACCGCGGTCGTTGCGCTGCGCCAGCCCGGACTTCAAAAGCTCCTGCTCGTTGAAGCCCTGCCGTAGGGCCGGCACGAACAGCTTGTCCCAGGCCTTCGGCGAGTAGCCGACGCGAAACTTCGCCAGCACTTCGGCGCTGAAACCGCGCTCCGCGAGATACGCGCGCGCCGGTGCCGCTTCGTCGGCCTCGGCGAGCGTCCGCTCGAAGAACTTCGTCGAGCGCTCGAGCAGTTCGTAGAGCCGCTCGTTCTGTTTCATCCGCTCGGCGGCCTTTGGATCAAGCTCCTCGTACTCGAGTTCGACGCCGTAGCGATCGGCCAGCCATTCGACGCTGCCGGCGAAGTCGAGCGCCTCGACCTCCTGCACGAACGAGATCGGGTCACCCCCCTTCTGACAACCGAAGCAGTAGTAGAGCTTCTCGATCGGGTTGACGCTGAAGCTCGGCGAGCGCTCCTCGTGGAACGGGCAGAGACCGGTGTACTGCGCGCCCGCGCGACGCAGGTCGCTGTAGCCGTTGATCAGATCGACGATGTCGACGGCGTCGCGCAGCTTGTCGAGCGATGCGTTGGCGATTCGCGGCATCAGAGTTCCTCACCGAGTCGCTCGAATTCGCGAAACGCGTAGCGATCAGTCATCCCGGCGATCCAATCGGTGACGCGCTGCGCCAGCTCGTCGGTCGGGCCGAACTCGGGGATCTCCTGCGGATTCTCGACGTAATAGCCGAACAGACCACGCACGATGCTGGTCACGCGGTCGGCCTCGGAGCGCACCTGCGGCCCGAGATAGACGTTCTGGAACATGTACTTGCGCAGCCGCAACATCGCGCCGCCGACCTCGTCGGACTGGGCGATGTCGTCGGCGTCGGCGCTTGTGGCAACGAGATCCTTGACGAGCGTGTCGATGCGCTCGCTGGGCGTATCGCCGAGCAGCTCGATCTCGCGTTGCGGCAGGTCGCCGGGACCAATCACGCCGGCTCGCAGCGCGTCGTCGATGTCGTGGTTGATGTAGGCGATCCGATCGACGACGCGGACGATCTTGCCTTCCTGCGTCTGTGGCTTGACGGAGCCGGTGTGGTGCAGGATCCCGTCGCGTACCTGTTCGGTGAGGTTGAGTCCGTTGCCGTCGCGTTCGAGCGCGTCGACGGTGCGCAGCGAGTGCTCGTTGTGGTGGAACTCACGGCCGAAGCGCTCCTGCAGGCACTCCGACAGCACGGCCTCGCCGATGTGCCCGAACGGCGGGTGGCCGAGGTCGTGGCCGAGGCCGATCGCCTCGGTGAGGTCCTCGTTCAGCTCGAGCGCCCGGGCAACCGTGCGGGCCACACCCGCGGTCTCCAGAGTGTGTGTGAGCCGCGTGCGGAAGTGGTCGCCCTCGGGGGCGATGAAGACCTGTGTCTTGTACTTGAGCCGCCGGAACGCCTTCGAGTGCACGATGCGGTCGCGGTCGCGCTGAAACGGCGTGCGCAGCGGAGAATCCGGCTCGGGCGTGCGGCGCTGCGCCGGATACGAGCGCACTGCGAGCGACTGCAGGACCACGTCCTCGCGCGCTTCGATGCGGGCGCGGAAATCGCTTGCGGCCGCCGTGCTCTGAACTGTCTCCGTCATCGCACTGATCCTACGTCGGACAAAACGAGAATACGTCAGGTATATCCGGTATATACTCGGAATATGGCCAAAGTGATGATCAGTTTCCCCGACGAGCTGCTCGCTCGATTCGATAGCCACGCGCGAGCGAGTGGCAAGACGCGTAGTGGCCTGCTTCAAGAACTCGCCGCGGCAGAGTTGTCCGAGAAGCAGCTTGAGCTCAAGGCGCTGATCGAGGCGTCGCTTGCAAACCCGATCCCCCGCGGTGGGAACAGCGCCGAACTCATACGACGATTTCGCGACTCGCGATGAGGCCATGCATTCTTGACGCAAGTGTTTGGCTTGCCGCATACGACGCTTCCGACCCGAACTTTGAGTCGAGCGCTGAGCTGTTGAAGCTCGCCGCCGACGGCCACCTCGTCCTCGCAGCGCTCGACCTCACGCTGTACGAGGTTGGGAACGCGGCAACCGTCGGTTGGCAGGATCCCGACAAAGCCAAAGAGGTCTCCAAAATCGTTAGCCGCTCCTGTGAGAGCCGGATTGTCCGGGCCGACGATCTGCTGATGTCGCTAGCGGCGAATCTCGCCTCGGAGCACCGCATCACTGTCTACGACGCAGCCTACGCCGTCGCCTCGCGAGAGACCACCTGGCCACTGATCAGCTGCGATGTCAAGGACCTGGTCGGCAAGCAGCTCGCGCTCGACCCGCAGACTGCTCTGGCGATGGCTAAGCCAAATCCCTGATCTTCACGTTGGCGTGATGCGCCAGCGTCTGCGTGATCGCCTTGTCGACCTGGCGCTGGGCGTCGGGGGCCGCGTCGGGCGTCTCCGCGAGCGGGCTCGCCATCGCGCGCGTCATGAACTCGTATGCCCCGGAGCTGAAGTCGAAGTCGCCCGGCTCAACGCAGTCGCGGCACACAACGCCGCCGCCGGCCGGCGAGAATGCGACGAGCTCTTCGGTGGCGCCGCAGTGCACGCAGGCACCGAGCTCGGGTGAAAAGCCGGACGCCAGCAGCATCTTCGCCCGAAACGACAGGCCGACCTCGCGGCGGGCCGCCCGTGGGTCGGCGTCGAGCAGGCCGAGCAGGTTCGTGACCAAGTTGTAGGCCGGCGCGTTCTTCTCGCGGTCGTCGAGCAGCCGCAGCACGAAGTCGCCGGCCTTCGCCGCCGCGTCGATCGAATCGGCACGCTCGCGTAGGTGCGGATAGCCGTCGATCGTCGATGCGCTGGTGATCGTCGCCAGGTCGCCGCGGCCCTCGTGCAACACCAGCTCCAGGCGAAAGAACGGCTCCAGGCGCCCACCGAAGCGGCTCTTGCTGCGCCGCACGCCCTTCGCGATCGCGCCGATACGCCCGTGCATCTGCGTATAGAGATGCAGGATGCTGTCGGCCTCGCCGTAGCGCATCTTGCGCAGCACGATCGCCTCTGTTTTGTAGCTGTTGCTCATCGCTCTCTACCTACACTGATTGTCATGCAGGACAGCTCAAAAACGGCCGTCGCGCGGATCTATTCGAAGGATCACTGTGGCTCCTGCGTGCGTGCGCGGTACCTGCTGCAGCAGATCGGCGCGCGCGTCGAGGAGATCGACCTGACCGGCGACATCGACGGCATGCGCCGGATCATCCAGCTGACCGGCAAGCTGACGCTGCCGCAGATCTTCGTCGGCGACGAGCTGATCGGCGGCTACGAGGAGCTCGAAAACTCCCTGCGTAACCCCCGCATCCGCGAGGCGCTCGGCGTCTAGTGCCCGAACTCCCCGAAGTCGAGACGATCCGCCGCCAGCTCGCGCCGGTCGTCGAGGGCCGCACGATCGAGGCGGCCGACGTGAGCGACGCCCGCTGGGTGCTGCCGCTGCGCCCCGCGACGTTTGAAAGACGCGTCACCGGCCGTTCGATCGAAAGCCTCGAGCGGCGCGGCAAGTACTTCGTGTTCAAGCTCGACGACGGCTCCGCGCTGCTGATGCACCTGCGGATGACCGGGAACTTGCTCTATTTGGATGGGTCCGACGATGAGCAGCGCTCACACCTGCGCGGCCAGCTTTGGCTGGAGGACGGCGGCAGCCTCGCGTTCGTCGATCCTCGCCGTTTTGGTACCGCCGAGCTCGTCAAATCGACGGATGAGTACTTCGCGACGCGCCTCGGGCCGGAGCCATTCGGCGAGGATTTCAACGGCGAGCTGTTGCACCGCCTCACGCGCAAGCGCAAGACGCCGGTGAAGGCGATCCTGCTCGACCAGAAGACGGTCGCCGGCGTAGGCAACATCTACGCTGACGAGGCGCTGTATCGCGCCGGGATCGCGCCGCAGAAGCGCGCCGCGCGGCTCACGCGGGCGCAGTGCGACGCCCTCGCCGAGACGGTGCGCGACGCGCTGAACGCGGGGATCGACGCCAAGGGCGCCTCGATCGACGACTTCCGCGACGCCTACGGCGTGCAGGGAAGCTTCCAGGACCAGTTCCTCGTGCACCTGCGTGAAGGTCTCGAGTGCCCAAGCTGCGGCGCACCGGTGATCAAGACGCGCGTAGCGGGACGCGGCACTTACTACTGCCGCAACTGCCAAAAACCCTAGCTGGGCGCAGGCCGCCACATGTTGCGAACCGGCGGAGTCCCTTGGGCCAGCGGCAGATAGCCGATCACCTCGAAGCCGAAGTGCTCATACAGCGGCACGTTGGCGGGATTGGAAGACTCGAGGTAGGCCGAAATCCCTTCGCGGTCGAGCTGTTCGAGCGCAGCGCGCATCACTGTCCCGCCGACCCCCTGCCCCTTCAGCGCCGCGCGGGTCGCGAACATGCTCAAGTAGTTGTGCGGCGGGTTCGTATGCCGGGCTTCCTCGAATACCCCGAAGGTCGGCAGCATCCGGTGCGCCGTCTCGGAACCGAACGATTCGATCAGCTGCGTCAGTCGATGCTCCTGGTCCGGGGTGAGTTCGGGGCGGCCTTGCGGTACCCAGATCTGCAGCGCGTCGCAGGAACCGGTTTCCCAGATCGATTCGTTGACGAGACCGCCGTCGACGAGCAGGCTCATGACTCGCGGCATCGCGTCGGACGGCGCCAGCTCGAGCATCCAGCTCCAAAGCGGATCCGTTGAGAAAGCCTCGGCCAGCGTCCCGACCGCCGAGTCCCTGCCGCCTTCGAAAAGCTTGTCGACCGCCATACGCGCTTTTTAGCGCAGTTCGTGCAAGACCGCGCGCGGGTGGGCGTCGAAGTAGACGTCCTTCAGGCGCTCGGTCGAAAGATGCGTGTAGGTCTGAGTCGTCGAGACGTCGGCGTGGCCGAGCATCTCCTGCACGGAGCGCAGGTCGCAGCCGCCGTTCAACAGGTGCGTGGCGAAGGTGTGGCGCAGCGTGTGCGGGCTCATGCGGTCGTCGAAGCCGGCCAGCGCCGAGTACTTGCGGACGATCTTGTAGAGCCCCTGGCGCGTCAGCTGGCCGCCGCGGAAGTTCACGAACAGGTAGCGCTGCGGGCGGTCTTTGGTCAGCGCGCGGCGCCCGGCGCGCAGGTAGATGCGGATCGACAGCATCGCCTGGCGGCCAACGGGCACGATCCGCTCCTTGTTGCCCTTGCCGCGGGTGCGCAGGATGCCCTCCTCGAAGTCGAGATCGCTCACCTCGAGGTTGGTCACCTCCGAGACGCGTAGGCCGGAGGCGTACATCAGCTCGAGCAGCGCGCGGTCGCGCAGTGCGATCGGGTCCGATCCGCGGACCTGGTCGATCAAGTGCGAGACCTCGCTGCGCGAAAGCACGGCGGGAAGTTTTTTCGTCTGGGCCGGCGCCTTGACGTCGGCGGTCGGGTCGAAGTCGAGCACGCCCTCGCGGCGCAGATGCACGTAGAACGAGCGAAGCGACGAGAGCTTGCGGTGCAGGGTGGTGCCGGCCACCTCTCCGGTCGACGCAAGCTCCTCGAGGTACTCGACGACCTGCTTCTTCTCAACTTTCAGCGGGTCGATCTTGGCGCTCGCGAGGTACTGCCCGAACTGCATCAGGTCGGTGCGGTACGCGATCAGCGTGTTCTCCGCGCAGCGCGCCTCGAACTCCAGGTACGACAAAAAGTCGAGCAGCAGGTCTTCGAAGCGCGGCTTTGCGAGCACGCGGGACTGTGCGAGCGATGACTCCATCTCTAAGTGACTTACCGGTAACCCCAAGGGTTTCCTTGACACTTTTGCGTATACGCAAGTGAGCTTGCGTTCTGGTCGACGCCTTTTAGTGGACGTCTGTGCGAGCCCTCGAAACTAGAGATCGACCTTGTTCTTGACGATCTTCATGATCGCGTCGACCGGCGGTGAGAGCGTGCGGGCGACGTCCTGGGCGGTCGCGCGGATCGTCAGCACCGTCGCCGGTAGCGTGCGACCAGAGACGACGGCGTCGAACTTGACCTTGTTGCGCCCCGCCTTCAAGCGATGGACGAAGGTGACGAGCTCGCTACGCCTGACCGAGCCACGCGCAACCTTGAAGATCACGCGCGCCGGCTTGTTCAAAGTGATGTAGATGTAGGTCGTGCCGCGACGGCAGCGCTTGGTGACCTTCTGGCAGAAGCGATTCGGCGAGAGCCTGAAGCTGCTGATGATCGGGCCATCCACCTCGCCGGGCCCGGCGTAGACCGGCGCCGTCGGTAGGCCGATCAGCTCATTGCCGGTGGTGTCGACGACGCGCCCGTTCCCGGTCATGCTGATCGCTCCGGCTTCGCCAGTCGACCAGGGCAGATTGCTGTTCAGGAAAAGCGAGTTACCGCCCACCGACGCACTCGCGATCGGCCGCACGACGTTCGCCATGCCCAGCGAGAACGCCGCCGGGTTGGCCGAGCCGCCGCCGAGTGACTCGTTGAAGTCGAGCCGCACCTGCGAGGTCGAGGTCGCGACGACGTTGTTGAGCACCGGCGAAGCCAGGTCCAGCGGCGTGACCGCCCGGTTCGTGAAGTTCGAGGTGCCGTTCGGAGTGGTCTGCGTGGCGGTGAAGGCGTCCGGAGCGGTCGGCGTGGGCGAAGGTATGTAGCTGTAGCCCCCGCCCGAGGCGAAGATCGCCGCGAAGAAACCGCTGGCGTCGGCCTCGCCATCCGGGACGGCGTCGGCCGTGAAGACATCGACGCTGTTCGCGTCAGGTGTCGTACCGCCACTCAACGGGACGGTGTCGTTCGCGCGCCGCGGTCCGACCGCCAGCGACGGCGCCGGGATCGTCGAGCGGATCGCACGACCGCAGACCGTGTTGAACGGCAGTCGCTGCAGCTT
>JBOGYW010000112.1:0-7383 GCA_050696815.1 Solirubrobacterales bacterium | reverse complement strand
CATCTGGAGTACGTAGGGGTCGGCGATGACCTGGTTCAGCGGTGCGTATGTCCCGCTCGACGGCACCTCGATGGCGTCGCCACAAGTAGCCGGCGCGGCCGGCGTTGTGATCGCGGCTGCGCCCTCGGCGTCGATCGCAGAGGTCAAGGCGGCCCTGCTCGACGGAACGGACAAGATCTCCGCCACTCAGACCACAACGCGCAGCGGCGGCCGGCTGAACCTCGCGAACTCACTCAGCCTGATCGGCGCAGGCGCTCCGGCGAGCGCATCGATCGCCTCGGTCGCATCGGGTCATCTGACCTTCAACTCCAGTTCAGGCGCGGCGAGCAACATCTCGGTCGCCTCGAACGGCGGTGCGGTCGAACTGCAGGACACGGCGGCCGGAGTCACGGCAGGCCAGGGCTGCAGCGCGATCAACGCCAACAAGGTCTCATGCTCGCTCGCGGGGCTAACCGACGTGCGCGTCAATGCCGGCGATCTCAACGACACGGTCGCGATCGCGGCCGGCGTAGCCCTGGGAACGCGCATCAACGGTGGAGCAGGCAACGACAACTTGACCGGCGGAGCGGGCGATGACTTGATCATCGGCGGCGACGGCGGCGACACGATGACCGGCGGCGCCGGTTCGGACACGGTTTCCTACTCCGGTCGAACCACGACGGTCGCGGTCACGCTTGATGGCGCGGCGTCGTTCAACGACGGTGCGCCGGGCGAACTCGACTCGATCGCAAGCGACGTCGAGAACGCCACCGGCGGCGAGGCGTTCGACTCGCTCGTCGGCGACGTGAACGCGAACAGCCTGCGCGGCGGCGGTGGAAACGACCAGCTCGACGGCGGAGACGGCGCCGACGTGCTCGAGGGCGATTCGGGCAGCGACACGTTGACGGGCGGCAACGGCGCCGACACGGTTTCGTATGCGCACGGCTTCGCTCCGGTGACAGTGACGCTCGACGGCGCGACCAACGACGGCGCGAGCGGAGAGTTCGACACTGTTACCGCGTCCGTCGAAAATGCGCGCGGCGGCAGCAGCACTGACGTGCTGGTCGGCAACGGCAACAACAACACGCTTGACGGCGGTCCCGGCGACGACTCGCTCAACGGCGGGATGGGTGCCGACCAGCTGATCGGCGGTTCCGGCGTAGATACGGTGGACTACGCGTCGCGTACGTCCGCGTTGGCGGTTTCGCTGGACGGTGTCGCCGACGACGGAGAGACGGCGATATCCGAGCAGGACAACGCCGCCGCCGACGTGGAAAACATCCGCGGCGGTAGCGGCAACGACACGCTCATTGGCAGTGGATCGGCGAACTCTCTGTGGGGCGGACCCGGCGGAGATGCCGTATCGGGGCTCGGCGGTGTAGACCTCGTTTCGTACTCCGACAGGACTGCCTCGGTAGACGTTTCCTTGAACGGTGTCGCCGACGACGGAACGGTGGGCGAGGCCGACAACATCGCCGGCGACGTCGAGAACCTGACCGGCGGCACGGCAAACGACCACCTGGTCGGCAACGGCGGCGATAACCGTCTCGACGGTGGCTCAGGCGACGACACGCTTTCTGGTGGCGACGGTGGCGACACATTCCCCGCCTCGCCGGGCAACGACGACACGGCGGGTGGCCTTGGCTTCGACATCGCCGACTACTCCGCACGCGGAAACGCGCAGTCGGTCTCGCTCAACGACATCGCGGACGACGGTTCTCAGGGTTCGGAGTCAGACAACGTGCACACGGACGTCGAAGAGGTGATCGGCGGGCGCTGGGATGACGTGCTGGTGGGCGGCCCGAACGCGGACACGCTGATCGGTGGCGCCGAGGAGCTGGTCGGCGACACGATCGACGGTGGTGGCGGAGACGACCAACTGATCGGCGACGGCAAGCCGGCGCAGGCGCCGGGCTGCTGGTACACGAGCGTCGGTCACGACACTGTGAGCGGCGGCGCCGGCAACGACCGCGTCTCGGGCGGCGCAGGCGAAGACGTTCTGAGAGGTGGACCGGGTGACGATGAGCTGAATCCAGCAGAGGACGACCAGCTCACGCCTGCCTGCCTCAACACCGACCCGTGGGCGCCCGACGACGTGCATGGAGACGCGGGCAATGACACCGCCGACCTCAGCGGCTTCAACTACAGGACGATTGCGCGGATCAGCGACGTGCCGGAAACGGGTCAGTACGACACGATCCACACCGACATCGAGCGTCTGGTCGGTGGTATGCGCGACGACACCCTTTACGGCTCTTCGAACTCGGAAACGATCGACGGCGGCCCGGGCAACGACGAGATCCACGCCGGCAGCGGCGACGACATCGTGATCGGCGGCACCGACTACGACTCGCTGTTCGGCGACTCCGGCGCAGACCACCTGAATTCGAACGACGGTCTTGCGGACACAGTTGACTGCGGCGACGACAGCGATCTCGACGTGCTCGACGCCGACGCGTCCGACACGTTCGCCGCCAACTGCGAAAACATTCCGGTGCTGGGATCGACGATCGCCGTGATCGGTGGGGTCATCCGGTACCAGGCCTTTGCGGGTCAGGCGAACGATCTGGTCATGTGGCAGGACTCCGGCTACGTCTACCTGACCGACAACAGCGGGTCACGGATCATCGCTGGCGCCGGTTGCGACCAGCTTGCGACAGAGACGGCCGGCTGCTCGCTGGCGACCGCCACGGCGATCGATGTGAACACCGACGACGCCGACGACAAGGTCGAGATCGCGGGCAGCGTGACGGTGCCGATGACGGCCGATCTCGGCGACGGCAATGATTCCTACCTGGGCACGAGCTCGGCGAGCGATAGCGTGAACGGTGGCGCGGGTGACGACGACCTGGAGGGCCGCGACGGCAACGACGCATTGAACGGCGGCCCCGGAGGCGACACGCTGAACGGCGGTCCGGGCAGTGACGATCTGGCCGGCGGTAGCGGCGTGGACACCTTCTCGTACGCATCAGTTGGCGACGGTGTAAGCGTGTCCTTGGATGACATCGCCAATGACGGCGCATCCGGGGAGGCCGACAACGTGCATTCCGATGTCGAAAACGGGTTCGGTGGGTTCGGTGACGACACCCTGATCGGCAATTCGGCGGCCAACGACCTGACCGGTTATGACGGCAACGACCGCATCGAAGGTCGCGGCGGAGACGACCGGCTGGAGGGCGATTTCGGCGACGACACGCTGGGCGGGGGCGCCGGTGCCGACGTTTTGGATGGCGGTGCCGGTGTTGATTCGCTGAGCTACGCGGACGCTGCTTCGGCCGTGACGGTGAATCTCGTCGCGCAGCCGCCGCAAAACACTGGCGGCGGCGGAACCGACGACTGGACGAGTATCGAGGGAGTGATCGGATCGCCGTTCAACGACACGTTGCTGGGCGACTCCGGCGACAACGTGCTCGAGGGTCTTGGCGGCAACGACACGCTCTCGCCGCAGGCCGGCAACGACACCGTAAGTTTCGCCAACGCGACGGCCGGAGTGTCGTTCAACCTCGGCACGACTACGGCCCAGAACACCGTGGGCGCGGGAACCGACACAGTCACGGCTGCCGAAAATGTCGTCGGCTCGCCGTTCAACGACACGTTGACCGGCAGTTCGGCGGCGAACGTGATCGAGGGCCAGGCCGGCAACGACGTGATCAACGCGCAGGGTGGCACCGACACGGTCAGCTACTCGCGCTCAGCGGCCGGCGTGACCGTCAGTCTGGCAACGACCGCGTTGCAGAACACGATCGGCGCTGGTAAGGACACGATCTCCAACACCGAAAACCTCGCCGGTTCGCGGTTCAACGACACGCTCACCGGCGGCACAGGCGACAACGTGTTGGTCGGCGGCGATGCCGACGACAAGTTGACCGGCGGACTCGGCACGGACACGGTTGACTACGCGAACGCGCCCTGTGGCGTGACGGTGGTCCTTTCGAGGACGACCGCGCAGGACACCGGCTGCAGCGGAATGGACACGTTGGCGTCGATCGAAAACGCTTTCGGATCTCCGTACGGCGACACGCTGAGCGGCAGCTCCGGGACGAACCTCCTCGACGGAAAGGGCGACTCCGACGCCATCAGCTACTCGAACGCGTCCTCCGGCGTGACCGTAAACCTTGCGTCGACGGCGGCGCAGAGCACCGGCGGCGCCGGCACGGATACGCTGCGCAACTTCGAGGCGTTCATCGGCACGAACTCGAACGACAGCGTCACGGGGACACTCAACGACGACATCCTCGACGGCGCGGGCGGTACGGACACGGTGAGCTACGCCAACGCGGCTTCGGGTGTGACGCTAAGCGCCGTGCAGACCCAGTTCGTGATGCCGCAGAACACAGTTGCGGCCGGCACGGACACGCTCGCGAACATCGAGAACTACATCGGCTCGGCATCCAGCGACTTCTTCGAGGCGTCCGATCGGAAGGACGCTTTCGACGGCGGGGCTGGAACCGACATCGTTTCGTACCTCGCAATGCAGGCCGGCGTGAAGGTGAATCTCGCTACCACGACCTCGCAGAACACGATCGGCTCGAACTGGGACACGCTGAAGAACATCGAAGATCTGCGTGGATCCTCGTTCAACGACACGTTGACGGGCAGCACCGCCAACAACGCGATCGAAGGCGAAGACGGCAATGACCTGATCAACGGGGCGGCTGGCACTGACACGCTGAGCTACGAGCATGCAGCGGCCGGAATCACCGCGAACCTCGCGCTGACTGCGGCGCAGAACACTCTCGGCGCCGGCACGGACACGCTCTCGAACTTCGAGAATCTGACCGGTTCGCCAAACGACGACACGTTGACCGGAACAGCGAGCGCGAACACGATCATCGGAGGCGATGGTCGAGACGTCATAAGCGCGGGCGCGGGCAATGACATTCTCGGCCTGCGCGACCTGTTCAACGACGCCACGGCCGTCTGCGGCAGCGGAACGGACACCGTGTCCGCAGACACGCTGTCGATCGGTGACCCCGTAGCTTCAGACTGTGAACGCGTGACTCGCTTTTGACGGATCCCATCGCGCCGAAGGCCGACTCGCCTGACGGGGGTCGGTGCGTTAGCCTTCGGCGCCGCAGATGAGCGACACCGCGCACATAGTCACACTTCCGGGCGACGGCATCGGGCCGGAGATCATGGAGGCCGCGAAGCTGTTGATGCGGGAGCTCGGCGGCATCGAATGGGAGGACCACGACCTCGGCGGGGTTGCGATCGACAACCATGGGGTTGCGCTGCCCGAATCAACGCTCGAGGCGTCGAAGACCTCTGACGCGGTTCTGCTGGCCGCGGTTGGCGGTCCTAAGTGGGATTCGACGAATCCGGACGACCCGCGCCCGGAACAGGGCCTGCTGGGGATTCGCAAGGGTCTCGATCTTTACGCCAACCTGCGCCCGGTCAAGCCGATTCCGGCGCTCTACGGTGCCAGTCCGTTGCGCGAGGAGCGAATCAGCGGCACCGACCTGCTGGTGATCCGTGAGTTGACGGGCGGCATCTACTTCGGTGAGAAGAAGCGCGAGAACGGCGTTGCCAGCGACGTCTGCTCTTACAGCGTCGAAGAGATCGAGCGGATCACGCGCGTAGCGTTCAATTCGGCGCGCACGAAGGTGACGAGCGTCGACAAGGCCAACGTGCTCGAGACGTCGCGACTGTGGCGCGAGGTTGCGACCCGCGTGCACGCAGAAGAGTTTCCCGAGGTCGCGTTTGAGCACCTGCTGGTCGACAACGCGGCGATGCAGCTGGTCGCCGCACCCAGCGAATTCGACGTGATCCTGACCGAGAACATGTTCGGCGACATCCTCAGCGACGAGGCGGCGATGGTCACCGGCTCGATCGGCATGCTGCCGAGCGCCAGCGTCGGCAGCGGTGGCCCAGGGTTGTTCGAGCCGGTACACGGCTCGGCGCCGGACATCGCCGGCAGCGGCATCGCGAACCCGATGGCGATGTTCCTTTCGGTCGCGCTGATGCTGCGCCACGGACTGGACCGGGAGGCCGATGCGGCACGGGTAGAATCTGCTGTTGACGCTGTGCTTGCGAGCGGTCTGCGTACTGCGGATCTTGGTGGCGATGCCGATACCAAGACCACGGTAGACGCAGTGCTTGCGGCGCTCTAGCCGTCGCTTAGAACAGCAATCGACCCAAGAGGTAGACCCATGGAGCCAACTGAGTACATCTGGCAGAACGGTGAATTCGTCCGATGGGACGATGCACGCGTACACGTACTCACGCATGGCTTGCACTACGGCACGGGCGTTTTTGAGGGTGTGCGCTGTTACGAAACCGACCGTGGGCCGGCGATCTTCCGCGGCCGCGATCACATGAAGCGCCTGCACACCTCGGCCCGCTTCTACTACATGGATCTTGAATACAGCGTCGAGGAACTGCTCGACATCACCAAGGATCTGATCACGCGCAACGGTTTGACGAACTGTTACATCCGCCCGTTCGCGTTTCGTGGCTACGGCGAGATCGGCCTGTTCCCGCTGAACTCGAAGATCGAGTACTCGATCTCGGCGTGGGAGTGGGCCTCTTATCTCGGCGACGAAGGCAAGGAGCACGGCATCCGCGCGAAGATCTCATCATGGCGCCGCATGTCGCCGGCGAGCTTCATTCCGCAGGCGAAGGCCAGCGGCCAGTACCTCAACAGCGTGCTGGCGAAGATCGAGTCGCATAAGGCCGGTTACCAGGAGGCGATCCTGCTCGACGAGAACGACTTCGTGTGCGAAGGGTCGGGCGAGAACATCTTCGTGATCCGCGGCGGCGAGATCGCGACGCCGCCGTTGACCGCTTCGATCCTCGAGGGCATCAACCGCGACAGCGTGATCCAGATCGCCCGCGACCTCGGCTACACGGTGGTCGAGCGCAACATCGCGCGTGCCGAGCTATTCATCGCCGATGAGGTATTCATGACCGGTACGGCCGCCGAGCTGGTTCCGGTCCGCGAGGTCGACGACCACCTGATCGGCGAGCCCGGCGAGATCACCAAGCTGCTGCAGGCGAAGTTCGAGGACGCGCTCTACGGGCGGGCCCCCGAATACAACGAGTGGCTCGACTTCGTCCAGTCCAGCAAGCCTGCCGAAGCTATCTAAGGCACGTTTAGCCGCAATTTGCGGCCAAGTTTGTGAGGATTTGCACTCCAAACTGATCCTTGGTGTCAGTTTGGAATGCGAATCCGCACAAGCCAAGCTCGTGTAAGATCTTTCGATCGGCCGCATGCGGCCGATACTTCCAACATGCACAAGCAGAACTTCAGCCGACGAATTACCAGCGCCTGACTGCCAGCAGGGGCCGCACGCACGCGGTCGCAGGTCAGGAATTCGCCATCGTCCGCCGAAGTTTCAGCTAGTTAGGAAGTCCACATGACCCAGATACAGCTTTACGACACCACGCTCCGTGACGGTATGCAGG
>JBOGYW010000111.1:0-7422 GCA_050696815.1 Solirubrobacterales bacterium | reverse complement strand
ATCCGATCGTTCCCCGCCCGCGGCAGGGCGCGGCGTGGCTGGAGCGGCTGGCCCGCCGCCGTTACCTGCGCGGCAGCGTCGATGCATTCGCCGAGCTTTCGCGGCTGTCGATCGTGTGGGGCGAGGCGGCGCGGCGGCTCGGGCGCGATCTCGAGTTCTGCTGGCGCGGCCCGCGCAGCGGCATGCTCGTCGCCGGGCAACGCCGAGAGTTCGCGGAGGTGATCGCCAACCTGCTGTCAAATGCGATCCGCCACGGCGAGGGCCGGATCCAGCTCGCCGCTCGCTTCGCGGACGGGAACCTGCGGGTCGAAGTCCGCGACCAAGGGCCGGGGCTGGCGCGGCCGATTGCGGCGTTGACGCGACTACGCCGGCTGGGTCCGCACGGCCACGGCCTTGCAAACGCCGTGCGCGCCGCGCAGAGGCTCGGCGGCTCACTGACCAGTGCGCCGTCAAACGGCGGCGCACTGCTGATCTTCAGCGTGCCGGTACGCCGCAGCTTCGATCCGCTCGGCGAGGTCGACGAGGCTTCGCTCTGTGAGATCGCGGTGCTGCCCAGCGCTGAGCGCGCGCCCGATCGCCCGGCGTGAGCGTGCAGCCGGCGCGAGCGTTTGCGCTGTGCGCAGTCGCCTCTGGGCTGCTCGCGGCGTGGCTGGTGCATGGATACGCGCAGTCGGCACGCCGCGCCGCCGCCGCGCCGCCGCGCGTCGTGATCGCGCGGCCGGCCGCGCCGAAAGGGCGCTTCCGGCTGCGCCGGGGAGAACGCGCCGTGACGGTCGACGCCAGGCTCGACCCTGCCGGTGCGGAAGCGCGGAGCGGTGACACGATCGACCTGGTCGCCAGCGGCGGCGACGGCGATCAGGACAGCCGGCTGCTGCTGGCGGGCGCGGAAGTGCTGCAAGGCACCACGCGCAGCCTCACCCTGCGCGTTCGCTCGGACCAGATCGCCGCGGTGATTAGTGCCGATGTCTTCGCCCGAGAACTGCGGGCGATCATCCGGCCATGAAAGTTCAGATTCTTTGCTCGCGGGGCCTAAAGCCGCCGCGAGGTCGCGTCGATACCCGGTTTGCGCGTGCATCCGCCGCTCCGCATGGCTTTGACACGCAGAATCTTCATGAGCTCAGTACGCAACAGCAACTTCAAGCTTTTCCACGCAGTGCCGGTAGCCGCCGCAGCGCTGCTTTCGGTCGCTCTGCTGCTGATGCTCGGCAGCAGTGACGTGAACGCCAAGAAGGCGACGACTTCGGCTTCGAAGCTGCCGTCGATCACGCGGATCGACCCGCACAAGGCGAAGATCGGCACCACGCTGACGATCTCCGGCAAAAACTTCGTCAAGGGCAGGAAGGGCGTGTTGGTGATCTTCCAGCGCTCGGGCAGCAAGCGCAAGTTCAGTGTTGTCGGCAAGGGCCTCAGCACGCGCACCGCGACCGTCACGGTCCCGGATGTCAGCACCGACTTGGTGCAGAGCAACGGCAGCTACCCGGACGACCAGAACCAGTACGCCGCGCGCATCGTCACCAAGTACGGCGCGAGCAAGAAATTTACGAGCAAGACCATCTCGCCGGTCTTCATCCTCAATCCAAACGTCCCGGCCGGTGACCCGGCCGCACCGCAGGCCGACTGCGACAAGGACGGCATCATCAACTCGCTCGACACCGACGACGACAACGACATGCTGCCGGACACGACGGAGCAGGCGATCGGTACCGACCTCTGCAACTCCGACACCGACGGCGACATCGCCTCTGACTTTTACGAGTACACGGTTCTCTCGCAGTACAACGGCTCTCCGCCGTTGAACTTCCCGAACCTCACCTCGCCTTCGAACCCGCTCGTCGGTGATTCAGGGCGCGACCTCGACGGCGACCTGCTGTCGGCCGTCGAGGAGTACAAGGCATGGCGTCTGACCGGCTTGATGAGCCACTTTTACAGCGACGCCAAGCAGGATTCGGACAACGACGGAATTCTCGACGGCGCAGAGGACGAGGACGGCGACAAAATTCCGAACCTGATCGAGCGGGACGGCTTCAACGACCCCAGCGGCTCTGGCGCTCTCGACTGGCTGGTCAACGACACCGATGGTGACGGTCTCTGCGACGGCCTCGACGACCAGGACCACGACGGTCCGCCGCCGACGCTGGCCGAGGCCGACTGCACGACCGCCGTACCGAACAACGGCCCCGGTGGCACGCCGCCTTCAACGAGCGGAGCGGGCGACCCAGACGGCGCGAAGATCGACGCCGACGACAACATTTACAGCAACTATTACGAGTGGATGCACGAAGGCTTTCAGTACGCGCCTGCCTCCGAGGCTTACGACCCGTGCACACCGTCGGGCTACCCGACCAGCCCGTTCTGCGCGGAACTCCCGACCTTCCCCTAGGCCGCTGGCGGCACCGCCGGCGAAATAATTTCGCCGCGAGGGGGGTATGAAATGCACGCCCGGACCCTTAACGGGGTGTGGGGGATGAATCTGCACCGCTAGCGCTTGACGCCTACGCCGCGCGCCTACGTGAGCGCGCGATCGCCGACGCGCAGGCGCGACGGCTGCGGCTGGACGACGATGCAGAGGCGCTGCGGGCGCATGTTGGCGCGCTGGTGACCGAGGAGGCTCCGGCGCTGTCGGCGCAGCTGCGCGAGCAGCTGGTCGATCGGGTGGTCACTGCCTCCGTCGGCTTCGGCGCGCTGGAGCCGCTGCTTGCGGATCCGACGGTCGACGAAATCATGGTCAACGGCCACCGGGCGGTCTTCGTGGAGCGGTGCGGCGCGATCGAGCCCGTCGGCATCGAGATCGAGTCCCAAGCGGAGCTGCGCAACCTGATCGAGCGGATGATCGCGCCGCTCGGTCGCCGCGTCGATGAGGCGTCGCCGATCTGCGACGCGCGGCTGCCCGACGGTTCGCGAGTGAACGTGGTGATTCCGCCGCTCGCGCTCGATGGGCCGGTCCTGACGATCCGTCGCTTCCGCCACGCAAAGCTCGATTTCGAGTCGCTGGTCGCCAACGGCACCGCGAGTCGCCGGGTGGCGGACCTGCTGGCCGGAGCGGTGCGTGAGCGCCGCTCGATCCTCGTCAGCGGCGGTACCGGTTCCGGCAAGACGACGACGTTGAACGCGCTTTCGCAGTTCATTCCGCCGGCCGAGCGCATCGTGACGATCGAGGACGCCGCCGAACTGAAGCTGCGCCAGGGTCACGTTGTGCGGCTCGAGGCACGGCCGGCCAACCTGGAAGGCCGTGGCGCGGTGACGATTCGCGACCTGGTGCGCACTGCGCTTCGCATGCGGCCCGACCGAATCGTCGTCGGCGAAGTGCGCGGCGGCGAGGCACTCGACATGCTTGCGGCGATGAACACCGGCCACGACGGCGGGCTCACGACAGTGCACGCGAACTCGCCGGCCGGCGCACTGGCCCGCGTCGAGACGCTTGCGCTGATGGCCGGCGTCGACGTGCCGCACGCGGCGGTGCAGCGGATGGTCGGCTCGGCGATCGACCTGGTGGTGCAACAAGAGCGTGCGCCCGACGGGAGGCGGCGGATCAGCGCGGTCGCGGCCGTTGAAATGGACACGGGTGGGTACGACCTGCGAACCGTGATGCGGCTGACCCGCACCGGCGAGGAGTGGGACGATGCGTGAGGCGAGCGCGATTGCACTGGCGGCGCTTGCCGGTGGATGCGGCGGCTGTTGTTTGGCGCTCGCCGGCGCCCGTGGCGGCGCGGCGTTCGCTCTGCCACACCGCCTGCGAAGACTGGCCGTCGCGCTCGGGCGGGCGGATCGCACGCCGCGCGGCGAGCGGCGGCTCGTCTGGCCGGCGGCGGGATTTGCCGGAACGGTCGCGGGCTTTGGCCTGCTTGGTGTGGGCGGCGCCGCGATCGGCTGCGCCGCCGGTCCGTTCGCCGCGCACTACGCGCTTGCGCGGCGCCGTGCGCGCCGCGCGGCACGGATCGACGGCTGCGTTGCCGAGTTTGCGCTCGCGCTGGCCGCGGCGCTCGCGGGCGGACACTCGGTGCGCGGTGCCTTGCTGGCGTCGGCGCGCGCGACGCCGGAGCCGCTGGCCGGTGAGCTCGATCGGTTGAGCGTGGATCTCGCCCTCGGCATGTCGTTGCACCTGGCGCTGGCGGCTCTACGTCTGCGCACGGGTTCCGCGCGGATCGAGTCCCTCTGCGGCGCGATCGAGCTGCACGGCGGCAGTGGTGGCGACTTGGTCACGCTTGCGCGCGAGCTGGCGGCCGCCTTTCGCGCGCGTGACCTCGCGAAGCGCGATGCGCGCTCCGCGACCGCACAGGCGCGCTTCACCGCGCTGATCGTCGCAGCGATCCCGTTGACACTCGCGCTGGTCGCCGAACTCGTTGGACCGGGCAGCGTCAGCGGCGCCTTCGCGTTTGCGCCGAGCGCGGTGATGATGGTCTTCGCCCTGTTGCTGCTCGCGGCCGGCTGCGTGCTGTGCGCGCGGATCGGGCGGGTCGAGTGACCGGCGCGGTGGAGCTGGCGACCGCCGCAGCCGCGGTCTCGGCAAGCAGCGGCGCGCTCGCGGCGTGCTTGGCGGTAGACGGTCTGCGCGGCCGGAGTGCCTCCATTCGTGACGGCCGCGTGGTCGCGCTGCGCCGGTTGCTTGGCCATGTTCCGCGTGCGGTGCCGCGAATGGTCGACGCGGCCGGCAGGCGCGACTTCGCTGCACTGCTGGCCGCGGCCGGCCTCGATGACGCGTTGCGGCCGCGTGAGATCGCCGCGGCCCGCGTGTTATTGGTGGCGCTGGCGGCACTCGCCGTTCCGCGACTGGCGGGCGCGCTGCCTGCGCGGATGCTGCCGCTGGTTGTGCCGCTGTGGCTGCTCGGCGCGGCGGAGCTGCCGCTGTGGTGGCTGCGCCGCCGTGCGGCTCGACGAACGGCAGCGCTACTCGCCACCCTGCCCGACGCGTTGGATCTGTTGCGGGCCTGTCTGGCGGCCGGGCTGCCACTGCGGCGTTCGCTGTGGCTGGTCGGCGCGCACTGCCGCGAGCCGG
This sequence comes from Solirubrobacterales bacterium, assembly GCA_050696815.1. Classification (GTDB taxonomy): domain Bacteria; phylum Actinomycetota; class Thermoleophilia; order Solirubrobacterales; family JACPNS01; genus JACPNS01. The sequence continues at coordinate 2,429 of JBOGYW010000111.1, read as the reverse complement.
TCGCCGGCGAGCTCAACCGCGTTGCCGTCGAAACCGCTTTCGGCGTGACCCGAGACGACGCGCTCGAGCGGCTGCAGCGGCGCAATCCCGCGCCGGCGATCCGCAGCTTGGTTGCGGCGTTCCGGCAGGCGGAGCGGCACGGATCGCCGCTCGCACCGGTCGTCGCAGCTCAGGCGGCCGAAGCCCGCGCCGCGCTGAACCGCGCGATCGTCGAACGCGGCGCGCGCGCCGGCCCGAAGATCCAGCTCGTCGTATCGACGACGATCGTGCCTGGCGCGATGCTCGGCATCGCCGCTGCGGTGATCGCCGCGATCGCGCGCGGCGACATCAGATTTCTATGAGTTGCCGGCGCTCAGCTGACGAGCTCGTCGCTCGTCCACAACTTGCCGGCTGCGAGGTCGTTGTACCCGAGCCAGAAGAAGTTCATCAGCTGCGTGCACGGCTCTTCAGGGGAGCTCGTCGCCCCCTCGTCGAGCCAGCGGCTGCCCAGCGCCGATGCGGCGCCGAGCAGCGCGAAGGATGCCGCGGCGCGGCGGTCATCGTCCGCGAATGGATCCCCCGGGGTCTCTTTGGAGACGATCATCGAGAGGTCGCCGATCAGCGCGCGCAGGTTGTTGTGCACGTTCTCGATGTTCTCGGATAGTGCTGGAACGTCTTTGATCGACTCGTTGCGAACCAGCTGCCAGTCCGACGGCCGGTCGCGCAGGAACGCGAAGAACGCGATGAAGCCTTCCCACAGCGCACGGTCCGGCTTGAAGTCCGGCTTGAACGACGCTCGCACGTGCTCGACCAGCTCTGCTCCCGCACGCTCGAGGCAGGCGCGATAGAGACCTTCCTTCGAGTCGAAGTAGGAGTAGATCATCGGCTTGGAGATGCCGACCTGCTCGGCTACCTGGTCCATCGAAGTGTTGTGGTAGCCGGATTGGGCGAACACCTTCGTCGCCGCTTCAAGCATCTGGTGTTCCCTCACCGGCCGGGGCAGGCGGGCGCGGGCTGAGGACTCGTTGGCGGGGCGTTGCACTCCGCCGAGCACTGCGAAATCGTCGGTTTTCATTACTTGTTGCGCTCCTTCGGCAATTCGCGTCTCGAAAAATGGGTGAGCGTGACGCGAGACAAACGACAGTGAATGTCGCGGCCTCGCTCGATGCTACTCGTTATGCGTTGGCGATGCCATCCGTGTGGTGGACGCCTGTTGGGTCTTCAATTTGCGGCCGCATTCGCGGTCGTCTCGATGCCGTTGCCGGTTCGCAGGTGAGCACGGCCTGCGTGATTGGCTGACGGGCCAGTTACTTGAAACTACTTGAAAGTTAGAGCATTTCGCGGCGGAATGTTCGGAGCGTTGGACGAACGTCGTGCAATTTCATTTGCGAGCGCCGCCGGCGAGCAGATCGGCGGGAGGGGGCAGGGTCGAAAAAGCCCAGCAATGATGCGGGTTCGGCGGTCCGGTGGGAGGAAAGTGCTGAAAAAATGTCTAAAGGTGTTGTGAAATGGGTCGATGTGGGTTAAAGTGGCACACACAGTGCTTCATGAGCATTGCGCAGGCCGGGGAGGTGGAGTTCCTCCCGCTCAACCTCCCCGGTCAGCGTTTCTACCTCTTTCACCATGGCTTTCCGCGGCAACTACGACCACACGCTCGACGCAAAGAATCGTCTGACGATTCCGGCGAAGTTCCGCGCGGCGCTCGACGGCGGGGTCGTGCTGGCGCAGGCGCTCGAGCCGTGCGTGGCGATCTGGACTCCCGACGCGTTCGAGCAGTTCACCGACAGTTTTCTCAAGGACCTCAATCCGCTGAGCCAGGAGGCCCGGCGGCTTTCGCGCTTCTTCAACGCCGGCTCGTTCGACGGCGAGCTCGACACGGCCGGCCGGGTGATGCTGTCGCAGCCGCTGCTGACTTACGCGGGACTCACAAAAGACGTGGTTGTGATCGGCAACAACGACCACCTCGAGCTGTGGGACCCGAAGGCGTGGCGCGTCTACGAGGACGATCTAACGGCAAATCTTCCCGACACGGTGGCGAGCATTGTCGATGCTGCTTGAAATGACGCGCTCTCACGTACCAGTGCTGGCGGGCGAAGTGATCGACTTCACGAACCCGCTGACCGGTGAAACGGTCGTCGACTGCACCTTTGGCGGTGGCGGTCACGCGCGCCTGCTCGCAGACCGTGTCAGCCCCGACGGCACCGTGATCGGCATCGACCGCGATCCGGCGGCGCACTCGCGCTTCGAGGACTTCGCCGCCGAGGCCGACTGCGAGACCCGCTTCATCCACGACGACTTCGGCGCTGCTTTGGCCGAGCTGGCGGCCGAAGAGACCGGCGCCGACGTGATTCTGCTGGACCTCGGCGTCTCGTCGTTCCAGATCGACTCGCTCGAACGCGGCTTCTCGTACGTGTACGACGCCCCGCTCGACATGCGGATGGACCCGATGC
>JBOGYW010000110.1:0-7924 GCA_050696815.1 Solirubrobacterales bacterium | reverse complement strand
TGTCACGCCTGCCTCGATCATCCGGTCGACGGCGTTGACGCCGGCGCCACCGACGCCGACCACGCGCAGCGAGGGCGAAACCACGGCCGACCCGCCCGGCATCGCGACCGGCGCGTTCGGGTTCGGCAGCTCGCGGCCGTAGCGCGGCGCAGCCGGGTCCTCTTGCGAGGGCTCGAGGATGTTGCTCGGCACGTTCATCTCGAAGACGCGCTTCAAGCGGTCCTTCGCGGCCTCGTCGGAGGCCGCCGGAATGGTCGGCTCCGGCTCAGGTGCGGCCGCTGCCTCGGCAAAGGCCGCATCATCAGCGAAAGCCGGCTCGGCGGCCGGCGGGGTCGAAATCGGGTTTTCCACTACCGGCGACTGGCCGGCTGCGGTCTGTGGCTCGGGCGCGGCGGCTTCGGACTCGGGCTTCTTCGCCTCAGCGTCGGCGGCCGGGTCCTCGGTGCGGCGGAAGAGCGCGGCGAGCGGCCCTTCGCGCATGCTTGCGCGCTTGTCTCCGGACGGTCCTTTACTTGCCATGAGCGATGACCTCCTTGGCCAGATCTCTGTAGGACTGTGCGGCGATTCCATCCGGGTCGTACTTCAGGACCGACATTCCCTTTACTGGTGCCTCGGCAAAGCGGATCGTCTTCTTGATCCGCGAAGCGAACACCCGGTCCCCAAAGTTCTCTTCCAACAGTTCGATCGCCTCCTTGGCGTGAAGCGTGCGAGAGTCAACCAACGTCGGCAAAATGCCTTCGATGTCGACATCCGGGTTGAGGTTCTCGCGGATCATCGCCAGGGTGTTTTGCAGCTGGATGAGCCCTCTCATCGAGAGATACTCACACTGTACGGGAACAATAACTTTGTCAGCGGCCGTCAAAGCGTTGATCGTCAACAGTCCGAGCGACGGCGGGGTGTCGATGCAGACGAAGTCGTACTCGTGGCGGACCTCGTCGAGCGCCTTGTCGAGCGCGCGCTCGCGGCCGATCTGGGTCGACAGCGCCATCTCGGCGCCGGCCAGGTCGATCGAGGCGACGGCGACGTCGATCTCACGGTGGGCGATGATCTGGCTGATCGGCACCTTGTGTACGAGCACGTCGTAGATGCTCGTCTCGACCGTGTCGGGGTCCACTCCCTGGGACATCGTCAAGTTGCCCTGCGGGTCCATGTCGATGCACAGCACCTTGTGGCCCTCTTCCGCGAAGGCGCATGAAAGATTCAGCGTCGTCGTGGTCTTGGCAACGCCGCCCTTCTGGTTGGCGAAAGCGATGACTTTGGCCTTCTTCTCGGTGTTCGGGGTGTCAGACATGCGGGCGGCTCCAGATCGAGTCGTTGCGGAGGAAACTTGGCTTACTTGCGGCGTTATTCGCAGGGGCGTGGGGTATTCCTGCACGCGGGTGATGGCGGATTCGCAGGCTGGATGCGGGGTTGCGCGATGAGGCGCGGCGCCGACTGCCGCAATTTGCGCCTGAGTTTGTGCGGATCGCTATCTCAAACTGACACCAGGTGTCAGTTTGAGATGAGGATCATCACAAGTTGGAATCTCACTGAGGCGTTTCGTTGAGAATCCAAGTGCTGATGAACTCCGGGTCGACCAAGACTTCTCCTGTGGACTTCAGCGTGTATTCGCCGGGCGCGGCTTGCTCGAGCGTCCCAAAGAATTGTTCCTGCCCGATCAACTCGTCCTTCGCGGTCAGCCGCGTGATGCCAACCAACAGCGTCTTGCCGACCAGCGACTCGGCTTTCGCCTGCCAATACGGTGGCGGATCGTCGCCGGTCCATGGTCCACGCGGGCTGCGGCCGAGATAGCCTGCCTCTCATGGCCGGGACGGCAGCCAACGCAAAGACGCGCAATCCACCGAAGGATCTGTTCGAGCACCGGTTGCTGTTCGTGACCGGCAAGGGCGGGGTCGGCAAAACCACCGTCGCCGCCGCGCTCGGCCTCGCCGCAGCGCGGGCCGGCCTGCGCACCTGTGTCTGCGAGCTCGATGCCCGCGAGCGGCTCGGCAGCATGTTCAACGTCGCCACCCGCGGCTTTGAGGAGGTCGAGCTGGCGCCCGACCTGCACGCGATCGCGATCGACCCGCAGCACGCGATCGAGGAGTATCTGCTGCTGCAGATCAAGGTGCGGCCGGTCTACGACATGCTCTTCAAGAACCGCATCTTCGACTACTTCGCCGCTGCCACGCCGGGGCTCGCCGAACTGGTGACGATCGGCAAGGTCTGGGAGCTGGCGCAGCTCGACCGGATGACGAAGAAGACGCAGCCCTACGACCTCGTGATCGTCGACGCCCCCGCGACCGGCCACGCGCTGGCGATGCTCGAAGCGCCCGAAACGTTCCGGCGGATCGCACGCATGGGGCCGATCCACCGCCAGGCCGGCTACATCCAGAGCTTCCTGCACGACCCCGAGCAGACGGCGGTGATCGCGGTTGCGACGGCCGAGGAGATGCCGGTCAACGAGACCGTCGACCTGCGCGCCGCGCTACGCGACCGCATCGGCCTGGACATCGAGCTCGGCATCGTCAACCAGCTCGAACCTGAGTTCTTCAACGCGCAAGAGGTCGCGCAGCTCGAGCAGGAGGACGACATCGCGCCGATCGATGCGGCGCTGCTGCAAGCCGAACGCGCCGAGCGCCAGCACGGGCAGCTGGCGCGACTGGAAGCCGACCTCAAGCGCCCGCTGATCACGCTGCCGTTCCTCTACGAGAAAGCGATCGGCCGTCAAGCGCTGTCCGAGCTGGCCGACGATCTCGCCGCGGAGCTCGCCGAGCCGCTGGCGAGGGTGGCCCGCTGATGGATCTCGAGACCCTGCTCGACAAGAAGCAGGTCTGCGTGTGCGCCGGCTCCGGGGGCGTCGGCAAGACGACAACCAGTGCCTCGATCGCGATCGGCATGGCCGCGCGCGGTAAACGCGTCGCGGTGCTCACGATCGACCCCGCCAAGCGGCTCGCCGACTCGCTCGGCCTGAGCGAGCTCGGCACCGACCTGAGACAGGTCGACCCAGCGCTGTTCACCGATCACGACCTGGAGATCGAAGGCGAGCTCTACGCCGCGATGCTCGACCCGAAGCGCACCTTCGACGAGCTGATCGAGCGCCACGCGCCCGACTCGGAGACCTACGAGAAGATCCTCGACAACCGCATCTACCAAGAGCTGTCGAACGCGCTCGCCGGCAGCCAGGAGTACATGGCGATGGAGAAGCTGCTCGAGCTCTACGAGGACGAGGACTTCGACCTGCTGGTGCTCGACACCCCGCCGAGCCGCAACGCGCTCGACTTCCTCGACGCGCCGACCCGGCTGGCGCGCTTCATCGAGGGACGCTCGCTGCGGATCTTCCTCGCCCCCGGGCGCTTCGGCCTACGGATCGCCGGCCGCGGCGGCAGCATGATCTTTTCGGCGCTCAAGCGCGTCACCGGCATCGACTTGCTGAACGACCTCTCCGAGTTCTTCGGCAACTTCGCCGACATGGCGAGCGGCTTCAGCGAGCGTGCGCAGCGCGTCGACGCGCTGCTGCGCGGGCGGCAGACGACGTTCCTGCTGATCTGCTCACCCGAACACGAGCCGGTCGACGAAGCGATCTTCTTCCGCCGCAAGCTGCGCGAGCAGAAGCTGCCGTTCGGTGGCGCGATCGTCAACAAGGTGCGGCCCGACTACTACCGCCAGCGCAAGCAGCTCAACGGCAAGCTCGACGCCGAGCTGACGCAGCGCGTGATGGAGAACTACGACCGCCAGCGCCTGCTCGGCCAGCGCGACGCCGAAAACATCGACCGGCTCGAGAAGTCGCTCTCGAGCGAGCAGGTGATCGAGGTGCCGCTGTTCTCAGACGACATCCACGGCATCGAAGGCCTCGTGCTGATGGTCGATCGGCTGTTCGACTGAACGCCGGTTAGACGGCGCCGGCGAAGTCGTCCGGGTCGTCGCCGTCGGGGTCGACGACCGGACGGAACTCGATCGTCGGCGGGCCGATCTTGTGCATGCGTGCCTGCTCGCTCGACGGCGTCGGGGCCGGGGCCGGCACAGGTTCGGGTTCCGGTGCGGGCTGAGGTTGCGGTGCCAGCTCGAGGCGCGCGATCGGCGCCGCCTTCTGCTCGTGGGATCCGAAAATCTCCGGGTGCACGATCTTCGGCTTCGGCGGCTCCTCGGGGACGCCGTCGAGCGCGAAGAGGTGAGGACGGCCGTCCCGGCCCAGCGGCGTCGTCGGGCGCTCGGTCAGATCACGTGGCGGCGGGATGAACTGCTCATCCATGATCTGCTCGAAGTTCTCCTGCTGAGCTTCGCCCTCCACAGCGGCGTCGCTCGCCTCGGCCGCCTCGCCGCGGCCAAGCGTCAGCCCGAACTCCGGGATCGGGAAGTCAGGGTCCTGGCCGGCGACCGGCGCCTCGATCGAAGGGTCCGCGCTGGGCAGCGGATCGATCGCCCGCGGTCCCTGACGCTCGCGGCGCGGCGCGACCGGCGCGTCGCCGTCGAGGTCGACTTTCTTGAAGTCGAAGGTCAAGCCGCTCGTGGCTTCGGGGTGGGCTTCTGCATAGCTCTGGCCGGGCGCCTTGCGCTCCGGGCTGGCCTCCCACTCGGGCACCATGCCGGCGCCGAAATCAGCGTCTTCCTCCATCGATGCTCCGAAGGCGGTGTCGAAGTCTTCGACCAGCTCCTCCGCGCGCTCGATCATCTCCGGCTCCGCCATCTCCGGCTCAGGCTCAATCAACTCAGGCGCCGGCGCGATCTCCGCCGCCGGGCGCAGGGTCCAGACGTTGTCCTCGGGCGCTTCGTCGCGCAGATCGATCGCGTTGATCTCGGCCGTGTCGTCGAACACGGCCTCGAACTCAACGGTCTCGGTCGGATCCTGCGCGGGCGGCGCGCCGGGGTCGGGCACCGGCTCCAAATAGACCGGCTCGTGCTGAGCGGTCTCGATGCCCGTCGGCTCGCCGTCCGCGAGCAAGATCTCATCGGCCAGCTTCTTCAAGTCGGATGCCAGGTAGCCGCAGACGAGGTCGTGCAGCAGGGCGCGCAGGTAGCGCTCGGTCTCGGCGATGACCTCGAGCGGTGGCTGCTTCGCCAGGCGCTTGCGGTCGGTGCGCCCGATCATGCCGTCGATCGCCAGGCGCTCGAGCGCGAAGGCCGCCTCGACCGATTCACGCACGTGCATGCGCTCGCTGTCACGCGCGCAGAGCGCAGAGACGCGCGCCGGCAACGCCGCCTTGCCGCTGTCGTCGTTCGCTTCAAGCAGCGCGCGCAGTGCTGCCAGGAAGTCAGAAAGTCCTTCGGCCGGAACGGTGCGCTCAAGACCCATCTCGAACCGCTTCAGCGCCCAAGCCACACGCGTACGGCGCTCGATCCGGCGGACGGCGCTGATGAACTGGCGCAGCTCCTCGTCCTCGCCGGGCTGCAGCCCCCAGACCTCTTCGCGCGAGCGGCCGGTGAACGGCAGCGAGACCTGCTGCCAGGCGCCGCCGACGTCGGCCTGCGCGGTCAACGAAAGCGAGACGCTGCCGGGCTTGAACATCCTCAGCGCGGTCAACAGGGCACGCGCCGCGTGGCGCACCTCGGCCATCGGCGCGGGCGCGTTGCTCGGCGCGTCGATCGAGATCGCGCAGTAACAGTCGGCGCCGATCACGGAGTCGCTGAAGCGCTCGGCGCAGGCGGGATCAAGATCCTCCGGCGCCATCAGCTCAACTCCGGCGCCGAGGTTGACAGCCTCGCAGTCAAGCATCACTCCGTGTACCGGCACGAAGACCGTCGTGACCAGTCGCTCGGCGAGCGCCACACCCTCGAGCTCGTGGTAGGCGCGATCGAAGCGGTCGCCCCAGGCGTCGAACTGCTCGGCGTCCTCCCAGACAGCCGACAGAAACGCCAGGGCTCCGAGCCGTGCATGCGTCAACTCGCCGACGTCGAGCACCGGCTCGTTGCGGACGCGCAGGTAAGCGATCATGCCGCGCGTGCGCGAAAGGTTTAGCGCCGCGTTTTCGAACGACGGCAGCGAGCGCAGCTGGTCGGCGTGTTGCGAGACGAACTCGCTCGTCATCGGCCGGTAGGCGAACATCTTGGTGGTGGTGGCGCCGCGCACCGGCTCGGGCGCCGACTCGCCGACCTCGAACGGGATCTCGGCTCCGTCGGCCAGAAGCTCACTCAACAGATACGACGCCTCGTAAGTGAGGGCGCGCATGGACTCGTGCAGCATTCGGTCGCGCATGCAGTCGAGTTCGATACTCGTCCCCGGCATCCTGCCGGAGCACTGACGATGCAGCACCGCTCGCGCGGCGCCGGGGGCTACGCCGCGGCGGCGACCTTTTCGCGTGCCTTGGCGCGTGCGGGCTTGCCACAGAGTTCGCCGAGCCAGTCTTCGCCGTACTTGCGCATCGCGTCGACCACCGGGATCAACGCCTCGCCCTTCTTCGTCAGGGCGTACTCGACGCGCGGCGGGACTTCGGCGAACGTGCGACGTTCGACGATTCCGTGCTCCTCGAGGTCGCGCAGGCGCAGCGAAAGCGTGCGTGGGCTGATGCCCTTGAGCGAACGCTCCAGCTCACAGAACCGGGCGTTTGACTCAGCAAGATCGCGAATCACGATCGCGGTCCACTTGCTGCAGAGAATCTCGGCCGTGGCACAGACTCCGCACTCAGAGTTGTCCGTAGGTGAGGCCATATACAAAGGATAGCGTCAATACTTCAGAAACTGAAGCGACACTGCGGAGCCCGGGTTACTGGTTCTGGGCGGGCTGCTGCTGAGGAACCGGCGGTGCCGGCGGTCCGACGACCGGAACGCCGTCCGGAGGCGCGGCCTGCTGCGCCGCGATCCTCGCTGCGAGCTCCTCGGGGTCGAGCGGAGCCGGACCCTTCATGTTCTGGTCGGGCGGCAGCGCCGTGACGCCGCCACCGGCGGCCTCGCGGCGCGCCTGTTCGGCGGCCTGCTCGGCCTCTTCTTCCTTCGCGGCGTCGTGGTCGGCCTTCGCGGCCTCCATGATCTTGCCCATGCTGTCCTCGCCGCCGGCGGCGACGGAAAGCTTGAAGTCGTTCGGTGAGGTCGCGGCCTTCATCGCCTCTTCCATCGAGATGTTGCCGGCCTTCAAGTGGGTCAGCAGCGCCTGGTCGAAGGTCTGCATGCCGTAGTACTGGCCTTCGCCGATCGCTTCCTCGATCTTCGAGGTCTGGTCTGGGTCGACGATCATGTCCTTGATGCGGTTGGTCGCGATCATCACCTCGACGATCGGCACACGGCCCTTGCCGTCGACCGTGCGCACGAGGCGCTGGGAGATGATGCCCTTCAGCGTTCCCGCGAGCATCGCGCGAACCTGCTTGTTCTGGTGCAGCGGGAAGAAGTCGATCACGCGGTTGATCGTTTCCGTGGCGTTCAAGGTGTGCAGCGTCGAAAACACGAGGTGGCCGGTTTCAGCGGCGGACAGGCCGGTCTCAACCGTCTCCTCATCTCGCATTTCTCCAATCAGGATCACATCCGGGTCCTGACGCAGGATGCGGCGCAACGCACGTACGAATGATTCGGTGTCCTCGCCGACCTCACGCTGCTGGATGATCGACATCGAGTCCTTGTGCAGGAACTCGATCGGATCCTCGAGCGTGATGATGTGCTTCGGCATCGTGTCGTTGATGTGGCGGATCATCGCCGCCAGCGTCGTCGACTTACCGGAACCGGTGGTGCCAGTGACAAGAATGATTCCGCGCTCTTCCTCGGCAAGTTTCTTGATCGAGGGCGGCAGCAGGAGTTCGTCAGTGGTCTTGATGTCGAAGCCGATACCACGCATCACGATCGAGCAGGATCCGCGCTGACGGAAGGCGTTCACGCGGAAACGCGCCACACCCGGCAGGGCGTACGCAAAGTCGACCTCGCCGGCCTCCATGAACTCCTCGAAGCGGTCCGGGTGATCGCGCGTTATGTACTTCAAAACGCCAAGCGAATCATCCGGCATCACCTTGTCGGTGTCCGGGAT
>JBOGYW010000109.1:0-7929 GCA_050696815.1 Solirubrobacterales bacterium | reverse complement strand
GCGCGACTCAACGCGGCCGGCACAGACAAAGCAAGCGATCGCCGCCGCGGCAGACAGCGAGGCGATCGCAATGCCCGCCGGAGCGAGCAGTTCGTTGGCACGCGCAACGAAACCAAGTGCGGGAGTGAGCAGCGCGAATACGGCGTAGCTGATGCCGATCAGGCGCCAGCTCGTGACGGTTCGCGAGGTCGTGGACGGCTGCTCGACGGCCGGGCGCAGGCGGGGATCGCGGTAGGCGCCCTCGGCGCGACGGTCGACGACCGAACGCGGCACGAGCCGGCTTTCCGGCTCGCGGCTGCGCGCGCCACCACGGCGAGCGTGCGAGGTCGCCTTGCTGTCGTGCAGCTGGACGTCGGCGCGCTCGAACAGCTGCTCGAGCGATTCGCCGGACCGGCGCAAGACGAAGCCGACGCTGACGTGCGGGTCGACGGTCGGCGCGATCTCCTCGCGAGCCTCTTCGACGGCCTTGGCGATTCTCTGCGCGAGCCGCTGCAGTGACCGGTCGGGCCGGTCGATCGCCGCGACGGTGAACTCGTCACCGCCGCGACGGGCGATCAAATCGCCTGGTTCCAGCAGCGCCTCGACGGCGCGCGCCACGCCGATCAGCATTCGGTCGCCCAGACTGTGGCCGAATGTGTCGTTGACGAGCTTGAATTCGTCGAGGTCGAAGGCGATCAGGCCGACTGTGCTGCCGGCGCGGACCGGTCGGGTGAACTCGTGGCGCATGTGCTCGACCAGCGCTCGCACGTTGGCCACCCCGGTCAACGCGTCGACTTCGGTCAGCTCACGACTGCGTTTGAGCGAGCGGTGCAGCTGCAGCTGCCCGAGCGCGAGGATGCCGGCGATCGCGAGCACGATCAACATCGTCACCGCCAGACGCGCGCCCGGATCGGGCCCCTGCCCGAGCAAGATCTCTTCGGCGGCGCCGATGTTTGCGCCGATCACGTACGGCCAGGCGTAGCCGAGCGGAAACAAGACGAGCGCGCAGACCATCGGCACCATCGGATACGCGACCGCGGCTCCGCGGTTGTGCGAATCGAGCAGGCTGCCGGCGATGATCACCGCCAGCCCGAGCGCCAGCGGAAAATGAAACCAGGGAACGACCGGAATATCACGCGCCCCGGCCGCGAACCAGACGGCGCTGAACACGATCGGCACCACCCCGGTAACTACCAGCGTGGCCACCGAAAACCTGATCGGAGTCAGGTCCAGCGCCCAGGTCATGAACTGGATCGACCCGAGCAACAGCCAGATCCCACCCGCCACGTTCCAGAGGAACGCGTTGGACAAACCAGTCTCATTCTGAGGGCTGCGACGGAGACCCATCTACCGAGTATCGGCAGCCGATATTGAAAACCTACTTACGCTGGGGTAGGTCTTGCATTCCGTGGACGAATGTACTACTTCCCCAGCAGATAGACCGCAGTACCAACGGCCCCCAGGCTCACAAAACTGAACGAAACCGCCTGAGCCACAATCGCCTTCAGATCCTTCGGCTTCTGCGGCATCCAAGCCAAAGGCAGAAACAAAAGCGCGTTCGTGAACGCCCCAATCACAAGAAACCAGCTCCACGGCGAGGGCAGCCGCGGAGCGGCGACCCCGACAGCAATAAGGATCGTCCCCATCATGATCAGATCAATGTGCGCCTGCAAGATCCGCCCAGGCCGAATCACACCGATCCGCTTCAACCACTCGGTGTCGGTCGAAATCCAGACCAGCCACCCAGAGAGAGCGCCGAGGGCCAGCTCAATCCCGCCGGCCTTAGAAATCCACGAAACAGCGGCGACGATCACGGTCACTCCCCCAGACGAGTTGGTTCTGACTCCAAGGCTGAGCCTTGGCACGCGCCAAGGATCAACCTTGGAGCGTGAACTACTCGGCTTGAGTCAGTTCGCGTAGCCATACCGGTCGCGCAGGGGAGACGGTCGTCCCCGCAGACGTTGGCACCAGTCGAGGAGACGACCGTCTCCCCTGCGTGGCAGCTAACGACTAGCCAACCTCACGCTTAGGAACAAGAACCTTGCGCTCAAAGGTCGTCACCAGCTCGTTGTGCTGGTTGTAGACGTTGGTGCGGACCCTGACGATGCCGCGATCCGGCTTGCTCTCGCTCGGCGTCTTCTCAAGAACCTCGGACTCGGTGTAGAGCGTGTCGCCGTGGAAGACCGGCTTCGTGTGCTTCAGGCCTTCGGTCGCGAGGTTGGCGATCGCCTTGCCCGATACGTCACGCACGCTCATGCCGAGCGCGATCGAGTAGACGTATGAGCCGACGACGACGTTGCGGCCCTGCTGCGACTCGGACGCGTAGCGGTCGTCGAGGTGCAGCGGGTGGTGGTTCATCGTCATCAGGCAGAAGAGGTGATCTTCGGCTTCCGTGATCGTCTTGCCCGGGACGTGCTTGTAGTTGGCGCCCAGCTCGAAGTCCTCGAAGTAGCGCCCGAAGGGCACCGATCCGGATTCTTCGCGGCTCGCCAGGTCAAAAGTTGTTCCTTCTTGTTCCATCACAGCACCATTCGAAGTGGTCTCAGCCACCGTGTCTCCTTTGTTGTTTTTCGATCACCTTGGCAACCAGCTTGACCATGCCGCCTTCGCCGCTGATCTTGATCTTGCCTTGGTCAAATGCCTCGATCCACTGGGTCATTCCTTTGCGCGGGTCGAGTATGTCGTTGAAGTCTTGGCGCATCACGAGTACGTCGATCATCGCCGGGGCGCCCGAGTCCTTCTCAACCTCCGGGCCGGGAAAATCCAGTCGGTACTGCTGGTGGTCGCCCTTCGCCTGAAGGTCGACGCGAACCGACAGCTTCAGAGGCGCGAGCGCGGGCACCGCTTTGATGAAACGGCGCCCGGCCTCCTCGAGCTGTGCTTTGGTGTCCCCCTGGCTCATCCGGGACCTAGATCTTGTTCTGCTCGATCAGCTTGCGGCCGATCACCATGCGCTGAATCTCGCTGGTGCCCTCGCCGATCAGCAGCAGCGGCGCGTCGCGGTACAACCGCTCGATCTCGTACTCCTTCGAGTAGCCGTAGCCGCCGTGAATGCGGAAGGAGTCTTCGACGACTTCCTTGCCGACCTCGCTGGCGAACAGCTTCGCCATGCCGGCCTCGACCTCGCTGCGCACACCCGCGTCCTTCAGCATCGCGGCGCGGCGCACCATCAGGCGCGCGGCCTCGAGCTTGGTGCCCATGTCGGCGATCTTGAACTGGATCGCCTGGTGCTGCGCGATCGGCTTGCCGAACGTCTTGCGCTCCTGGGCGTACTTGACGCCGAGCTCGAACGCGCGTTGGGCGATGCCAACACCGCGTGCGGCCACGTTCACGCGGCCGACTTCCAATGCGTCCATCATCTGGATGAAGCCCTTGTTCAGGCCCGCTTCTTCGCCGCCGAGGATGTTCTCGGCCGGGCACTTGTAGCCGTCGTAGACCAGCTCGGTCGACTCGACGCCCTTGTAGCCCATCTTCTTGATCTGCGGCGGCACGTTGAGGCCGGCGTATTCACCCGTGTTCTCGGAAACGCCCGGCTCCTTCTCGGTGATGAAGCACGTCATGCCCTTGTAGTTCGGGTCGGCGTCGGGGTCGGTCTTGACCAGCACGAACACGAGCGCGCTGCGCAGGCCGTTGGTGACCCACATCTTCTGGCCGTTGATCTCGTAGTTGCCGTCGTCAAGCTTCTTCGCGCCGGCCTTGATCGCCTGCACGTCGGAGCCGAGCTCCGGCTCGGAAAGACTGAAGGCGGCGCGGATCTCGCCGGTCGCCATGCGCGGCAGGTACTTCTGCTTCTGCTCGTCGTTGCCGAACTTCATCAGCAGGTAGGAGCCGATGAAGTGGGTGTTGACGATGCCGGCGACCGAGATCCATCCGCGCGAAAGCTCTTCGACGATCATCGCGTAGGTCGTCAGGTCCAGGCCCATCCCGCCGTACTCCTCGGGAATCGTCACTCCGAAGAGGCCGAGCTCCTTCATCTGCTCGCAGACCTCGTCCGGGAAAGAGTCCTCGTGGTCGTGCTTTTCGGTCACCGGAATGACCTGCTCATCGACGAACTGGTGGACCATTTCGGTGATCGCCTGCTGCTCGTCGGTCTTGTCAAGAAGATTGGTCGCTGTTGTAGTCATGCGCGAAAGGATAGAGCCTTGCTTTTCGCTCCAGCAAAGGGCGTTGGTCTACCCTGTGCGCCATGCGAAACCCACGAGACTTCCTTGAACCTCAAGCGATCGGCGCCCCCGAACCTCTTCGCGAGATTCCGGTCACGCCGTCGCGAATGATCCACTTTTTTGACCCGTCGAACCCGAAGATGTTGGACAAATTGCCCGACATCGCGACGAAGACGGACATCCTGCTGGGCAACCTCGAAGACGCGGTGCCGGTAGACAACAAGATCCCGGCCCGTGAGGGCCTGATCAACATCGGCAAGACCGTCGATCTCGGCGACACCGCCCTTTGGACCCGCGTCAACAGCCTCGACAGCCCTTGGGTGCTGGACGACCTGACGCAGCTTGTCACGGAGATCGGGCACAAGCTCGACGTGATCATGGTCCCGAAGGTCGAAGGCGCCTGGGACATTCACTACGTAGACCGTCTGCTCGCCCAGCTTGAGGCGAAGGCCGGCCTTGGCCGCCCGATTCTCGTGCACGCAATCCTCGAGACCGCCCAGGGCGTTACCAACGTTGAAGAGATCGCCAGCGCCAGTCCGCGCATGCAGGGCATGAGCTTCGGTCCGGCCGACCTTGCGGCATCGCGCCGCATGAAGACGACCCGCGTCGGCGGCGGCCACCCCGGTTACCGCGTGATCGCGGACCCGGACGCCGACAATCCCGAGGCCCCGCGCCCATCGGTGCAGCAGGACCTCTGGCACTACTCGATCGGCCGCATGGTCGACGCCTGCGCCGGCAACGGAATTCTGCCGTTCTACGGCCCGTTCGGCGACATCGGCGACGACGTCGGCTGCGAAGCACAGTTCCGCGCCGCGTTCCTGATGGGCTGCGTCGGCGCCTGGAGCCTGCACCCGAAGCAGATCGCGATCGCCAAGAAGGTCTTCTCGCCCGACCCGGAAGAGGTCAAGTGGGCACTGAAGGTGATCGACGCGATCCCGGACGGCGCGGGCGTGCACATGATCGACGGCAAGATGCAGGACGACGCCACTTGGAAGCAGTGCAAGGTGATGGTCAACCTCGCCGAAATGCTTGCGAAAAACGACCCCGAGCTGGCCGAGGCCTACGGGATGACCACCGCGGGGGTATAACGGATGCGGTTCTTTGAATACGAGGCGCGCGAGATCGTCAAGCGCGCCGGAATCCCGGTGACCGACTACGGCTTCGTCAAAGAAGCGGAGGCCGCACGTGAGGTCGCGGCCCGCATCGACGGACCGGTCGTCATCAAGTCACAGGTTCTCTCTGGCGGCCGCATGAAGGCCGGCGGAATCCAGTTCGCCGACACGCCCGACGAGGCCGTGAGCCACGCGGAAGACGTGCTGAAGCTGGAGATCAGCGGTCACATGCCGCGCGGCGTGCTGGTCGACCCGAAGGCAGACGTCAAGCAGGAGTACTACCTGGGCGTCGTCTGGGACGGCACGCGCAAGAAGCCGGTGATGCTCTTTTCCGACATGGGCGGCATCGACATCGAGGAAGTCGCCGAGCAGCACCCGGACCACGTAGGTCGTGTGCATTTCTCGAGCAGGACTGAGCCGCTCGACTACCTGGCGAAGGAGTGCATCGCGCAGACCGGCGTGACCGGCCGTGCGCTGCAGCGGATCACACCGATCCTCTCGCGCCTGGCGAAGCTGTTCCTGGAGCGCGACATGACGCTGGCCGAGATCAACCCGCTCGGCGAGCTGCAGGACGGTTCGTTCGTCGCGCTCGACGCGCACATGGACATGGAGAACGAAGCGCGTCCGCGCCAGAAGCAGATTCTGAAGGACCTGGAGATCGGCGACGAGGAGACCCGCGAAGCCCGCGAGGCCACCCCGTTCGAGATCGCCGGTGAAGCGGTTGACGGCATGGACCACCGCGGTGTAGCCGGCAACGTCACCGAGTTCGACGGCAACATCGGCCTCGTGATCGGCGCCGGCGGCGGATCGCTGACGCTGTTCGACGCAGTGCGCAAGTACGGCGGAGAGCCCGCCAACTACT
Organism: Solirubrobacterales bacterium; assembly: GCA_050696815.1. Taxonomy (GTDB): domain Bacteria; phylum Actinomycetota; class Thermoleophilia; order Solirubrobacterales; family JACPNS01; genus JACPNS01. The sequence continues at coordinate 1,813 of JBOGYW010000109.1, read as the reverse complement.
GCGAGATCGGCGGCAACCCGTCGGTCGCGAAGGCCTGCGGCCTGGCGAAGCTGGTGCTGCAGAAGCCGGGCGTCGAGAAGATCGCCGTGATGATGTCGATCGTCTCGAACACGCGCGTCGACATCGTCGCTCGCGGCGTGATCAAGGCCTGCCTGGAGCTGGGCTACGACCCGGCCGAGAAGATCGCGATCTTCCGCATCCCGGGCGCCTGGGAGGACGAGGGCTACAAGATCCTCGACAAGTACGGCGTGGAGTACTGCGACCGTTCAGTTTCGATGCACGAGGCCGCCAAGCGCGCGGTCGAGAAGATCCAAGGAGTGGCCGCCTAATGAGCATCCTCTTGAGCGAAGACACAACCTTCATCGTCCAGGGAATCACCGGACGTGAAGCGGTAAACCTGACCAAGGAGTGCCTGGAGTACGGCAAGGGCGCGAAGGTCGTCGGCGGAGTCACGCCGGGCCGCCTCGGCCGTGACGTGCACGGCGTGCCGGTGTTCGACACCGTCGAGCAGGCCGTCAAGCACCACGGCTCGCCGATCGACGGCTCGGTCGTGACCGTGCCGCCGGCGTTCACCAAGGACGCCGTGATGGAGGCGCTCGCCAACGACATCAAGATCATCGTCATAGTCACCGAGCGCATTCCGCGCCAGGACGTGGCGCAGATGGTCGAGTTCGCGGCCGAGAAGAACGCCCGCATCATCGGCCCGAACTGCCTGGGCGCGATCGTGCCCGACGTGATCAAGATGGGCGGCATCGGCGGTCCCGCAAAGGACGCCGCGAAGGCCTACACCCCCGGTTCGATTGGCGTGATGTCGCGCTCCGGCGGTATGACGACGGAGATCTCATCCACGCTGACGGCGGCGGGCCTAGGCCAGTCGACGGCGGTCTCGATCGGCGGCGACGCGATCATCGGCAGCACCTACACGGAGCTGATGCCGCTGTTCGAAGCCGACGAGCAGACCGAAGCGATCGTGATCTACACGGAGCCCGGCGGCCGCATGGAGGCCGAGCTCGCGGACTGGGTGAAGGAGAACAACTCCCGCCTGCCGATCGTCGCCTTCATGGCCGGCAAGTTCATGGACGAGATGCCCGGCATGAGCTTCGGCCACGCCGGCACGATCGTCGAAGGCAAGGCCGACACGGCGACCGAGAAGATCGCCCGGCTGAAGGAAGCCGGCATCGCCGTCGCCGAGGAGATCGCAGAGATCCCTGACCTTGTGAAGTCTCTGATCGGAGAGAAGGTGGCCTCATGACCGACGCTATTGCTGCAGACCAGAACATCTTCATCGACGTCAAGGTCGATGACGCGATCAAGGGCGACGCCGCGATCGCGCAGAAGCTGTCCGACGCCTGTCCGGTCGACATCTTCGCTGCGAGCGACGCCGGCGTTGAGATCGTGACCAAGAACCTCGACGAGTGCGTGCTTTGCATGCTCTGCGTTGACGCCGCGCCTGCGGGCACGGTTGAGGTGGTCAAGCTGTACGAGTAGCCGTCCCTAAAAGGCGGTAGGTATTCAGAAAGGTGCGTCGTGAGGCGCACCTTTCGGCGTTAAGGGCAGGCTGAATACGACCGATCAGTGAGTTGCGATGTACAACTCCGCAACCCAGGCAGTCGAGGCCCCCGCGACTGACACAAAAGCGCGTGCGCGCGACGCAGCCGCCCGAAAACGCTTCATCAAGATGTTGTTGGCGCCGTTGGCCTTCCTCTCGTTCACGATGGCGGTGCGCGGCGCCGTTCTGCGCCTCTCCACCGCCGACGCATATCGCGGCGGGTTGCTCGCGGCCACGATCGTCGGTCCGGTGATGCTCGCGCTC
>JBOGYW010000108.1:0-8001 GCA_050696815.1 Solirubrobacterales bacterium | reverse complement strand
AGCTGACGGCCGAGGAGAAGCTGATCCGCGCGATCTTCAAGGAGAAGGCGCGCGAGGTGCGTGACACCTCCCTGAAGGTGCCGCACGGCGAGGGCGGCGTCGTGATCGACGTCAAGACCTTCAGCCGCGAGGCCGGCGACGACCTGTCGCCGGGCGTCAACGAGCTCGTCCGCGTGTACGTCGCGACGAAGCGCAAGATCGCCGAAGGCGACAAGCTCGCCGGTCGTCACGGCAACAAGGGCGTCATCTCGAAGATCGTCCCGCAGGAGGACATGCCGCACCTCGAGGACGGCACTCCGGTCGACGTGATCCTCAACCCGCTTGGTGTTCCGAGCCGAATGAACGTCGGCCAGGTGCTGGAGACCCACCTCGGGTGGGCCGCGGCCGAAGGTTGGTTCGACGACGCGGAGCGCCCGCAGAACAAGCTGATCAACGGCGAGCCGGACCCGCGTACGCACATCGCGACGCCGGTCTTCGACGGAGCAACGCTGAAGGACGTCGACGCCGCACTGGTCGGTTGGGCGAAGAAGCACGAAGCCCGCGGAATCGACTTCCACGTCGACGAAAAAGAGATCGAGGGTCGTCGCTCCGCCGGCAAGGTGCAGCTGTACAACGGCCGCACCGGCGAGGCTTTCGAGGAGCGTGTGACGATCGGTTACATGTACATCCTGAAGCTGCTCCACCTCGTGGACGACAAGATCCACGCGCGTTCGACCGGCCCGTACTCGCTCGTCACCCAGCAGCCGCTCGGTGGTAAGGCGCAGTTCGGTGGTCAGCGCTTCGGTGAGATGGAGGTGTGGGCGCTCGAGGCACACGGTGCCGCGTACACCCTCCAGGAAATGCTCACGATCAAATCCGACGACACGATCGGCCGCGTCAAGGCGTACGAGTCGATCGTCAAGGGCGAGAACATTCCGGAGCCTTCGGTTCCGGAGTCGTTCAAGGTCCTGCTCAAGGAGATGCAGTCACTTGGCCTCGACGTGCAGGTGCGCTCCGAAGGCGGCGGCGATCTGGAGATCGCCGAGGAAGAGGACGACCTGCTGCGCGCTGCCGAGGAGCTCGGCATCGACCTGTCAGGTGTCCGCGCCACGGACGACGCCTCGGCCGAAGCGGCCGAGAGCGACGGCGACCTCACCGAGCAGCCGGCACCGGTTGCCACGGAAGAGCCGCTGATTGAAGACATCGCCACCGGCGAAATCAACAGCGACGACGCGTCCGAGTAAGCGCCCAGGCCACCCCTTCACAGAGGAAGAGAGATCACATGATCGACATCAATGAATTCGACACCATCAACATCGGCCTGGCGTCCTCCAAGCAGGTTCGTTCTTGGAGCCACGGCGAGGTAACCAAGCCGGAGACGATCAACTACCGCACGCTCAAGCCGGAAAAGGACGGCCTTTTCTGTGAGCGCATCTTCGGCCCGACGAAGGACTGGGAGTGCTACTGCGGCAAGTACAAGCGTGTCCGCTACAAGGGCATCGTCTGCGAGCGCTGTGGCGTAGAGGTCACACGCTCGAAGGTTCGCCGCGAGCGCATGGGTCACATCGACCTGGCCGCCCCGGTCAGCCACATCTGGTTCTTCAAGGGCGTGCCGAGTCGCATCGGCTACCTGCTCGACATGGCGCCGAAGGACCTCGAGAAGGTCCTCTACTTCGCCGCGTCGATCGTCACCTACATCGACGAGGACGCACGCGCCAAGGAGCTGCCGAAGCTGGAGAAGGAAGTCCAGAAGTACGTGGACGGCCTCGAGAGCGAGAAGCAGCAGATGGTGCAGGAGCTCGAGGAGTCGCGCGAGCGCCGCATCGAGTTCTTCGAGAGCGGCAAGCAGACCGACTTCTCGCCGGACGACCACCTCTGGGCGGACTCGCTCGAGGTTTCGCCGAAGCGCATGAAGGCCGACGACCGCGAGAAGGCGGTCAAGGACATCCGCAAGAACTTCGAGAGCGACATCACCGACACCGAGGCGTACATGGACGCGTCGATCGACCGCATGAACCGCACCTGGGAGCTCTTCACCGAGATGCAGGTGCGCGACATCGTGCCGGACGAGTCGCTGTTCCGTGAGCTGCGCGAGCGTTTCGGCTCGCCGTACGGCTTCGGCGAGTACTTCCGCGGCGGCATGGGCGCCGCCGCCGTGCGTGACCTGCTTGAGCAGGTCGACCTGGAAGCCGAGGCCGAGAAGCTCGACATCGAGGTGAAGACCGCGAAGGGCCAGAAGCAGGCGCGTTCGGTCAAGCGCTTGAAGGTCGTTTCCGCGTTCCTCGGTTCCGAGAACACCCCGAGCGACATGATCCTCGAGGCCGTGCCGGTGATCCCGCCGGAGCTGCGTCCGATGGTTCAGCTCGACGGTGGCCGCTTCGCCACGTCGGACCTCAACGACCTGTACCGCCGTGTGATCAACCGCAACAACCGCCTGAAGCGTCTCTTGGACCTCGGTGCGCCGGAGATCATCGTCAACAACGAAAAGCGCATGCTGCAGGAGGCCGTCGACGCACTGTTCGACAACGGCCGCCGCGGCCGCCCGGTCACCGGTCCCGGTAACCGTGCGCTGAAGTCGCTTTCCGACATGCTCAAGGGCAAGCAGGGCCGCTTCCGTCAGAACCTGCTCGGCAAGCGCGTGGACTACTCGGGACGTTCAGTGATCGTCTCCGGTCCGTACCTGCGCCTGCACCAGTGTGGTCTGCCGAAGATCATGGCGCTGGAGCTGTTCAAGCCGTTCATCATGGCCCGTCTGGTCGAGCGCAAGGTCGTTCAGAACATCAAGGCCGCGAAGAAGATGGTCGAGAGCGGCGTGCCCGAGGTGTGGGACGTCCTCGAAGAGGTCATCCACGAGCACCCGGTGCTGCTGAACCGCGCCCCGACCCTTCACCGTCTGGGCATCCAGGCCTTCGAGCCGGTGCTGGTCGAGGGCAAGGCGATCCAGGTTCACCCGCTCGTCTGTCACGCGTTCAACGCCGACTTCGACGGTGACCAGATGGCCGTGCACCTTCCGCTCTCAGCGGAAGCGCAGGCCGAGGCTCGCCTGTTGATGCTTTCGAGCAACAACATCCTCTCGCCCGCCACGGGCCAGCCGCTTGCGACGCCGTCGCAGGACATGGTCCTCGGCACCTACTACCTGACCTACGGACCGACGCCGGAAGAGCTCGAGAAGCTCGAGGCGCAGATCAAGTCCGGCAAGTCGAAGGTGCACCCGCACGTCTACCGCAGTGCGCAGGAGGCCGAGCTCAGCTACGAGCACGGCGTCGTCAAGCTGCAGGACCTCGCGGAGTACCGCCGTCCGGGCGCCGAAGAGCACGTGCTCACGACCGTCGGCCGAATCATCTTCAACGAGACGATCGAGCGCTCGCTCGAGCTCACGCTGGGCGATGACTTCAACCCGAAGGAATACGAGTTCGTCAACCAGTCGATGCGCAAGAAGGACATCAACGCGGTGATCGGCAAGCTGATCTACGCGCACGGTGCCTCTGCCATCGCGATCGTGCTCGACGCCTTCAAGGACATGGGCTTCAAGTACGCGACGCGCGCCGGCATCACCGTGTCGAAGAACGACATCGTGATCCCGCCGAAGAAGGCCGAGATTCTCGAGAAGTACGACGCGCAGGTCTCTGAGATCCGCGATCAGTACGACATGGGACTGATCTCGCAGGGCGAGCGCCACGACCTGATCGTCGATCAGTGGACGGCCGCAACCGAAGAAGTCGGACAGGCGATGGAGGACAATCTCGAAGAGCTGAACCCGATCTTCATGATGGCGAACTCCGGCGCGCGTGGATCGTTCAAGCAGATCCGCCAGCTCGCCGGAATGCGCGGTCTGATGGCTAACCCGAAGGGTGAAATCATCGAGCGCCCGATCAAGGCGAACTTCGTCGAAGGCCTGACCGTTCAGGAGTACTTCATCAGTACCCACGGTGCCCGTAAGGGACTCGCCGACACCGCCCTTCGTACCGCCGACTCGGGTTACCTGACCCGCCGCCTGGTGGACGTCTCGCAGGACGTGATCATTCGTGAGAACGACTGCAAGACGAAGGACGACGTCGAGGTCGAGATCTGGCGCGACGGTGCGATCAACGACATCATCGTCGGTCGCTACCCGAGCGAGGACTGGGCGACCAAGCGCGGCCGCGTGATCTGCGGCAAGAACGAGCTGATCACCGTCGAGCACCTCGCCGACGCCGAGGAGACCTATGTCGACGAGCCCGACGCGGTTGTCAAGCTGCGCTCGGTCTTGAAGTGCAAGGCCGCCACCGGCATCTGCCAGAAGTGCTTCGGCGCTTCGCTGGCGACCGGCCAGCTGGCCGAGATCGGCGACGCGGTCGGCATCATCGCCGCTCAGTCGATCGGTGAGCCGGGCACGCAGCTGACGATGCGTACGTTCCACACCGGTGGTATCGCCGGCGCCGACATCACGCACGGTCTGCCGCGAATCGTCGAGCTGTTCGAGGCGCGCAAGCCGAAGGGCTTGGCCATTCTTGCCGAGCAGGCAGGAAAGGTTGCGATCGAGGACACCGACAAGGCACGCAAGATCACGATTACCGACGAAGCCGGCGAGGAGCACCCTTACTCGTTCCCGCGCCGCACGCGTCTGTTCGTCGAGCACGGCCAGAAGATCGAGGCCGGTGTTCAGCTGAACGAAGGCTCGATCTACCCGCACGACCTGCTGCGGATTAACGGACGCACGGCGACCGAGGTCTACCTCACCGCCGAAGTCCAGAAGGTCTACAAGTCGCAGGGCGTCGACATCAACGACAAGCACATCGAAATCATCGTGCGTCAGATGATGAAGAAGGTACGGGTCGATCAGAAGGGCGACAGTGACCTGTTGCCGGGCCAGTACAGCGACATCAACGAACTCGACGCTCTGAACAAGGAGCTGAAGAAGGCGAAGAAGGAGCAGGTGCAGTTCGAGGAAGTCATCCTCGGGATCACCAAGGCTTCGTTGGCAACCGAGTCGTTCCTTTCGGCCGCGTCGTTCCAGGAGACCACCAAGGTGCTCACGGACGCCGCGCTCGAGCGCAAGACCGACCGTCTGCTCGGCCTGAAGGAGAACGTGATCATCGGCAAGCTGATCCCGGCCGCGACCGGTCTGAAGCGTTACCGCACGATCGAGATCGAGCCGACCGAGCCGCTGCCCGCGCCGGGCGACGTGGACTTCGGCCGTCTTTCGGCCGAGGAGCTAGCCGCGCTGTCCGACGGCGACGGCGGACTCGGCGCGCTGACCGGCGAAGGCCTCGAGGCCGAGCTGGCACGCCTGAGCGAGCCTGGCGCGCTGGAGTAATTCAGCCCCGATAGTTGCAATAGATAGTTGTACTTGCGAAGGCGCGGTTCCGGAAGGGGCCGCGCCTTCGTCGTTCAGCGGCCGGACAGGTCGCGCATGCGCGCGACCGCGGGGTCGCCGGGGGAGAGTTCTTCCAGCCAGTCGGCGGCGTCGGCCAGGTCGGCCGGCGTCGCCTCGGCGATCGCCTCGATGTCGGCCCAGTCCTTCGTGCGGTTGAAGAATGCTTTGAAGAGCGCGAGTGAGGTGCAGTCCAGCACCGGGATGTCGCGGCCGCCGAGTGGGCGCCAGAGAATGCTCTTCGCCGTGCGTTGATGCAGCGGCAGGTTGTTGAGAAAGACGTCGACCGGCGTGTCGCCCCACCACACCCGTACCTGGCCATCGCGGAGCGCCTGGTCGATGTCGTTCTTCGTCACCGTGACCTCGGCCGGCAACACGGCCAGTGCCTCGCGCGCGTCGGAATGGTCGGTGAAGATGTTGACGTCGAGATCGCGCGTACCGCGCGGTTCGAGCGTGCAGTAGGCGAGAGCAATCGCGCCGCCGAACGCGTGCGGGAGCTTGGCGGCGGTCAGCGCGTCGTCGACCGCGTGGAGCTTTTCGACGAGGCTGCTCATCTAAACCTCAAGCCGAGGTTGAACCTCAGGCCAGGCGTTCCGTCAGCCGTGGGAACTTGAGCTCCCGGCCGGGCCGGTAAGGCAGCGCTTCGGCGAGGTCGAGAACCTGTTCGAGGATGCGGCCGGCGCGGTCCGGGTCCACAGGTACGACGGCGGGTTGGAGCGAGAGCTGCATGCCGACCGCGGCGGCGATCCGCGCGAGCGCGTCTACGCCGGGTTGGCGCGCGCCGCTTTCGTAGGCACAGAGCACCGAGCGCGACATGCCCGCTCGCCGCGCAAGCGTGGCCTGGCGCAAGCCGCTGGAGATGCGCATGTCGCGAACGAGCTCGGATGCGGTGCGTTCAAAATCGGACATGCTTCTATGTTAGCGGATTCGCTAACAGCATCGTGCGGAAACCCGGATACACAACTTTGTATCCGGGGCGACACATTTTCTTCACGAGCCGCCGCGACGCCGCGCCAATAATCCGAAGCCGAGGATCCGACTCGGCGGATTCAGTACGCGCGCTCTCTCTAAACGGCAACCAATCAGTCGCATGGCGGCGACCAAACATGAATGATTCGAACCCTCCTGCACCCCCGCAAGCGATAGACACCACCCCTTCAGTGCCCACCGGCGCACCGCTGCAGCGCCCGCCGGTGAGCGGTCGCCCGTCGCAGCGTTCGAGCGGCGCTTCGAAGATGAAGAAACAGATGAAGGGCGACTCAGCGGTCAAGATCTTCTTCGTCGCGATCGGGAAGTGGCTGAGCAAGGACTGGCTCGCAACCTTCCTGCTTGCCGTGTCACTGATTCTGCTTGCCACGTTCTTCAATCAACTTGGTGACGTGCAGCCGTCGCACGCCGGCCGGGCGGTGCCGCTGAGCTTCGTGGAGAAGCTCGCCACCAACGAGCAGATCGACCGCGTCGTGATGCTCGATCACGACTCTCGCGTGATCGTCAAGACGTTGGACGGGCAGGTCTTCTGGGCTGCCTACCCGGCGTCCGGCAGCCAGACCGGCAATCTGCTGAAGCAGTTCAAGCGTGCCAGCGCGACGGTGATCGTCGACCAGCAGTCGTGGAAGGGCGAGAAGCAGGTGATCATCCAATTCCTGCTGCCGATCTTGATGCTGGTCACGCTGTTCGCCTACTTCTCGAGGCTGCAGCAGTCGGGCGGCGCGGACAGTTTTGCTGCGTTCTCGACGTTTGCCGGCAAGGGACGCAAGAAGAAGAAAAAGGGCGCCAACCGGATCACCTTTGACAACGTCGCGGGCGCCGGCGAGGCCACCATCGAGTTGCGCGAGATCCGCGACTTCCTTGCCGACCCCGGCAAGTACGAGCGCGTCGGCGCAAGCCCGCCGCGCGGTGTTCTGCTGGTCGGCCCTCCCGGCACCGGCAAGACGCTGCTGGCGAAGGCGACCGCCGGCGAGGCCGACGCGACGTTCTTCTCACTCTCTGGATCCGACTTCGTGGAGTCGCTGGTCGGCGTTGGCGCGGCCCGCGTGCGTGACCTCTTCCGCAAGGCGCGGAAAGCTGCGCCGGCGATCATCTTCATCGACGAGCTCGACGCCGCCGGCCGCAAACGTGGCGCCGGTATCGGCCAGGGCAACGACGAGCGCGAGCAGACGCTGAACCAGATGCTCGTCGAGATGGACGGCTTCGACGGCGGTCTCGGCATCGTTGTGATGGCGGCGACGAACCGTCCCGACATTCTCGACCCGGCGCTGCTGCGCCCCGGCCGCTTCGACCGGCAGATCACGATCGACGTGCCCGACGTGCACGGCCGCAGCGAGATCCTTCAACTGCACGCACGCAACAAGCCGATCGCGCCGGATGCGAGCCTGGAAGAGATCGCGCGTCTGACACCGGGTTTTTCCGGCGCCGAACTGGCGAACGTGATCAACGAGTCGTCGCTGCTGACGGTTCGTCAGGGCGAGCCGCTGATCACGCAGGCGACGATGATCGAGGCGATCGACCGTGTCGTCTCCGGTCCGGCGAGCAAGACACATCATTTGATGACCGACCACGAGCGCTGGATCGTCGCGATCCACGAAGCCGCGCACGCGGTGGTCACGCGCGCGACCGGCGCGACGATCACGGCGCAGAAGGTTTCGATCGTCTCGCGAGGCCGCCGGATG
>JBOGYW010000107.1:0-8121 GCA_050696815.1 Solirubrobacterales bacterium | reverse complement strand
GTACCGAGCTCGAAGATGTGGTCGGCGGCGGCGACGCCGGCGAGAATCGCGGAGGCGCTCGAGCCGAGGCCGCCGGTCAGCGGAATCTCGCTGGTGACTTTGAACGTGAAGTCGTCGGCACTGTGCAGCGTTTCGAAGGCGCGCACGATCAAGTTGTCCTTGTCGGTCGGGACGGGCAGGTCGGTCTCGACCAAAAACGTGCCGGTCTCGACGACGTCGACGGTCAGGTGAATCGAAAGGGCGCCGGCGAGCACATCGAAGCCGGGGCCGAGATTGGCCGTGCTGGCGGGGACACGGACGACGCGGCGGCGGTTCATCCCGCCAAGTTATCCACTGAAGCGGCTCTAACCGAGCACGGCTTTTTCGAGATCGGCCATCTGCGGTTCGCAGGGGATCACCGATCCGACGTTGTCGAACGCCGTGTCGGGGTCCTTCAGGCCGTTGCCGGTCAGGACGCAGACGACCTTCGGGCGGCCTTCGGCACGCTCTCGCACCGCGTCGGAGATGCCGTACTTGAGCAGGCCGGCAACGCTCGCGGCAGAGGCCGGCTCGCAGAAGACACCTTCGTTGGCCGGCAGCCACTTGTAGGCGTCGAGAATCTCGTCGTCGGTCACGGCGCGGATCTGGCCGCGTGATTCGGTGATCGCGGCCATCGCCTCTTCCCAGCGCGCCGGGTTGCCGATGCGAATCGCGCTCGCAACGGTCTCCGGGAACTCAACCGGTTTGCCTTCGACCAGTGGCGCGGCGCCGGCCGCCTGGTAGCCGTTGAGCTCCGGCGACTGGTCGTTCTCCTTGAAGCCCTTCCAGTAAGCGGTGATGTTTCCGGCGTTGCCGACCGGGATCGTCAACAGGTCGATCTCGCCGATCTCGTCGTCGATCTCGAACGACGCGGTCTTCTGGCCCTGCAGGCGGAACTCGTTGACCGAGTTGACGAGCGAGATCGGGTGATTGTCGGCCAGCTCGCGCACCAACTGCAACGCGACGTCGAAGTTGCCGTTAAGTGAGATCACGCGCGCGCCGTAGATCAAGGCCTGTGCGAGCTTGCCGGCGGCGATCTTGCCCTCTGGCACCAGCACGGCGCAGGTCATGCCCGCGCGCGCGGCGTAAGCGGCTGCGCTGGCGGCAGTATTGCCGGTGGAAGCGCAGATCACGGCCTTGGCACCTTCGCGAGCGGCTGCGCTGACGGCGCACGTCATGCCGCGGTCCTTGAACGAACCGGTCGGATTGGCGCCTTCGATCTTCAGGTAGACATCAGCGTCAACCCGCTCGGACAGACGCGGCGCCGGCACCAGCGGAGTCGAGCCCTCCTGGATGCTGACGATCGGATCGCTCAGCTCGAACGGCAGGCGATCCACGTAACGCTCGATCAAGCCGGGCATCAGCCGTCGAACTCCTCTTCGATCACGCGGATCACACGCGGCTCGGCCTTCACGAACGGCAGACCTTTGATCTCATCGACGGCGGCAAAGAAACCGGACTCGAGCGTCGGGTGCATGACCATCACGAGCCGGGCGGCTTCGCCGGCTCCCTGTTGGTTGAAGTTGCGCACCGAGACATTGTGGTTGCCGAGGGCGGCGGCGACTTCGGCGAGCACGCCGGGCCGATCCTCCACTTCGAGGTGCAGATAGAACGCCGAGGTGATGTCGGTGACGATCTCGGCGGGCGCCGCGGCGCCGCGCACCCGTGGCGTCTCGGCAAGGATCGAGACGAGGTCGCCCAGCACAGCGCTGGCGGTCTGGATACCGCCCGCGCCGGGGCCGCTCATCGTGATCTCAGTGATCGCCGGCGACTCAACCGTGACGGCGTTGAAAGAACCGTGCACGGATGCCAACGGGTGCGACGGGTAAAGAAAAGCCGGGAAGACGCGCACCGAGACACCGCCGTTGATCCGCTCGGCCGTGCCGACCAGCTTGAGCACGAGGTCGAACTCCTTGGCGTAGGCGATGTCGGCCGCCGTGATGTTGGTGATGCCTTCGTAGGTCACCTGGTCGAGCGTGACGTTGAGCCCGAACGCAAGCCGCGCGAGGATCGCCATCTTCGCCGCGGCGTCTCCGCCGCCGACGTCGGCGGTCGGGTCGGCCTCTGCGTAGCCAAGGTCCTGCGCCTGCTTGAGCGCCTCCTCGTAGGAGAGGCCGTTGCGTGCCATCTCGGTGAGGATGTAGTTGGTCGTGCCGTTGACGATTCCGTGCACGCGTTCGACATGCGCACCGGCCAGCGACTCCTCGATCACGCGGATCGCGGGAATCACGCCTGCGACGGCGGCCTCGAACAACAGCGGCACGCCCGCATCCTCCGCGGCGGCGTAAAGCTCTTCGCCGTGGGTCGAAAGCAAAGCTTTGTTGGCGGTGATCACGGGCTTGCCGGCGGAAAGTGCGGCCGCCACGTAGTCACGGGTCGGCTCAAGACCACCGATCAGCTCGACGACGATGTCGCTGCCGGCGAGAATCGCATCGAAGTCTCCCTGTGAACGCGTGAGCACACCGGCGATCTCGGGACGCTTCCCGGTCAGCTCGGCGATCGCGTCCGCGCGCTCGTCGACGAGTTCTGCGAACGCGCCGCCCACCGTTCCCCTGCCGAGCAGGCCGATCTTGACTGCCTCGGCCATCGCTACTCGATGTCCCTGGCGGCGAGGTCGGAGTGGGCTTCACGGCGCACCACAACGCGGGCACTGCCCTCTGCGCAGAACACCACCGGCGGTCGCGTCACACCGTTGTAGTTCGACGCCATCGCGTGACCGTACGCGCCGGTCGAGGGCACGACCAGCGTGTCGCCGACCTGCGGTTCGTGCAGCATCACTTCGGGCAGGATCACGTCGCCGCTCTCGCAGTGCATCCCGACCACGCGCACGTCGCGCTGCGGCTTCTCTGCCGCCCGGTCCGCGACAACGGCCGTGTACTCAGCTTCGTACAGCATCGGGCGAATGTTGTCTGACATGCCTCCGTCCACGGCTACGTAACGGCGCACGCCCGGAATCTCCTTAACCGTGCCGACGGTGTATGCAGTTACACCTGCATTGCCGACCAGCCAGCGCCCGGGCTCGACCATGATCTTCGCCTGCGGGCCGAAGTTCTGGCGCACGGCCTCGGTGATCGTGTTCGCGTACTCGGCGATCGCCGGCGGGTGCTCGTGCTCGAGGTACGAGATACCGAAGCCACCGCCCACGTTGACGACCTCGCACTTGACTTCGAAGCTGGCGAGCACCTCTGCCGCGGCCTTAAAGATCTCGACCTCGAAGAACTGGCTACCGAGGTGGCAGTGCAGTCCGACGAAGTTCGGCACCTTCTGGATCGCCTGTTCGACCTGGCTGAGCGGAATGCCGAACTTGCTGTCGACTTGACCGGTCTGGATGTAAGCGTGGGTCGAAGGCTTGATTCCCGGCGCGACGCGGATCAGCGTGCGGGGACCATCCGACGGCAGGATCTTCGCCAGCCGGTCGATCTCGTCGAACGAGTCGACGACGATGTAGCCGACGTTCGCGGCGATCGCCTGCTCGAGTTCGGCGACGGTCTTGTTGTTGCCGTGCATCAGGATCCGCTCCGGCGCGAAGCCGCCCTTCAGCGCCAGGTAAAGCTCTCCGCCGGAGGCGACATCGCAGTAGATGCCCTCGGCGGCCATCAGGCGGTACGCGGCCGTGCACGGGAAAGACTTGCTCGCGAACAGCACGCCGGTCTCGGGAGCGTCGGGTTCGTCGGCCGCGGCAAAGGCGCCGACTACGGCGCGGGCGCGGTCACGCAGGTCGTTCTCGGCGTAGACGTACGCCGGCGTGCCGAACTCGGCGGCGACATCGAGTACGTCGCAGCCGCCGATCTCGAGATGACCGGCTTCGTTAACGCGCGAATCGATCGGGTAAGGCGGCCCCAGCGGACCGACCTCGGCAAAACCCTCCCCCTGCGCGTGCTCTGTGTTCGGCTGAACAGACATGCGAGACGCGTAAGTATGACGCGTCGTTTTTGTTCAGTGCGAGGAGCAGTCCGCGCAGACGCCGACGAGTTCGACCTGATGTTCGACCTTGACGAATCCATGTGCGCCGGCGACCCTGCGACTCCAGTCCGCGATCGAGCAGTCGTGCAGCTCGACGACGGCACCGCATTCACGACAGATCAGATGGTGATGGTGGCCAGAAGCGCAGGCGCGATAGGCGGTTTCGCCGTTTGGTCTCCGGATCGCGTCGATCTCGCCCCCTTCGGCAAGCCGATTGAGGTTGCGATACACGGTCGCAAGCCCAACGCCTTTGACGACGTCGTGCAGTTCCTGGGCCGAGAGCGCACGATCACTGTGCTCAAGCGCTTCGACGATTGAGCGCCGCTGCTCGGTCTTTCGCTGTTCCGGATTGTTCATCGCGCCCTTAGCTTAGTGATAATGATTCTCGATTTTACTAGTATCGTCGCGAACCATGATCGCCTCAATCTCCATCGCCGCGCTGGAATCGCCCGCGACGCTGTTCGACCCGGTCTTTGCTCGCCGCGCGGCACTCGCGATCGTGCTGGTCTGTGTGCTGTCGGCGGCGATCGGACCGACGATCGTGCTGCGCGACCTGCCGTTCTTCACCCACGCCGTCGGCGCCGGCGCCTACCCCGCGCTGGTCGGCGCGGTCGCGCTCGGCCTCTCACTTTCGCTCGCGGCGCTGGCCGGCGGGCTGATCTTCGCGCTGCTGCTGTGGGCGCTGACGCGCGGCGCGGCAGCAAATGGCGACCGGCGCGACGCGGTGACCGGTATCGCGGTCGCCACAGCGCTCGGCGCCGGCGCGGTGCTCGCGGCCACGTCGGCGTCCGGCAACCTGCGGCTCGCGGCCCCGCCCGAGGCGCTGTTGTTCGGCTCGGTGCTGACGGTGGATTCGACGACCTTGTTGGTGACCGGCCTGGTCGCGCTGGCCGTGGCGATCGCGGGCGCAACGCTTTCCGACCGTTGGCTCGCCGGCGGATTTGACGGCGGCGTCGCCGGCCAGCTCGGCGCCGCGCGCTACGAGCTGTTTCTGCTGCCGGTGGTGGCGCTGGCCGCCGCCGCCACACTGCCGGTGACGGGCTCGCTGATGGCGGGTTCGCTGCTCGTGGTGCCGGCCGCGACGGCGCGGTTGTTTACGGATCGCGCGTCGCTGATGACGCCGCTCACCTTCGGGATTGCCCTTGCCGCCGGCGCCGCCGGCCTCTACTGCTCGCTGGCCTTCGACCTGCCGGCAGGCGCCGCGGTCGCTGCCGCCACGGCCGCGCTGTTCGTCGCCGTCGCCGCCACACGGGCGCTGGCTCGCGGGCCGCGCCTACGACATGCCTCGCTGGCGCTTGTGGCACTACTCGCGATCGCCGCCACCGGCTGCGGCAGCAAAGCCGCCCCCGACGACGACGCGGCAGATGGCAAGACGGCCGTCGTGGCAACCACCACGCAGGTCGGCGACCTCGCGCGCCAGATCGGCGGTGACGGCTTCGGCGTAACGACATTGCTGCCCGCCGGTGCCGATCCCCACGAGTACGAGCCGAAGCCCAGCGCCGTCGCGTCGCTCGCAAAGCCGAAGGCGATCTTCCGCTCCGGCGGCACGATCGACGCCTGGCTCGAGCCGGCTTGGAAGGCGGCCGGCAACAGTAAGAAGCCGATCGACCTTTCAAACGCGGCGACGCTGATCGGCGCGTCCGGTGCCGAGCAGTTCAACCCCCACTGGTATCTCTCGACCGAAAACCTCGGCGCTGCCGCCCAGCGCGTGCGCGACGAGCTGATCAAGGTCGCGCCGAGCGCGCGCGAGACCGCACGCGCAAATACCACCGCGTACCTGACCGCGATCGACGACACGAACACCGCGCTGAAAGCCTGCGTCGCCAAGGTCCCCGTGAGCGAACGCGTGATTCTCACCGGCCACGACGACTTCGACTACCTGGCGCAGCAGTTCGGTTTCAAGGTCGCTGCGCAGCTCGCCGACGCGGGGGCCGCCGAGCCGTCAGCGAAAGACGTGCAGGACGCCACCGACGCCGCGCGCAAGGCCGGCGCAAAAGCGGTCGTCGTTAGCAAGGGCGAGCTGAGCAGCCTCGCCGAAGCCGTCGCGAAGAAGCTGAAAGTGCCCGTGCTGCAGCTCTACGCCGACTCGCTGGCGGCCAGCGGACCCGCCTCGACGGCGCTCGGAGCGGTCGCGTACAACGTCGGCCAGATCACCTCGGCGGTCTCAAAGGGAGCGGTCAAATGCCCGCCCGCGGCGACGCACTAGACGCGCCGCTGGTAGTCGCCGACGGCGCCGCGCTCGCCTACAACGGCGAACCGGTGCTCGCAGACCTCTCACTGGAGCTGACCGCGGGGCAGCTGGTGATCGCGCTCGGTCCCAACGGCGGCGGCAAGACGACCTTCTTCAAGGCGCTGACCGGCGAAGTCAGCGTTGTGGCCGGCTCGCTGCAGCTGAACGGCTCGATCGCCTACCTGCCCCAGTACGACAGCTCGCGCGTGGACTTTCCGGTCTCGGCGCTCGACGTCGTCTTGATGGGAACGCTGCGGGAGCGTCCGTTCTGGCGTCGCGCAGGACGATCCGACAAGGCTCGCGCGCTGGCCGCGCTGGAACGCGTGGGCCTGGCCGCGCGCGCCCGCGACACCTACGGCGAGCTCTCAGGCGGGCAGCGGCGGCGTGTGCTGCTGGCGCGCACGATCGTGCAGGACGCCGACGTGATCGCGCTGGACGAGCCGCTCGCCGGCGTCGATCCAGCATCTGCCGAGGCGATCCACGCGACGCTCGCCGCACTGCGCGACGAAGGCCGGCTGGTGCTCGTCGCCTCGCACGACGTCGAACACGCGCGCGCCGCCGACAACGTGCTGTGTCTCAACGGCAGTCTGATCGCCAGCGGCATCCCTGGCGGCTGCCTGACGGACGACGTGCTGATGCAGACCTACGCCGCCGATCTCACCGTCGTCACCTCGGCCGACGGCACTCCCCTGTTTGCGGCCGCCGAACACCACCATCACCACTAGATGTTCGGCGCCGCTTCGATCCTCGCGCCGGTGAGCGGTGACTTCGGTGGCAGCACGACGATGGAGCTGATGCTGGTCGGCGCCGGCTGCGGCGCCGTCGGCGTATGGGTGGTGCAGTTCGGCCGCGCGTTCCTGGCGGAGTCGTTCACCCACGCCTTGCTGCCCGGTCTGGTGCTCGCGGCGATCGCCGGCGCGAGCCTGCTCGCCGGCGCACTGGCGGGCGTGCTGCTGGCGTACGTAGTCACGCTGGCGCTGCAGCAGGTGCCGAAGACCAGCTCGGCGGCCGCGACCTCGGTCAGCGTCACGCTGCTGGTCTCGGCCGGCGCTTTGATCGCCACCAGCAACGCGGCGACAGTGACCTTCGAGAGCCTGCTGTTCGGCGACCCACTCGCCGCGTCGGCACGCGATGTGGCGCTGGCTACCGCGCTGGCGCTGGGGATCGGCGTCACGCTCGTCGTGATGCATGCGCGCTTCGGCGCGCTCGCGTTCGACCGCGGGTCTGCGGCGACCCTCGGAGTCGGCGTCGGGGCGACCTCAGCGGTGCTGCTGGCTTTGATGCTCGTGACGGTCGCAGTCGCGGCGAACGTCGCCGGCAGCCTGCTTGCGCTCGCGCTGGTCACCGGGCCGGCGCTCGGCGCGCTCGCGCTTACGCAGCGGGTCGGCGCGGCGATCGGTCTGGCTGCGGCACTCGGCGCGCTGAGCGGCATCGGCGGGCTCTATCTCTCGTACTACGCAGATTGGCCCGCAAGCGCCTGCGTGGCCGTGATCGCCGGCGCCACGGCGTTGCTGCCGGCGACGGCCCAGGCGATCAGGTCGGCTCTGGCTGGCGGTGGTCGCCGAGCAAGTCGGCCTTCGCCGGCGGCCGGTCTCTGAGCCCGACGAGCATCGCGCCACCGATCAGCGCCAGAGCGACGCTGACGATCTGCGCCAGCGTCAGACCCGCGAAGACCGTGTCGTTGCGGCGCAGGAACTCGATCAGGAAGCGCTCGACGCTGGAGGCGATCAGGTAGATCGCGAACAAGACGCCCGGCTGCCAGCGGTCGCGCAGGCGCCAGAGCACGTAGGCGAGGATCGCCATCGAGACGGTTTCGAGAATCGGCGTTGGGTAGACGTGCACCCCCGGCGGCGTTGGCACCGTTCCGTCGGGATAGCCGATTCCCCACCAGGCGTCGGTCACCTTGCCGT
>JBOGYW010000106.1:0-8299 GCA_050696815.1 Solirubrobacterales bacterium | reverse complement strand
GCCTTGGGGCCCTTGTCCCCGGGCTCAACTTCGAATTCCACGCGCTCGCCTTCAGACAGCGAGCGGAACCCGTCTGACTGAATCTCGGTGTGGTGGGCAAAGACATCCTTGCTTCCGTCCTCCGGAGCAATGAAGCCGAATCCCTTGTCGTCGTTGAACCACTTGACTGTGCCAGTGGGCATTGATTTCTCCCTTATTCCTGCTGTTGCAGCGTGTTGCTTACGTCGCAAAACCAAGAAATCAAGTGAAACCCCGGCGTAAAAGCGACTACTTATCTCGTCGTTCCCGGCATAGCCGGAAGAACAACTTAATGCTTACGGTAGTAGCTTCGGCAGGGAAGTGGTCAAAACCCTGTTAACGAGCGGAATCTTGCGTGGTCGAAAGAGGGTTTACGTCTCACCGAGAGCTCTCGACCGACCGGCTCGCTTAGCTTGTCTTCATGCAGACCGCGCTGAGCAAACGCGAGATCGCCGCCTTCGTCGCGACGGCCGCGCTCGTGGTCGCGGCGGGCGTCGCACACTACGCCGAGATCGAAGCTCTGGTCGCTTTCGGGATCGCCGCCGTTGCGCTGGCCGGGGTGGCCTGGATGGTCTCGTTCGGCACCGAGGAGCTCGGCACGCGGCTGCCGCCTGGCCCGACCGGACTGCTGCAGTCGACGCTCGGCAACCTGCCCGAGCTGTTCGTCGTGCTGTTCGCGCTCAACGCCGGCCAGGTCGTCGTCGCGGAGACATCGATCCTCGGCTCGATCTTCGCCAACGCGCTGCTGGTGCTGGGCCTGACGATTGTGATCGGCGCGCGTCGCAGCGAGGACGGCTTCATGCACTTCTCGAAGCGCCTGCCGAAGGACACGGCAACGCTGCTGCTGGTCACGACGTTCATCATCGTTCTGGTCGGCATCTCGCTGGCCGCGCAGGACCACGCCAGCGGCGACGTCGAGACGATCTCGGTGATCGCCGCGGTGATCCTGTTGCTGGTCTACGCGGCTTGGGTCGTGCCGTTCATCCGCAACAGCGCGGCCGGCGCCCACGAAGCGGCCGGCGCGCCGAAGCTGTCGCTGGCGTTGACGCTGATCGTGCTCGGCGTCGCCGGGGTGAGTGCGGCGTTCGTCTCTGACTGGTTCGTCTCGGCGCTGACGCCGGCGATCGAGACGCTCGGCGTCAGCCAAGCCTTCGCCGGCCTCGTGATCGTGGCGATCGCCGGCAACGCAGTCGAGAACTTCACGGCCTTCGTGCTGGCGGCGAAGGGCAACAGCGAACTGGCGATCTCGGTCGTCAAGAACTCGGTCGCGCAGATCGCGGCGTTCCTCTACCCGGTGCTGGTGCTGGCGTCGTTCGCGTTCCCGACGCACCTGACGTTCGGCATCGAGCCGGTGTACATCGGCGCGTTGGTCTTCACCGCGCTGGCGATCTGGCAGATCACGGACGACGGTGAGGCCGCGGCGTTCGAAGGCTGGGCGCTAGCCGGCCTCTACGCGATCCTCGCGGCGCTCACGCTGTTCGAGTGACCCGTCGGCAGCCTGGCGCTGCGCGTACGGCTCCAGCCCCGCCATCGCCCGCTGGATCGCCCAGTTGTGATTCCAGCGAAACAGCGGTCGCAATACCGGGGTGAGCGCCTTCAGCAGCTTGCGGTCGGCAAAGACTTCCCAGTCGAAGCGCACGTGCGAGCCCTCGCCGGCTGGCGTGACGGTCCAGGTGCCGCGGCCGGCCAGGTCACCGGTGACTTCGCCGGTGACGGTGTGTGGCCGGTCGATCGCGACGGTGGTGGACTCGGTGTGCAGGTGGTACGGCAGCCGGCCCTTGAAGTGCTGCTTCGAACTGTGGCCGACGACCGGCGGACCCTCGGCCTCGACCGCGATGTAGACCGGCGTCCACCACTCGGGATAGGTGCGGCCATCGGACAGTGCGTCGAACACGGCCTCCGGCGGCGCAGCGACGTCCCACTCGTCGACGAACACGTACGTGCGCCAGAGCTTGCGGCCCAGGCCGGTGATACCGAGGATCGTCTTCTGGCGAGCGTTCATGGGGACTGCCAATCTGTCGTGCGCGCCGGTGCGGCGCCGCGTTACGCGAGAGATACGGAGGACTGCGACGCGCGGATCACCGCGGGCGACGCGATATGGAGCTGGACGGGATCGAACCGACTACCTCCTGCTTGCAAAGCAGGCGCTCTACCAAGTGAGCTACAGCCCCGTGCAAGACATTTTAGAATGCGCCAATGCCTTACAGCGACTCCGACCTTGCCGACATCGAAGCAGTGCTCCTGGAACTTACTCAGTCGGGCGGCTTCGAATCGGCTGAAGAGCGCATCGCGCCGATCGCGCCGCAGCTGCAGCAGACGCTCGACGGCGCGCTGTCGGCCGGCGGCTGGTTCGACGACGCGCACGAGAGCATGGTCCTGAAGGCCGCCACGGCGCCGGACGAAGAAGAGCGCCTCAATCTGGTGCGCCACCTCGTGCTCGAACAGACCCGGCTTGGAATGCTGGTCGGCGTAGCGGTCGGTTGGGAGCTGGCGGAACGCTTGGCGGACAAGCGCGAGCCCGGCTCTGAGTCAAAACCCACCTCAGACGGCGAGGTGGGCTGAAAGCGATCAGATCAGTTGTCGCTGTGCAGGTGCACCCACTGGGTGCGGTCTTTCCAGTCGTGAGCCATCAGAAGCCCACCAGCCAACGCCAGGACTGCGCCGGTCAAGCCGTGGTGCAAACGCCACCCCGCGACCCAAACTCTCTGCTGTTCTCGGTCCCAACGAATCATTTCCCCGTCCTCCTAACAACACCGCGACCTCGTGTCGCGTGCCCTTCATGAATATGTCTTATATATCGGCATTTGTCAAACCTGCGATAAGCATTCGCGATACCAAGAAATCAGCTATCTGCGTGGCCCTTGCGGTCCTCGCGATCCCGCTCTGGGGCTGCGGTTCCGGTGAAAATCCGGCACCGCTCACCGGCGCCACGAATCCGCCCTCCGCAGCCACCGGCGTGAGCTCTGAGGTCGTGCCGACGACCGGCGCCACGGGCGCCACTGAAGCCGCGGAGGCCAACCCGAACGATCCGGGCGCGGGCGACGAGGAAGCGGCCCGCACGCCGGTCGCGATCGGCCTGAAGAACGGCGGCCTCACGAAGCGCACCGCGAAGGTCGTGCATGTGCCGTCGTTCATCGCGATCGAACTCGACATCGATGTCGCCGACGCGAAGTCCTACTCACTGGCGATCGACTACGGCAGCACGCACCGCTCCGTCACCTACGACAAGCCGGGCTCGTACAAGCTGATGGTCGAAGGCCGGCGACCCGGGAAGACGGTCACGATTGCACTGCTCAACGGCGAGCAGGTGACGGTCAAGGCCGACGCCGACCCAGGGCCCTAGAGGGCGGGGTCGGGCAGCGACGCGTCAGAGGCGCCGGTCGAACCCGTAGCCGGCGGCGTGGCCGGCGTGCTGCCGGCGCCACTTGGCGGCGGCGGAGTGTTCTCGCCGGTCGGCAGGCCGGGCGTCTCGCCAGAGCTGCCGCCGCCGATCGAACTCGAAGGCTCACTGATCGAACTCGGCAGCTTCACGCTGGTGGTCTCCTCGTCGACGACCTCGGGCTTGTCCGTTGTGCCGGTGCTCTCGGTCGGCGCGACTGCGACCGGAGTCGTGCTCGGCTCGTCGGTCTTCTGCTCGTCGCCCGTCGAACCGGTCGCGCCTGTCGGCTCGGCCGGAGCGGCGGAGTCGGCGACTGCGCCCGGTGCGACGCCGCCGGTCGATGACGGGTCGGTCGCAGGCTTCGTTGCCGTGGTGTGCTGAGTGATCTTCGAAGTGTTGACCTCGTGCTTGGCGACCTGTGCGACGCCACCGGTCACGAGTGCTGCGGCGACCAGGCCGGTGCCGACCTTCGCCGCGACCGCGCCGAGTCCAGCTGAGACTCCTGCCGCGGCTCCACCGCCGGTGGCGGCTGCTGCGCCTGCGGCTGCTCCGCCACCTGCTGCGGCGCCCGAAGCGCCGGTTGCCGCGCCGATGCCGCCTGCCGCGCTGCCGCCGGCCGCGCTTGATCCGCCGGCGACGGTGGTGCCGAAGACCTTCAGCGCCACGACGCTCTTCAGCAGCACGAACAGCCCGACCGGCGCGAGCACGGTGAGCTTGCGGTTGGTGATCGAAAGTTCTTTCTTGAAGGCGCGGCAGCGGTCGCAGTCGGCGACGTGGCGGCGCGCCGGGGACGAAAGTTTCTGTAGACCCTCGGCCACTGCGCCGAGCTCCATCCGCACCTCGTCGCAGGAGAGGCGGCGGCTCTCGGCCGCTTCGGCGAGCGAAACGCGTGCGCGCACGAGCAGCGACTTGACGCTCGGGATCGAGGTGTCCATCGCCTCGGCGATCTGGTCGTAAGAGAGGTCGCCCATCTCGCGCAGCATCAGGGCCGTGCGCTGGGTCTCGGGAAGCTTCTTGACGTCCTCGACGAGATCTTCGAGGTCGAGCTTGTCGTGCACGCGGTCGGCCGTCGCGACGGCAGCGCCGCCCTCGAAAACGTCCATCGAGTCGACGCCGGTCGGCCGCGGGCGGCGAAGGTGGTTCAAAGAGCGGTTGCGCGCGATGCGGTAGAGCCATGGGCGCACGTTGAGCTCGCGGTCGTCGGCGAGCATCGCGCGGTAGGCAGAAACGAAGACCTCCTGCAGGATGTCCTCGGCGTCCTCGGTGGAGCCGACCATGTGCCGGCAGAAGGCGAGCAGGCGCGCGCGGTAGCGCGAGATCAAGGTCTCGAAGGCGGCTTCATTGCCGCGGCGGGTCAGGGCAACCAGGCGCTCATCCGACTGCAGGCGCAGAAAACTCGCCCGCGGATCTTTCATCAGCGTGGCCGCGTTCGAACCAGGTTCGCGAAGGACGGAAGCTTCCATATTCCTATCTATCGACATAGACACACCAGAAGTAACAGGGTTGCGGTGTTCTCAAAGGAATTGCTACCCCCAGAAAACGTCCTCTTAATGTGGGAACGTTGCCTTCTCATCCAGCCTAACGGCCCGGCTAGCGAACCGAGCCGCCGTATACCGTCGTGAAACGCGTCAGACGCGCCCGGCCCGGGTGGCGGAATTGGTATACGCGGCTGACTTAAAATCGGCTGCCCGCGAGGGCATGTGGGTTCAAGTCCCACCCCGGGCATAGCGGTGAACCCATGATCTCAACAGCGAAAAGGATTTTCTACGTGATCGCCGCTGCGGCGATGATCGCCGCCGGCGTCGGGCTGTTCTACGAAGGCCTGCGGATCAACCCGCACGCGAGCGAGTTCAGCGGCGACAACAAGTCGATGTTCCTGCCGCAGGTCGACTCGCGCTTTCAGGTGTTCCGGAACGGTGACCTGGCGGTGCGCGAAACATTGAACTACGACCTCGGCGGCACCTGGCACGGCCTCTACCAGGACATCATCCTCAACCACGGCGAGCAGGTGAAGGACGTCAGCGTCACGCGCGCCGACGATGGCGTCAACCTGCCGTTCGGTCCCGGCAGCGGAATCGAGCTCGGCGTCGGCGGGTCGTACGGCACGTTCGGCTACGGCGTGATCGACGACAACGGACGGCGCTTGCGGATCGTCTGGAACGTCGCCGACAGCGGTACCCACACGTTTGTCGTGCGTTACGCGCTGAGCGGCGCGGTGAAGAACTTCCGCGACGCGTCGAGCCTGCTTTGGGACGTGTGGGGCAAGGGCTGGGAGACCGGCGTCGGCCGGATGGACGTGTCCGTCCGTTTCCCCGGCCGGATCAAGCTGTTCCAGCCGCGCACCGATCATCTGCAGCGCCGCGTCTACGGCACGCAGACGAGCGGCAGCTCCGCCGGATTCAGCGTGCGCGATCTGCCGGCCGGTAACGCGGTGCAGATGCAGGCGGCGGCTCAGCCACTCGGCGGCATGCCGCACGAGAACAAGAACGTGATGCCCGCGCTGCGCGCCGAGCAGGCGCGAATCGCCGCCAACAACGCGGAGTGGGCGCGGCACAGCGCCGAGCTGCGCGAGCGTTCGTTCGTGTCGTTCCTGATTCCGGCGCTGATCTCGGCGCTGATCGGCCTGCTGTTCGTGTGGCTGTGCTGGCTGGCCTTCGGCCGCGACACAACGAAGCCGATCTCGGCCGGCGGCACCTACCAGTACCCGCCGGAGAAGATCCCGGCGCCGGTCGTCGCCCAGGCGCTTGGCGGCGCGGCGAACGAAAACCTTGTCTCGTCGACGCTGCTGTCGCTGCTGCAGCGTGACGTCTTCCGCGTGATCCCGGCCGAAAAGCGCAAGGAAGACGTCGCGATCATGAACAACGTCGGCGAAACGACGTTCGACCGCGCAAAGGTGCTGGCGTGGGAGGCGCCGATCGCCGAGCTGCTGCAGAGCGCGATCGACGGCCACGAGCGCCACGCGCCGGACTTCCTCGAGCTGAAGAAGCACCTCACGCCGTCGGAGGCCGAAACCAAGATCGGTGCCTACACGAAGGCCGTCAAGGCCGAGCGCCAGCAGTATGAGCTGCGGTCCACCTACCGCGGGCGAGTGCGCCGCTGGTTCATCGGGATCGTCGCGCTGATCGCGTACGTGATCGCCCTGATCGCGATCATCGGCAACAGTGGCAACGACGCGGCGGCGCGTTGGGACCAGTCGTTCCCCGCGCTGTTCTTCATCGGTTTCATGCCGGTGCTGCTGTGGGCGGCGGTCGAGGGGAACGCCTTCTACCGGCTGCGCGCCGACCAGGCCGAGCGCGTCAGGAAATGGGAGACCTACCAGGACTTCTTCCGCAACATGGACATGAGCCGCGATTACCCGCTCACGGTCGAGATCTGGGACGAGGCGCTGGTCTACGCCGCCGCCTTCGGCTTTGCGAAAAAGGTGATCACGAACATGCCGCGGCAGGGCACCACCGGCAGCACCGACATCGGCAGCCCCGGCCTGGGCTGGATGGCCTACAACGCCGCTGCGCTCTCGGCGTTCAACGGCATGTCTTCCGGCATCAGCGGCGTCACCGGAATGTCGACCTCTTCGTCTTCTTCGGGCGGATTCAGCGGCGGCGCGTCGGGTGGCGGCGGTGGCGGCGGCTGGTAGTTACGCGGTTTTGCGATCTCGGTACACTGTTGTACCAACACTGTTTTTGACGTCGTAGGAGTGGGGAAATGGCGATCGCGATCACCGAGCCAGGAAAGAAGCAGCTGCCGGCAGACCAGATCGACTACGTCGATCTTTACCGTCGCTGGGAGAAGGGCAACTGGTCCGCGATGGACCTCGACTTCAGCCAGGACAAGATCGACTGGAACGAGAAGTTCGACGACTTCATGCGCACGGCCGCGCGCTGGAACTACTCGCTGTTCTTCTTCGGCGAAGACGAGGTGGCCGACCAGCTCTCACCGTTCATCGACGCGGCACCGCTCGAGGAGCAGAAGTACTTCCTGACCACGCAGCAGGTCGATGAGGCGCGCCACGCGATCTTCTTCTCACGCTTCTTCAACGAGGTGATCGGCGTCGCCGGCGACAGCTACGCCGCAACCCTGCGCGCCGCCGACAAAGACCTCACGTACGGCATCAAGAAGGTCTTCGAGACGCTGGGCCGCGTGACCGACGAGATGCGCGCCGGCGACCACTCGAAGCCGAAGCTTGCGCAGGCGATCACGCTGTACCACTTCGTCGTCGAGGGCACGCTGGCGCAGACCGGCCAGCACTTCATCGCCGACTACCTCGAACGCATGGACGTGATGCCGGGCTTCCGCGCGGGCATGGTCAACGTCGAGAAGGACGAGCAGCGCCACATCGCCTTCGGCGTAAAGCTGCTGGCCGACCTCAACCGCGCCGACCCGGAGGTCAAGCCGGCGGTGCGTGAGATTCTCGGTGATGTGCTGCCTTTCACGATCGGCGTGTTTCGCCCGCCGAACGACGACGAGCGCTACGTGGAGGTGTTCGGCGAGACGATGCTCGGCATCGCGGTGACCGGCCAGCGCCAGATCGAGACGCGGCTGTCGGCCGCGGGATTCACGCCGATCGGCGACGACGGCGTGTTGCCGTTCCTCGACGAGGGCATGTCGCACGAGGAGCGCGCCCGCCGCGCCTTCGTGATGCAGCGCGCAAACTTCTTCAGCGGCGGCACGCAGCCGCTCAAGCGCGACCCCGAAGCGCTGGAATATTTATTTGAGCTGATCCAGCACTCCGTTCGCCCGGATCACGGGTTAAAACGTCCGACCACGATCCAGTGGGATTTCTCGGACGCAGACCCATGGCACCTTCGCATCGACAACGGAAACTCACAGGCGATCGCCGGCAAGGCGGCATCCGCCGACGTCACTTTCCGTACGAGCCTGGCGACATGGCTCGCTGTCGTGAAC
>JBOGYW010000105.1:0-8329 GCA_050696815.1 Solirubrobacterales bacterium | reverse complement strand
CGTAATCGCCTGCGTCGGCGCTGGATCGAACGCGATCGGGTCGTTCAAAGCATTTGAAGCCGACGAATCCGTCGAGCTGATCGGCGTAGAGGCGGGCGGCCACGGCGTCTCCACCGGCGCGCACGGCGCGACGTTGACGGCCGGCACGACCGGCATCCTGCACGGCTCGCGCTCGTCGGTGCTGCAGAGCGAGGACGGCCAGATCCTCGAGGCGCACTCGATCTCGGCCGGCCTCGACTACCCGGGCGTGGGCCCGGAGCACTCTTACCTGCGCGACATCGGCCGCGTGCGCTACGTGTCTGCGACCGACGCCGAGGCGCTCGAGGCACTGCAGCTGCTCTGCAAGCTCGAGGGGATCATTCCGGCGCTTGAGTCCTCGCACGCCTTGGCATGGCTGCTCGCCAACCCCGGCGGCGACCTCGACATCTTGACCTTGAGCGGCCGCGGCGACAAGGACCTCGACGAGGTGCTGCGCCTGATTGGCATGGACGAATCCGGATCGACCGCGTGACCGTGACCGAGACGACATCGGGCGTCGACCGCATCGCGGCCGCGTTCTCCGGGCACGGGCGCAAGGCCGCCCTGATGCCGTACCTGATGGGCGGTTTTCCGACGACTGAAGCCGCTGCGCGGATCGCCCAAGCCTACGTGGACGGCGGCGCTGACCTGATCGAATTCGGGCTGCCGTTCTCGGATCCGTTGGCCGACGGCCCGGTGATCCATGGCGCGGCGGTCGAGGCGCTTGCCGCCGGGGCGATGATCGAAAACGTGCTCGACTCGGCAGCGGCCGTCGCGGCGCAGGTGCCGACGCTCGTGATGACCTACTTCAACTTGATCGAGGCGCGCGGGATCGATCGTTTTCTCGGACGCATCGCGGAGCTCGGCGTGAGTGGTGTGATCGCGCCTGACATCCCGCTCGAAGAGTCTGCGCCGCTGCTGGCGGCCTGCGACGAACGTGGGCTGGCACTGATTCCGCTCGTAGCGCCGACCACGACCGACGAGCGGATGGAGAAGATCTGTGCCCAGGCGCGTGGCTTTATCTACACGGTTTCGGTGACCGGCACGACCGGCGAGCGCACGGCCACAGCAGAAGGCCTTGCCGAACTGGTCGGAAGAGTGCGCGCTCACACCGACCTGCCGGTTGCGGTCGGCTTCGGAATCTCCGCTGCCGAGCAGGCGAGCCGCGTCGCGCAGGTGGCCGACGGCGCGATCGTCGGCACCCGGCTGGTGCGCGCTGCCGGAGAGGCAAACGCTGCCGGCGAGGACCCCGCGGCCGCTGTGGAAGCGGTCGTGCGCGAGCTCTCGGCCGCTCTCGCCTAGCCATCAACCGACGCCGAACGACACGCTAGAATTGCGCCCGCAATGATCAACATCGTCGCATTCGTAGTCGCAGCCGGGGTCTACCTGTTCACTTGGGGTCTCGGCGTTCACGGCCTGACGGCAGCGCTGATTCCTGCGCTGATCCTGATCTCGGCCGCCGCGATCGACACCTATTTGCCGCTGATCAAGAAGACGATCCACGGCGAATAGCCTGCTTTCAGGTCGTTTTTAGCCGAAAAACGTCCGCGCGACCTCGAGGTAGCGCATCTCGACGGTCTTGATGCCCGTCACGTCGCTCAGCGGCACCGAGACGATCTCGTGTCCGCGCAGCGCCGCCATGCGGCCGTACTCTCGGCCGATCGCCAGTTCCGCCGCCTTGATTCCGTAGCGCGTGGCCAGCACGCGGTCGTAGGCGGTCGGCGTGCCGCCGCGCTGAACGTGGCCGAGCACCGTGACGCGTGTCTCGAAGCCGGTGATCTCCTCGAGTTCGTCGGCGAGCGCCGCGCCGATGCCGCCGAGCCGGGGGTAGCCATACTGGTCTGTGCCTTCGTGCGCGCGGATCAGCCTCTTTTCGCCGCCGCGCAGCAGTTCGGCGCCTTCGGCGACGACGATGATCGAGAAGTTCGCACCGGCGTCGTGGCGGCGTTGTAGCGAGGCTGCCATCTCCTCAACCGAGACATCGATCTCCGGGATCAGCACGCCGTCGGCGCCGCCCGCGATCGCCGCGTAGAGCGCGATCCAGCCGCTGTTGCGGCCCATCACTTCGAGCACCATGATGCGGTTGTGCGACTGCGCGGTCGTGTGCAGCCGGTCGATCGCGTCGGTCGCGATCTGCACGGCGGTGTTGAAGCCGAAGGTGTAGTCGGTGCCGGTGACGTCGTTGTCGATCGTCTTCGGCACGCCGATCGTCGGCACGCCCTCTTCCTCGTAGAGCCGGCGCGTGATCATCATCGTGTGCTCGCCGCCGATCGCGATCACCGCGTCGATGTTCTCTTCGTTGATCGCCGCCTTCACCTTGACGATGCCGTCCGGCTCGCGGTACGGGTTGTAGCTGGAGGTCGAGATGATCGTGCCACCGAGCTGCAGAATGCCGCGAATGGCAGGTCGCTTCAGATCGACGAATTCGCGCTCGGCGAGGCCACGGTAGCCGGCAATCAGCCCGACCGCTTCGTGGCCCTCGGCGAGCAGCTTGCGCGCGCTGGCGCGGATCACGGCGTTGAGGCCGGGACAGTCGCCGCCCGCGGTGAGTATGCCGACTCGCATCGCGCGAGTATATGGTCGCGCCGCGGACGGCCGCTGCGACTGCCTGGCGGTCGCCGTCGAGCCTGGCTATAGGCTTGCGAACCTGATGCGACGGGTGTTTCTTCGACGCGCCGCGGCCGCGGCATGCGTGCTGGCGGCGCTCTCCGGCGCCGGCTGCGGCAAACAGCAGCAGGCTGACCGCACGATCTACCTTGCTGTGCCGCTCAGTGGCCCCTTGGCGGCGCGCGGCGCCGACATGGCGCACGCCGTCACGCTCGGCCTGCAGCAGACCAACTACGACACCACCGGCACGCGGCTAAAACTGAAGGTGATCGACTCGGCGCGCCGGCTCGACATCGGCGCCGCGGCGAGCGACCAACGCGCGGTCGCCTGCATCGGCGGACTCTCGATCACCGCTGTGCAATCGATCGCGCGGGCGGACAGCGCGGCGGGGCTGCTGCAGGTGGCGCTGGCACCGGCGCCGAGCGTGGCGACGACGGCTTCAGCCCGCACCGCCAACGTGATCTGGCAGCTGCCTTCGGCGCCGGGGCAGGGCGACGCCCTGGCGCAGTACATCGCTGGAGCTGGCCAGCGGCAGATCGGCTTCTTCGGCGACGGTACGGCGTTCTCGGGAGCGGTACGCGGCGGTTTCGACGCCGGCATCGCGCGTGCCGGGATCGAGCCCGTGGCGCTCGGGCGCATCGCGAAGGGTGCACCGGTGGTCGGCGCCGGCAACACCAAAGGCTTCGTCGCGGCCGACGACCCGGCGAACCCCAACGACTCCGGCCCGCACACAACGATCACCGCCGGCATGACCGAAGACGCATATCCGCCGGCCGGCGAGCGCTTCTTCGATGCCTTCGTCAAGCGGTTCGGTCACGACCCGGACCGTTTCGCGATCTACGCCTACGAGGCGGTTGGCCTGGTGCTCGACGCAATCGATCGCACTGAGGACGCGGGCGGAGCTGTCGACCGGACGAACGTCACGCGCAGCGCCTTCTCGATCCGCAACCGCTTCGGCCCGGTCGGCCACTACGACATCCTGCCGTCAGGCCGCACAAGTCTGTACATCTTCCAGGCACGCGGGGGAGACGCGCCCACTGGCCCGGCGAGTTTGATCGAGGCGCTGCGCTAGCGGCGCAGATCGCGGACCTCGCAGGGGAGGTCTTTCAACTCCAGGATCTCCCGGTCTCCGGTGTAGAGGACGCCACCGTAGTCCTTCGCAAGCGAAATCGCGAAACAGTCGGCGAACGCGATCGAATTTTCTGCCTTGACAATCGCCGATTCGAGCACCCGACGTTCCGTTGGGATCTCGCAATCGAAGAGGAACCTCATTTCATTGACGGTGTCGGCGGCCCGCTGCTTACCGGCTTTACGTGCGAGCAGATAGAACACTTCGGCGACATTCATCCAGCTGATTGCGGGGCGGCCCGTGGCGATCGCCGTTTCCACGGCTTCAGCCGCGGGTTGTTCGCCCTTCAACCACGCCATCACGGCCCACGAATCAAGGCAGACCACTAGCCGCGCTCCTTTGCGCGATCTTCAAGCAGGTCGTTGACCAGGTCCAGATCCTTGAAGCTGCCCGACAGTGAACTCGAACTGCGATGTTTGCGCACGCCCACGCTTCCTTGCTGAAGCGCAAAGTCGACTCGCATCCCAGGGGTCAGCCCAAGTGCGTCGCGCATCTCTTTGGGGATCACGACCTGCCCTTTTGTTCCGATCTTATGAGTCATACCATCCAGTATAACTTGACTCCGAACGTCGAAAAGCGAGGCTTGAGCCTCGGCTATGAGGACGCGCCTAGTTGGCGATCGCCGGCAGATCGACGGTCTGTGAACCGTCGTCGTCGACCGTGTGGGTGACGCCGCTGCGCGCGGCTTCTTCCTTGACGGCCTTCGCGACCTCGATGGCGACGTCGCGATTGAAGACCGAAGGGATGATGTAGTCCTCGGAGATCTCGTTCTCCGGAACGCATGCGGCGATGCCCTCGGCGGCCGCCATCTTCATCTCGTCGGTGATCTTCGACGCGCGCGCGTCGATCGCGCCGCGGAAGATGCCGGGGAAACAGAGCACGTTGTTGATCTGGTTCGGATAGTCGCTGCGGCCGGTCGCCATGATCCGCACGTACGGCGCGGCCTCTTCAGGCATCACTTCGGGCGTCGGGTTGGCCATCGCGAAGACGATCGGGTCGTCGTTCATCTTCGCCAGCGATTCGGCTTTGATCACGCCAGGTCCGGAAAGTCCGATCAGCAGGTCGATCCCTTCGATCACATCGTTGGGGTCGCCGCCAAGCTTGTCCTTGTTCGTGTGCTGGGCAAAATGCTGCTTGACCGGGTCCAAGGAGTCCCAGTCCTCGCGCTCGGTGTGCAGTGCGCCCTTGCGGTCGCAGCCGATGACGTCCTGCACACCGGCTGCCTCGAGCATCTCGGTCACGGCGATGCCCGCGGCGCCGAGGCCCAGCATCAGGCAACGCATCTCCGAAATCTTCTTGCCGGTCACCTTCGACGCGTTGAGCAGCGCGGCGATCACCACCACGGCGGTGCCGTGCTGGTCGTCGTGGAAGACCGGGATGTCAAGCGATTCCTTCAGCCGGCGCTCGATCTCGAAGCAGCGCGGCGACGAGATGTCTTCGAGATTGATGCCACCGAAGGTGGGGGCGATCAGCTCACAGAGACGCACGATCTCGTCCGGGTCCTTGGTGTCCACACAGATCGGGAAGGCGTCGACGCCGGCGAACTCCTTGAAGAGCATCGCTTTGCCCTCCATCACGGGCATCGCGGCCTCAGGGCCGATGTCACCGAGGCCGAGCACCGCCGTGCCGTCGGAGACGACGGCGACCGTGTTCGCCTTGATCGTGTACTTGTAGG
Source organism: Solirubrobacterales bacterium (assembly GCA_050696815.1). Classification (GTDB taxonomy): domain Bacteria; phylum Actinomycetota; class Thermoleophilia; order Solirubrobacterales; family JACPNS01; genus JACPNS01. Next base: position 2,900 of record JBOGYW010000105.1, on the reverse strand, counting down.
CCTTTTCCGGGTTTTCGTGGATCGCCATGCAGACGCGTGCCACGCCCGGGGTGTACGCCATCGACAGGTCGTCGCGCGTCTTCAAAGGGTGCTTGTTGTGCTGCTCGATCTTGCCGCCCTGGTGCATGTTGAAGGTGCGGTCCGTGGTCTCCAGCAGCTTCGTGCCGCGCACTTGGTTGAGCGAGGCGATGATCGAGCGGTAGTGATCTTGGTTGCGCGCCGAGACCGTGATCTCGCGCACCGTCATGTCGTCCTGCGAACCGACGATGTCGATCGCGGTGATCTCGCCACCGGCTTCGGAGATCGCGCCGGTGACGCGCGGCAGCGTCCCCTCGCGGTTGTCGATCGCGACAGAGAGGGTGATGCTGTAACTGGCGGATGGTGAAGGCGTCGTTGCCATCGTGTTCATGTTAGGCGCGCGGCGCTCAAACCCTGCGCAAAGCGGCGTTGCAAGCGACATACCGCAACCACTGGCCATCCCGCGAGTTCTTCAATACAGTTAACGAATATGGACTTCTCGGCAGGCGGACCAGTGGTTCTGGTCCGCAGCGCTGCGAGCGCCAAAAAGTAAACACGGATGTCAATCGCAAAACGACACTCTTTGCGCGCCGTACTGACGGCTGCGGCAGTGGTGGCCAGCCTTTGGGCGACCGCCGGCTGCGCCCTGGCCACCGGCGGCCCGAACACGGCCACCGGCGTGCCGATGCCGGTCGGACAGGGCAAGAACTGGAACTTGATCTTCACCGACGGCTTCGCCGGACCGGGTCTTGACCTGCAGCACTGGGCGCCGAACCGCCCGGGCGGGCCGCAGAACAACATGCCGTACAACACTGCGCTCGAAGCCGCGATGTATGACCCGGCCAACGTAATCGTGCGCAACGGAGCGGTGACGCTGAACGTCACGCGCGTGGCGGGCGGCGACCGCTTCCCGTTCCGCAGCGGCGTGCTGCAGAGCTCGCAGCTCTTCAACTACACCTACGGCTACGTCGAGGCGCGGGTCAAGATGTCGGCCTGCCACGGCTGCTGGCCGGCGTTCTGGCTGCTCGAGGACAACCCCAACCCGTACGAGCTGTCGAACACCGAGGTCGACATCTTCGAATACTTCAGCACGAAGCGACTGCGCCAGCCGTATTTCAACTTCCACTGGAACAAATTCGGCGCCGAGCTGCAGATCAAGCGCTACGGCCGTAAGCACCACGACTACACGCGCGCCTTCCACACCTATGGACTGATGTGGCGGCCGGGCCTGATGCAGGTCTATCTCGACGGCAAGCCCGGTCCGGCGATGACCGGCAACCTGATTCCCGACGTGGCGATGTATCCGATCTTCAACATGGGCATCTTCCGCGGCGGCCGCCCGGGCAAGAACGCCAAGATGGCGATCGACTACGTGCGGGTCTGGCAGCGGCCCTAGCTGTCTGCTGTAGCGCGCGGCCAGAAGACGACCGCTATGTAGATCGCTGCGAGCGCAGCGAGCACGATGATCTGCACCGCCGTGCCGAGCGAACCGCCGCCGGTGACGATTGAGATCACGACCAGCGAGATCACGACGCCTGTCGCAGCGAGCCAGCGCCAGGGGCTCGGCAGGCGCACGCCCTCCACGACCAGGGCGAACAGCGCCATCGCGCCGCCACTCACGTGAACTACCGGCCAGATCCCGCCCGAGCGGCCGGCCGCGATCGGCGTGATCGCGAGGATCGCGCCGACGGCGGCAAGCCACTGCATGCGACGGCGGCTCAGGATCCGGTCAGCCCGCAACGATCGCGCTGGCGCTGGCGCCGCAGTCCGAATTCGCGGCCGTAAACGTCATCGACTTGCCATTCTCCGCCTTCTGCCAGATCTGGCCGTTGACGACGCCGATGCCGTTGAAGGGGAAGAGGTATGCCGAGCCATTCGCAAGGCCCGGGGTTGTGACTGCGTTGTTGCTGTCCGAGCCGCTGGGCTTGGCCGCAATCGCGACTGACGTGCCCGAATGGTTTTCGAAGTTGAGCAAGCCGTCGCCGACCAAGTTGCAGTACACGTAGAGCCTGCCAAAGCCTGGCGCGTCGACCAGGGTGGCCTCTTGGCCGAAATCGGGATAGTGCGATCCCGTGTACAGCTTCGCGTTGCTCTTCACATATGCGGCCGGGTCGAATCCCGAGAGCGACTGGGCAACGCCGGCATTTATCGCGCTGGTCGCCTTCGGCACCGTCGCCAGTGAGCTTTCTTTGACCTGCTTGCCCGTGATCGTGTTCTTTTTGATGTTCTTGCCGTTGATCAGCTTGCTGGCGGTTGCTGTCGCCGCCGAGCTGATCACGATGACGAGGCAGATCACGAGCACAGCGCCCCACATCGAATTGAGCTTTGCCTTTAGATTCCTCATTGCGGTTGACCCTCCCGGAAACTGGACGAATATCGATTCCCAGCCTGCGTCGGCCGGTTCCTTCCTGCATAATTGCGTATGCAGACACTAAATCTCGGTAGGACGACCACCCGGTTGTTTAGGTTGGCGTCCAAGGCCGACCCCGGATTGCTCACCAGATTGGCCCCAATCTCGTAATCCGCCAAGCAACTCGGTAATCCCCATCAGATCCAACAAGGAGAATCTCCAAATGAGGAAGCACTTCCACGTGCCGTCACCCAGCATGATCGTCGCCCTGCTCGCCCTGTTCGTCGCGATGAGCGGCACAGCGGTCGCAGCCGGCGCGCTTGCGAAGAACAGCGTCGGCAGCAAGCAGATCAAGAAGAACGCCGTTTCCGGCTCGAAGGTCAAGAACGACTCGCTGACCGGCGCTGACATCAAGGAGTCGACGCTCGCGACGGTTCCGTCTGCGACGACCGCCGGTAGTGCCGGCGCGGTCGCGGCTGGCGCGATCACCGGAGCGGGTATCGCGGACGGTTCGCTGAACCTGAAGGACGTT
>JBOGYW010000104.1:0-8634 GCA_050696815.1 Solirubrobacterales bacterium | reverse complement strand
AGCTCGAGCCGCAGGGCGAGAGCACGCTGGTGCGCATCAGCCACGCCGGCCTGCCCGCGAACCGCGACGACAGCCCCTACTCCGAGCGCAAGGGCTGGACGCAGATGCTCGACGCGATGGCGGGACTGTTCGCCTAGTCCCGCATTGCGGGAAACAGCACGACCTCACGGATCCCGTGACGTCCGCTGAGCAGCATCACCAGACGGTCGATGCCGATGCCGAGGCCACCGGTCGGCGGCATCCCATGCTCGAGTGCCTGTAGGAAGGCCTCGTCAAAAGGCTGGGTCTCCTCGTCGCCTTCGGCGGCGAGGCGGGCCTGCGCCTCGAAGCGCTCTCGCTGCACCTCAGGGTCGTTCAGCTCGCTGAAGGCATTGCCGAACTCCATGCCGTTGGCGAACACCTCGAAGCGCTCGACCAGGCCGGGCTTCTCGCGGTGCTCCTTGGCAAACGGCGAGAGCTCGACCGGGTAGTCGACGATGAAGGTCGGATTTATGAGCTTCGGCTCGACGTGCTTGCTGAGCAGCTCGTCGACCAGCTGCGGCCAGGAGTCGTCGGGCAGCTCGCTGTGGAAGCCCTTGTCGACCATCGCCTGCGCCAACGACTCGCGGTCGCGCAGCTCGAGCACGTTGAGGCCGGTCTGCTCCTCGATTGCGTCGGCCAGCGCGACGCGCGGCCACGGCGCCGTGAACTTGAGGTCGCCGTCGTAGCCGACCTGCCCAGCCAGCCACGAGACCAGCGTCTCGACGTCGTCCATCACCTTGTTGTAGTCCGCGTAGGCCTCGTACCACTCGATCATCGTGAACTCGGGGTTGTGCTTGTGGCTGATCCCCTCATTGCGGAAGTCCTTGCCCAACTCGTAGACCTTCTCGAGGCCGCCGACGATCAGCCGCTTCAGATAAAGCTCGGTGGCGATGCGCAGATAGAACTCGCGGTCAAGCTGGTTGTGGTGCGTCGTGAACGGCCGGGCCAGGGCGCCGCCGTAGATCGGCTGCAACACCGGCGTCTCGACCTCGATGAAGCCGCGCTCGTCGAGCCAGCGGCGGACTAGGGCGATCACCTTCGAGCGCATGATGAACAGCTCGCGCGCCTCTTCGTTGGCGATCAGGTCGAGTTCGCGGTGGCGGTAGCGCGTCTCCACGTCGGCGAGGCCGTGGTGCTTGTCCGGCGGCGGGCGCAGCGACTTCGCGAGCAGCGTCCACCCCGTCGCGGCAAGCGACAGCTCGCCGCGCTTGGTCACGAACGCTTCGCCGTCGATGCCGACCAGGTCGCCCAGGTCCAAAGAGGTCAGCAGCTCGAACTGCTCCTCACCGAGCAGGTCCTCGCGCGCGTGCACCTGCATCTTGCCGCTGCGGTCGACGACGTCCATGAAGGCCGCCTTGCCGTGGCCGCGGCGCCCGGTCAGGCGGCCGGCGACGCGGTAGGTCACGTTGGTCTCCGTGCCCGGCTCAAGCCCGTCGTGATTGCCGTGCACCTCGGCGGCCGGCACGACGCCGGGAAACTCGTGCGGGAACGGCTCGATGCCGGCCTCGCGAAAGCGCGCCAGCTTGGCCTTGCGCTCGGCGATCAGCTCGTGCTCGGCAGGCCCTTCCGCGGCATCGGCGGGAGGTGCGGGATTCTCTTGGTCAGGAGACATTGCGGCTAGGGAGACTATCTCGCATACGCTTTCGCCCATGGCTTCGGAAGGGATCGCTGTGGTCGTCACGCGCCGCGCGCAGGCGTCACCCGAGCGCGCCTTCGACGTGATCGTTCCGGTCGATCTCGCGGCCGTGTTCACGGGCTACGGGCCACTGCCCGCCGTCAAGGGCACGCAGGACCAGACCGGCGACTGGAACGCCGCCGGTCAGACCCGGCGCATCAACCTCAGCGACGGCTCAAACACCAGCGAGCGGATCGACCACTGCGAGCGGCCCGGCCACTTCGCCTACACCGTCGGCCCGTTCCACGGACCGATCGGCGCGATCGTCGACCACGCCGACGGCGCTTGGTGGTTCTACAGCGCGGAGGACGGTGAAACGTTGATCCGCTGGAGGTACACCTGGGTGCCGAAGCACCGAATCTTCAATGCGATCCTCTGGCCGGTCACGCGGCTGTGGCAGCGCTATGCCGAGCAGGTGCTCGATCGCTGCGTAGAGCTTGTTGAAGCCGACGCCTAGGCTTCGATCTTCGTGATCTTCAGCTGCCGCTGAGGACCGCGCGGCACCGGCACCTTGACGATGTCGTTGCGCTTGTGGCCGATCAGAGCATTGCCGATCGGCGACTCGTTCGAGAGCTTGCCGTTCATCGGGTCGGCCTCTGATGATCCGACGATCTTGTACTTGACGGACTTGTCGGTCTTCTGATCCTTCAGATGCACAGTCGTACCAACAGAAACAATGTCGTTCTCGAGCTTCTTCTCGTCGACGATCACAGCTGAGCGAAGGCGATCTTCGAGCTGAGCGATCCGCGATTCGAGCATCGCCTGGTCGTTCTTGGCCGCGTCGTATTCGGCGTTTTCGGAGATGTCACCGAAGTCGCGCGCCTCCTTGATGCGTTCAGCGACTTCACGGCGTCCACGACCTTGAAGGTCGTCGATCTCGGCCTTCAGCTTTTCGTAGCCCTCAGCGGTGACAATTGTTTCTCTAGCCATAAGAGCGGGCCAGTATAACGGGCGGCCCGGCTGCGCCAGTCCGTATGACTAGAGCGCCGCCACAGGCAGCTCGATCGCCGCAATCGCGGCTCGGGCCTCATCTAGAGATTCGGTTTTTTGCAACGCTTGGTTGACATCGTTGAGCCGCGCGCGAGTGAACCATTCGCCGTCGATCTCTTTAAGGCGCTCCAGGTACCAGGGGTAGAACTTGCGCAGGTAGCGCGCCGCGCGTCCGCTGGTCTCGGATTCGGGGTAGTGCTCGCCACAACGGTCGATCACCCAGCTCAGCTCCGCCAACACCTCGTCGATCGTCGGGTCGCCTTCGCGGGATCCGAGCACGCGCTCGAACAGCCACGGATTGCCGAGCGAGCCGCGGGCAAGCAGAATCGCCTCGGCGCCGGTCAGGTCCATCACCTTGCGTGCCTTCTCCTCGCTCATCAGGCCACCGCTGATCATCACCGGCACGTCGAGCTGTTCCACGACCTCACGGCCGAGCGCGTAGTCCGGCAGCCCCTTGTGCTGTTGACTCGCGTGGCGCGGATGGAAGGCGATGCCGGCCACGCCCGCCTCGTCTTGAAGTCGCTGCGCCAGTACCACGCCATCGCGGTCCCCGGGCTTGATTCCCGGGCGAAGCTTGACTGTGACCGGCAATCCGCTGCCTTCGCGCGCCGCGGCGGCGACCGCCACGGCGGTGTCCTTGTCGTTCAGCAGCGCCGATCCGGCGCCCGTACGGCAGACCTTCTTCACCGGGCAGCCCATGTTCAGGTCGATCAGGTCGGCGCCGGCGTCGGCGACCATCGCGGCCGCCTCGCGCATGATCTCCGGGTCGGCGCCGAACAGCTGCACGCTGGTCGGGCCCTCCTCGGGGTGCAGGCGCAGGAACTCTGTGCGCGTGCGCTTGTCGCCGTAGGCCAGGCCGTGGCTGGAAACCATCTCTGAGACCGTCAGACCGGCGCCGTAACGCTTCGCCTGCAGACGCACGAACCAGTTGCCGATTCCGGCGAGCGGAGCCAGCACGACGCGATTGGCGACCTCTACGCCGCCGAGCTCCCAGCTTTCAAGCAGTCGGTCCATCGAGTTTCAGATTAGTTCACCTCGGGTAGTTGGCCGAGCGACACTTTTCACCTGGACATTCGTCCTAGTCAATTCAAGGTAAATCGAAATCTGAAACGAATTTACCTGCAATAAAGGCATTAAGCCAGCCCTACGGCGTGCCGAGTCACGTAGGTGTGGCGGATGTTGCTCCGTCCGCTAGTCAAGCATGGATATCGCATTGAAATCACGGATGCGATCGCGAGTTTGCTCCTCGCTGATCGCCGTCTCCGCCGTCATGGCGGCTTCGCTGTTCTCGGCCGCAGGCGCGCAGGCGGGCGGCTGCCCGAACGCCGACCTGCAGCCGGCCAGCGCCGCCGACGTACCGGCAGCACAGACCGCAACACGTTGCCTCGTGAACCGCGAGCGGCGCAAGCGCGGACTACGCAGCCTGCGCTTCAACGCCGACCTGCAGCAGTCCTCGAACTGGCAGGCGAACGACATGGTCGCCAATCAATACTTCGCCCACGAGCGCGACGGCGGTCCGGGCTTCGTGAGCCGGATCACGCGCTTCGGCTACGGCAAGAGCTCCGGTGGATATTCGCTGGGCGAGAACATCGCCTGGTCCACGACGACCGGCGCCAGCCCGCGCGAGATCGTCTCGATGTGGATGCACTCGAGCGGCCACAAGCAGAACATCCTGCGCAAGCAGTTCAAGGAGCAGGCAGTCGCCGCGATCTACGTGGACGGCCCGCTCGGCGGCGACTACGACGGCAACGGGCCGCTCGTGATCTACGTCAATCAGTTCGGCACGCGCTACTAGCGCGAGTTGCGCTGGTAGATCAGGTGCAGGCCGACGAGCGTGAGCATGTCGTCCAGCAGCTCGACCGAGTCGCAGAACGGCACGATGTGGCCTGACAGGCTGCCGGTGGCAATCGTCGTCAGATCGTCGCCGACCTCCTCCCTGATCCGATCCACGATGCCGTCGATCTGCGCCGCGAAGCCGTAGATTACGCCCGCTTGAATCGCGTCCAGCGTGGTTTTCCCGATCAGGTGCTCTGGCTCGGTCAGTTCAATCTGGGGCAGCTTGGCGGCGCGCTCGGTGAGGGCGTTCAGCGAGATCTCCACGCCGGGAGCGATGATGCCACCGAGGTATTCGCCCTCCGCACTGACGACGTCGAATGTGATCGCCGTGCCGAAATCGACGACGACACACGGACCTCCCAGGCGGTCGAACGCAGCCACCGCGTTGACGAGCCGGTCGGCGCCGAGTTCACGCGGGTTTTCGGTTCGGATCGCCATGCCCGTCTTCAACTTTGGACCGACGACTAGGCATTCTTCACCGAGGTAGCGCTCTGCCATCTCAACGTATTCCGGAATCACTTTCGGCACGGTCGAACTGACGATCACGGCGTCGAGATCGTTGAAGCTCAACCCGCGTAGCGCCAAGAGATTCGTGTGCGTTGAAGCCAGCTCGTCGGCGGTGGCGTCGCTGTCAGTGGCCAGGCGCCAGTGCTCGAGCAGACGGCCGTTTTGAAACGCTCCGACGTGGGTCTGCATGTTGCTGATGTCAACGGCTAAGAGCAAGGATCGAATCCTAGACCGCGCGACGGAGCGTGCGGGCCGGACCTGCGGTCACTCCCCCGCGTGCTCGATGGCTGGGGTGGGGTCGCTAAGGCGCGGTGTCCACCAGTTCCATTTCCCGAGCATGAGCATCAGCGCGGGTACCAGTACCGAGCGAATCATCAAGGCGTCGAACAACACCGCGAAGGCGACGCCAAAGCCGAGCTGCTTGAGGTAGACATTCGACGCGAGCAGGAACGCGCCGAGTGCGGCGGCCATCAGCAACGCAGCCGAAGTGATTACCCGGCCGGTGCGATACATCCCGAACTCGATCGCTTCGCGATCGGGTAGGCCCGCATCGTGCGCCTCTTTGATGCGAGACAACAGAAAGGCGGCGTAGTCCGTGCTCAGGGCGGCAACCAAAGCGATCAACACCATCGCTTCCGCGGCGCCGATGCTGTCCTGGGGCCCGAAGTCGAGAATCCCGCCGAAGACGTCGAGCTGAAACCCGATCACAAGTACTCCGAGCGTCACGAAAATCGTCACAATCGCCATCAGCAGGGATTTCACCGCGATCACGACGGAACGCGTCAGAACGAAGATGCCGATCAGCAGAATGCTCGCGAGCAGGAGCGCCAACAGGGGCAGTCGCGCGCGGATGCTTTGCTTCAGGTCGACGAGCGTCGCGGTGTAGCCCCCGACGATCAACGGATGGTTCGGAGTCGCCTCGCGAATCGTCTTGACGAGATCCTGAGCCTCGACGCTCATCGGGTCGTAGCTCGAAACAACACTCGCCAGCGCAATTCCGTCGCCGCGCTGAAAAGGCACGACTTTCTCCACACCATTCAGGCGCAGCAGGCCGCCGTACACCCGGATGGGAGAGACCTGCTCGATCTCGACCCTTCCATCGCGGCGAAACTGTGCCGCGAGCGCCTTCGGCGAGGGTGCCGGGTCTTCGACGACCACGTACATCGGCGAGAGGCTGTTCTTCGCAAACTCTCGATCGATCTCGTGATGGACCTCTCTGACGCCTGAACCTTCGGGCAGAGCCCGGTCGTCGGCAAAACTGAACTGGGCGACCACGATCGGCGCCGCAAGCGCAAGAATGATCGCGCCCGACGCGAGCGCGACAACCTTCGGCCGTGCCGCGATGCGACCGATCAATCGCTGTGAAGCGCCAGACTGTTCGCCCCGCTCGCCAGTCGAAGGCCGCCGCGATGCCCCGATCCGATCGCCGAGCAACAGCAGGATGACCGGCGTGACCACGAGCGTTGAGAACACCGCGCCAAGTGCCACCCCGGCTCCGCCGAGGCCCATCGAGTAGATGAACGGCTGCGGAAAGATCAGTAGCGACGCGAGCGACGCGCCGACAAGCGATCCGCTGATCGCAACGGTTCTTCCCGCCGACTGGATCGTCGCCCTGAGCGCGGCTCGCCGGTCGGGCGATCGTTCGAGCTCCTCGCGGTAGCGGGCGACGAACAGAAGTGAGCAGTCGATCCCCAGACCGACCGCGAGCCCGGTGACGAAGCTGAGCGCATAGACCGAGATCTCGGTCAGTTCGCTGGCGATCCGCAGAGCGAACGTGCCGAAGACCGCCGAGATAGCCGCCGCAACAAACGGGATCAGCGACGCCGCAAAGCCGCGGAAAAACCACAACAGCAGCATCGCGACGATCGGCACCGCCACGATTTCCGAGCGTCGCAGGTCGTCGTTTGTCGAGCGCGACATCTCTTCCAGAAACGCGGAGAAACCTCCGACCCGAACGTCGTGCGACGACTGAAACGCGCGCGTCAGACCGGCGGCCGCGCGCCGCGCCTGGAGTTCAGAGCCCTCGACGCCGACCAGCAGGGCCGCCAAATGACCGTCGCTGCTGAGCAGCACCGGATCGTCAGCCTTGCGCGGCCGCGCGATCTTCGCTGTTCCGTAGAGCCGGTGCACCTCGGCTGAGACTTCGTCGATGCGCACGCGAGCCGAATGCGACGGGAGCTTTTCCGGCAGGTCCACGAGCAAGACCAGCGATCGGTCGGGACGGAATCCGTGGACCCGTGCGAACGCATTTTGGATCTGCGCGGACTCCGCGCTTTTCGCTTGAAAGATCGACGAACCGAGTTTCAACCCCGAACGCACGTTGACCGAGCAGGCAACCATCAGCCCGAGCACAATCACCAGAAACGCCGCAGATATGCGCGGCCGGCGCAGGTGGATTTCGGAGAAGCCGCCGGACGCGCGGTCGCGATCTAGGTCTGTTTCGTTCAACCGGCGGCCTGCAGTCTTTGCGACACGATTACACCATAATACGTACGACTTTAGGCGAATGTATTCGGGTGTGAATCGTGTAGCTTATCTGCCATCGCCATGACCGAGCGTCTTTCATTCAAGAGTGTGTCGAAGAGGTTCGCGGCGGTGCAAGCGCTCCGCGAAGTCACTCTTCAGGTCGAACGCGGCGAAATCGGCATCCTGCTCGGCCACAACGGTGCCGGCAAATCGACGTTGTTGCGGATCGCATCGGGCGAGTTGGCACCGGACAGCGGAAGCGCGCTGATCGAAGCGGGTGAGCGCAGCGGTTCACCGCGGGGTTTCCGCGCTGAGATCGGCTTCGTTCCTCAAGAGACGGGCCTCTATCCGACGCTGACAGTCGATGACAATCTGCGCTTCTACGGTGAGATCTACGCAGTCCGCCGGCCCGCTCTGAGCGAACGCATCGCGGAGTTGGCCAACGAGCTCGGTATTGCCGAGTTGCTTGCCAGAAAGGCGAACACGCTCTCGCCGGGAGAGGCCAAACGCGTTCATGTCGCTTCGGCGCTGATTCATCGGCCGTCCGTGCTGCTGCTCGACGAACCGACCGCGGGCGTCGACGTGCGGGCGCGTGAATCGATTCTTCGACTCGTGAAACGAGCGGCCGACGAAGGCTGCGCGGTTTTCTATTCGACGCACTACTTCGCCGAAGCAGAGAAGCTGAACGGCTCGATCGCCGTGCTCAACCACGGCACGATCGTCGCCGCGGGGCCGGCGGAAACGCTGATCGCCGGACAGAGCGATCCGTTTTGGCAGATCACCTTCGATGGCCCGATTCCGCGCTCGGCGCCGGAGAACGCCAAACTGGTCGAGAACACGCTGCGGATCAGTTCAGAGAGTCGTTCGGCAAGCGATTTTGCCCGCGTCCTCGGTTCGATCGACCATGACGCTTTTGCGATTCGTTCGATCGAGCTCGTCGAGCCGAACCTTGAACAGGCGTTCGCATTGCTCACTCACGCTCCGGCGGAAGTTCAAGAGTTATGAAAGGCAACGCACTCGTCCTCGCACGCCACGAAGCCCGGATCCTCGTAAGCGACCCGTTCCCGATCGCCTTGGTCGTGATCACCCCGCTGCTGGTCGCGCCGTTCATTTCACCCGCGTTGCAGACGGTGCTGGTC
>JBOGYW010000103.1:0-8707 GCA_050696815.1 Solirubrobacterales bacterium | reverse complement strand
AGCTCGTGACGCCGGAGAAGTCGGCGGCGAAGCCGTCCGCCGGCGGACGGCAGAAGCGCGAAGCCGCTGTCGCCTGAGTCGGTGGGTCAGGCCGCCGTGTCTGACATCGTGGACCGGTGACCTCGCTACCAGACGAACTCACGATCGCGAGTGACCTCGTAACCCTGCGCGATTGGCAAGACGCGGACGCGCCCGCACTGGCTGCCGTCTGCGGCGATCCGGAGATCACCTCGTTCACGACCGTTCCCGAGCGCTACTCGCGCGACGCGGCGCTCGGCTGGATCGAGCGGCAGAAGGACATGCGCATGACCGGCAAAGGACTCGTGCTTGCGATTGAGCCACCCGGACATGGGGTGGCCGGCAACGTCAACCTCGTGCGCTTCAGCGCGGACGGTTCGTCGGCGGCGATGGGGTACTGGGTCGTGCGACAGAAACGTGGCCGCGGCTACGCGCGGTCGGCGGCGGCCGCGCTCTGTGAATGGGGGTTTGCCGAACTCGGTCTGCGGACCATCGAGTTTGCGATCGCGGGGGCCAACCCCGCCTCGATCGCGGTCGCGCTCGCGGTCGGGGCAAGCTACGACGGCGTCGAGCTGATCACGCCCATTCACGAATCCGAGCCGCGCGAGTTCGGCGTCTACCGCCTTCACGCGTCCGACCGTCGCGAATAGGCAAGTCAACATTGCCGCAAACCCCCGATCACCACCGTCGCTTGGGCCGCTCGTCACTGATTTTTTCCAACCTCTTTGCACAGTTTTTGCGATCGTTGCGGAACTGTCGTCAAGTTAGGCCGAGTCGTCGTTTACGCTCAAGTCGGAAGCAGATCAATACTCAGATCGGAAGCAGATCAATGGAGGATCAGGCCGTTTGTCAACCGACGGATACATGAACGAGAAGCATTTCGCCGAAATTGAGAAGTCGCTCTTGAACGTCTCGGCAACGCGCGAAAAACTGAGAGAGGCGGCTAAGGCGATCCTCGCGGACGGCGCTGAGCCACACTTGGTCGAGGCGCTCAACGAGGCGGACCGGGAGATTGAAAAGGTGTACAAGAAGCTATTTCAAGACACCTATTTTCACGTTCCGGAAGACGAGCCCCGCTTGTTCAAGAGCGCGGATGCCCGACGCACTCTGTCGCAGTAGACGAAATTGGTTCTAACCACCGACGCTATTCGAAGCCGATTGGCGACGTTCGCCGCGGAGTGGACTAGCTACGACGGCAGCGAGCGATCAGAGGCTCAGACGTTTTTGAACGAACTGTTCGCTTGTTACGGACAGGACCGAAAATCCGCCGGCGCTCGATTCGAAGATGCACAGGAGGGTCGATTTCTCGACCTGATCTATCCAGGCGTCTGCATTGTTGAGATGAAGCGCCCTTCAGAAGCGCAAAAGCTCCGGAATCACAGGGAGCAAGCGTTGGAGTATTGGCGAAATTCCGCGGATGTTTCGACGGGATTGGAGGCGCCGCCGTACGTCGTGTTGTGCGCATTTCAAAAGTTTGAGATTTGGGAACCAGGCAGATTCCCTAAAGAACCTCGTCTTGTCTTGGATCTTCTGGAGCTTCCGGACAATTTGGAAGCGTTGCAGTTTCTCGCCGGAAGACAGCCTGTATTCAAGGGCAACCAATTTGACTTGACGCGTGAGGCCGTCAGAAAAGTCGCTGGTCTCAACAACATGCTCGTGGCTCGGGACGCGGCTCCGAAACACGTGATCCGCGACTTCGTGTTCCAGTGTGTTTGGTGCATGTTTGCAGAGGATGTCGGCATGCTGCCTGACAGCATGTTCTCGCGAATCGTTCATGGATTGATAGAGGACAAATCGCGTTCAAGCGAAACCGACCTCGGCCAACTCTTTGAGTATCTGAACAAAGAAACTGGGCGCCCAACCCACGGAACCTATGCCGGCGTCCCGTTTGCAAACGGCGGCTTGTTCGCGCATCCCGCTGCGGTGCATCTCGAGAGAGATGAGTTGGATCTGCTTGCCGAAGCAGGACAAGGCAAGTGGCAGGACGTGGAACCGGCCATCTTCGGCGGGCTATTGGAAGGCGGTCTTGAGCACGAGCAGCAATGGAAGCTGGGCGCTCACTACACCCACATCGCCGACATTCAGCGAATCGTCGAACCAACTATTTCTCGACCATGGCGGGCGAAGATTGCTGGCGCCAAAACGGCGAAAGAAGCGGAGCGCCTTCGCGCGGACCTGCTCAACTTCGTTGTTCTCGATCCGGCGTGCGGATCGGGGAACTTCCTGTATGTCGCATATCGGGAACTTCGGCGAATCTCGAAAGAATTGGCAGAGAAAATCGCCCAATTGCGGCACGATGAGGGACTGCCAGCGCAAATCGAAGACAGCTATTTTCCGCTTTCAAACATTCGAGGTATTGAAATCGATGCCTTTGCGATCGCTCTGGCGCGGGTGACACTTTGGATGGGTCACAAGCTTTCTGTAGATGAGTTGGGGCTCAGCGAGAAAACTCTTCCGCTAACGGAGCTCTCAGGCATTCGGCAGGCCGACGCCTTGCGAGTTGACTGGCCGGAGGCGGGCGCAATCGTAGGCAATCCTCCCTTCCACGGCGCTCAGAACATTCGCCGGCTACTCGGCGACAATTACGTGGATTTTCTCAGTCGCGAGTTTGGGGTCGGTGTCAAGGACTACTGCGTGTACTGGTTCCGAAAAGCTCACGATTCCCTGGGCCCGGGAAGACGTGCCGGATTGGTGGGTACGAATTCGATTGCTCAGAATCGTGGTCGGGGGGCAAGCCTGGAATACATCGTTGCAAATGGCGGCGTGATTACCGATGCGGTTTCGAGTGAAAAGTGGCCGGGCGAGGCAAAAGTGTTCGTGAGCATTGTGAACTGGATCAAAGATCCCGCCCCAATGCCAGTCGAGTTTCATCTGGATGGTCGGCCTGTCGATGGGATTACGAGCTCACTTCGGGAGGGCAGTGAATCTGAGGCAGCCACGCCACTTGTGCAGAACAAAGGCCGATGTTTTCAGGGCCCGATCCCGGTGGGCGAGGGTTTTCTGCTCTCGGACGAAGAAGCTGACGCGCTGCTGCGAGATCCGAGCGCATCATATGGAGACGTAGTGCGCGCGTATGTAGTCGCCGACGATGTCGCCAATCGTCCCGATCAGTCGCCGGGTAGAAAGATCATTGATTTCGGGACAGCTTCCCTGGAAGAGGCGATGGCATATCCAGCTGCTCTCGAAATCGTTCGTCAGCGAGTCAAGCCGTTTCGGGATGGCGTGTCGATGGAAAGCCGGCGCAAACGATGGTGGCAGTTTGGATCGAATGCGGTATCGATGCGCAGGACACTGGAGGACTTGCCGAGGTACATCGTCGGCACCCGTCTGGGCAAGCGAGTGCAATTCGCTTGGATGGACTCCAGCGTCTGTCCTAGCGATCTCACGAACGTTTTTGCTTTTGATGACGACTACTCAATGGGCGTACTCTGCTCCGCTACGCACAGAGCATGGGCGGGGTATCAGTCATCGACCTTCAAACAAGATCCGAGGTATACCCCTACGACAGTGTTTTCGACCTTCCCGTGGCCCGACCCAACTTCTGCCCAGCGCGAGGTGATCGGCGCAGCTTCACGCTTTGTAGTAGGGCTTCGCTCGGAATACTGTGCTGCTCACGGCATCGGACTCACGGAGCTCTACAACCTCTTAGAAGAGGGGGCTTTTAGTGACCTTGTATCGGGCCACAAAGACCTGGACCATGCCGTCGCCGAAGCGTACGGATGGCCGCCCAAAATAGGGCAGGACGGCACTGAGACAAACTCGCGCATCCTCGAGCTCAACTCAAAAATCGCTTCGGGCGATTTTCCCTACGCGCCGTTTGCGCGCGGTTGAAGTCCTGGACCATGACCGGACAGAGGTAGAAGTCGAATTGAAACCAACTCGCGCAGACCTCAATCACTACCGCCAAAAGCGCTCCTGGTACGAGCGCAACGACCGCTACTGGAACCGTCGCAAGATCGCGCGTGAGTTCGCCGCGCGCCGGGCGTACGCGCGCTTCCCGATCCACGGGCAGATTCTCGAAGGCTTCGAAGCCGGCCGGATCGAGATCGGCGAGCACACGCATCTCGAGCCGCACTGCTGGCTGACGCTCAATCTGGAGAAGGCCCACATCAAGATCGGCGGCGGCTGTTTCCTGAACATCGGCACGATGATCGCCGCGGAGGAAAGCGTGACGATCGGCGACCACTGCATGTTCGGCAACGGCTTCTACGCCGGCGACGCCGACCACCGCTTCACCAACCCAAACATGCCGATCACCTGGCAGGGCTTCACCAGCAAAGGCCCGGTCAGCATCGGTGACAACTGCTGGTTCGGCGTGCACTGCGCTGTGCTGACGGGCGTGACCGTTGGCGACCGGGTGGTCGTCGGATCGAACAGCGTCGTCACGTCCGACATTCCGTCAGGCGTGATCGCCGCGGGTGTGCCCGCGCGCGTGATTCGCGAAATCGACTTCGACGACTAGTGAATCGACAGCTCGCGCAGCGCGATCGCTACTGCGTGAGCACGTGTGGTCGCTTCGAGCTTGCGCATCGCGTTCTTGACGTGCGTTCGCACCGTGTGGGCGCTCAACGAAAGCTCTTCCGCTACTTCCTCGGTCGAGTGACCCTCCGACAGCAGCCCAAGGATCTCGCGCTCGCGGCGGGAGAGCATCGGCAGCTTCGTCTGGAGGGCTTCGGTGATCTCGTCGTCGCTCATCGGGCGCGGCAACCAGCGGCGGCCGGCGGCGACGGCACGGATGCCTTCGACCAGCTCGTCCGTGCTTCCCTGCTTGACCACGAAGCCGAGTGCGCCGGCGTCGATCGCGCGGGCAAGTAGGCGGTCGTCGGTGTAGCCGCTGTAGGCGATCACGCGGACGCGCTTGCGACTCAAGTCCTTGATCAGCTCGACACCGTCCTGGTCCGACAGACGCACATCGACGACGACGACGTCCGGACGCTGGTCAGCGATCAGCACCTTCGCCTCGTCGAGCTGATCTGTATCACCGACGATGCGGATGTTGTGCGGCTCGAGGACGTATCGCAGTCCCGCTCGCAGCACTTCGTGGTCGTCTACGACAACCACTGTGGTTTCGGCGCTCATTTGATCCCTGATTCCTTTCGGTAACGAACACGGCCGGCGTTCCGAAAAAAGCCGAAATCGACGCGAGGAGTCCAAACGACTCATCGCACGCCCAATTTCATTTCGTCTGCCGTCCTACGAGCGGAGGGGTTGTCCTCCCGTAAGCGAGGTCGGACCACCAGTGGCCAACCTTGCTCGCAATATACACGACGGTTGGGCGGTCAGTCAAGCCTCAAAACCGCGTAAATACCTGCATTGAGGCAGATTTTCTACTGGTTATTAGTAACCCGGGAGTGCGCCCAATCGATCAACTGTCGAGCCTCGTCCGGAGACATCTCGTACTCGTGTTCGGGGGCGGGATACGTGTGCGCTCGAACGTCGCGCGCGTAGGCCTCGACGCCACGCACCATCGACTCGCGAACCTGCTCGTATTGACGCACGAATTTCGCCGGGCGACCCTGCCAGATTCCGAGCAGGTCGTGGTACACGAGTACCTGTCCGTCGGCGCTCGGGCCGGCACCGATTCCGATCGCCGGAATCTGCAGCATCGGCATCAACGCGTCGGTCAGTTCAGACGGCACGGCTTCGAGCACGATCGCGAAGCAGCCGGCCTCCTGAAGCTGCAGCGCCTCTTCGATCACGGCCTGCGCCTGAGTCGCCGTGCGGCCCTGCGCGCGGAAGCCACCGAGCTGCACTGCGCTCTGCGGCGTCAGTCCGATGTGGCCCATCACCGGGATGCCCGCGTTGACGATCGCCTCGGCGCGTTCGGCGGAGGCGCCGCCGCGCTCCAGCTTCACCGCGTCACAGCCGGCTTCCTTAATGAAGCGTTGGGCGTTTGAGATCGCCTGCTCGTTCGATGCCTCGTAGCTGCCGAACGGCATGTCGCCGATCAGCATCGCCGTCTTCAGACCGCGGCGTACGGCGCCGGACAACATCACCATCTCGTCCATCGAGACCGGCGTGGTGTTGGGATAGCCAAGCACGACCATTGCCGCCGAATCGCCCACCAGAACGAGGTCCACACCGGCCTCGTCCACCACGGTGGCGCTTGGGTAGTCGTACGCGGTGACCATCACGATCGCCTCGCCGAGAACCTTTTTCTCGTGCAGGCTCGTGATCGTCACGGGGCGGCGCTCCGCGCCGCTGACCTGCTTCAGACCGCTGCTGTCCGTCGGATGCATGCTCATGGTCCTGACTCCTTGAGTTGCTTGGGGGATGGGGATCAGACCCGCTGACGCGGGTCTTGGACTACCGACTGGCCGAGCAGCATTGCGACTTCGCTGTCGACCGATACCGCTGAGTTCGACTCATCGACGTGAACGACCACCGGCTCGTAGCTCTCCAGCTCGGCCTCGTCGTAGGTGGCGTAAGTGACGACGATGATCTTGTCGCCCTTCGCTACCAGGCGCGCCGCCGCGCCATTTACCTGCATCACTCCGGAGCCGCGGGCTCCGGCGATCGTGTAGGTCTCGAACCGTGCGCCGTTGTCGATGTCGAGCACATGCACCAGCTCGTGCTCGAGGATGTTGGCTGCGTCCAGCAGGTCGGCGTCGACCGTGATCGATCCGACGTAGTGCAGGTCGCAGTCCGTGATGGTTGCTCGGTGGATCTTGCTCTTCAGCATTTGCCTTTGCATCAGGCTGCCGCTCCTTGGTGTTTCTGACTTGGTGTGTGGGTCGTGTCTGCCGGAGCCGTCTGAGGGTGCGGCTCCAAGATCAAGTTGTCGATTAAGCGTGTTGCGCCGACGCGCGCAGCGACGGCGACGAGCACGGGTCGGTCGACGGTCGCGACCGTCGCGAGGGTGTCCGGGTCGACGAGCTCGAAGTACTCGACGCTGTCAACCGGAGCCAGCAGCTCACTGCCGAGCGTCGCGAGTGCGGCCACGTCGCGCTCGCCGCCGGCAAGGGCGGCTTCGACCGCACGCAGCGCGCGGCTGAGCGCGAGCGCTCGGGAGCGTTCGTCGGACGAGAGATAGGCATTGCGCGAACTCATCGCGAGGCCGTCTGCCTCGCGGACGGTCGGGCATGCGATCACTTCGAGGCGGAAGTCGAGGTCGCGCACGAGCTTGCGGATCACCGCGACCTGCTGGGCGTCCTTCTGGCCGAAGTAGGCGCGGGTCGGCGCGACCATGTTGAAGAGCTTGGCGACGACCGTTGCGACGCCGTCGAAGTGCTCGCGGCCGCGCCGCGTGGCGTCGCCGCAGAGCGTCTCGGTGATGCCACTGATCGCGACGCTGGTCGCGAAGCCGTCGGGGTAGACCTCTTCGACGGGCGGTACGAAAAGGATGTCGGCACCGCGCTCGGACGCCAGAGCGCTGTCGTCCTCGAGCTGGCGGGGGTAGCTGTCGAGGTCTTCGCCGGGGCGGAACTGCGTCGGATTGACGAAGATCGTCACGACCGTGATCCCGTTTTCAGTGAGGCTGCGGTCGACCAGCGACAGATGACCCTCGTGCAACGCGCCCATCGTCGGCACCAGCCCAATGCTGTGGCCGGCTAGGCGGGCGGCATCGAGTTCCGCTCGCAGCGTGTGCAGGGTCGTGACCGTTTTCACGGCTTCACCCGGTGTCGCGCATCGGTGCGCGGTCGCAGTCGTTGCTTCGAATTCATGTTTTTCGTTCCAGTTCTTGCGATACCGGACGAAATTCGGTTCTTACATGTGGGTGTCGCGGGCAGAGCCTGCGAGCAGTCCGTCCCTTGCGGTGACGGCTATCGAACAGATTGTAGAACGATTGGCGGCCGATGGCAAGCGATTGGCCGACCGCGCCTTCTCGATTCGGCGTGGTTACATTCGTGAGGATGATTGCCGGCAGGCAAACAGAGCAGTTCACGACGGACTCCCCGGAAGCGACCGAACGGGTTGCCGCGCGCGTCGCCGAGCGGCTGCGCCCGGGCGACTTCGTGCTGCTCGCCGGTGAGCTCGGCAGCGGCAAGACGACCTTCGTGCGCGGCGCGGCGCGAGCGCTGGGCGTGAGCGGCCGCGTCACCAGCCCGACCTTTGCGATCGGCAACGTCTACGACGCAGCCGACGGCGAGATCGCGCACCTCGACCTCTACCGGCTCGACGACATCGCGGTCGGCGACGAGGCCGTGCTCGACGACTTCCTTACGCCGGCCCGGATCGGCTTCGTCGAGTGGCCCCACGCCGAGCTCGCCGATCGGCCCGGCCTGCGCGCGCGGGTGCAGATGGCGCACGCCGGCGGCGACGCGCGCACGATCGAGGTCGCGTGGGTGGAAGCCGAGGAGGCAGCGTGAACCGGCTCGCCTTCGACACGGCAACCGCGGCCTGCATGGTCGCGCTCGAGCGCGTCGACGGCGAGGTCTTCGAAACTGCGCCCGCGCCGGGGCGAATGTTTGAGCAGCCGGCGCACACGACCGAGCTGTTGCCCGCGATCGACGGACTGCTCGCGCAGGCCGGAGTGGGCTACGCCGAGCTCGGCGCGGTCATTGTCGGGACCGGCCCGGGCGCATTCACCGGTCTACGGATCGGCGTCGCGACCGCTCGCGCGATCGCGACCGCCAGGGCTTTGCCGCTGATTCCCGTCTCCTCGCTTGCCGCGCTCATCGCGGGCGCCGACGCCGGCGACCGACCGGTGTTCGCGGTGATCGACGCCAAGCGCCGCGAGTTCTTCTTC
>JBOGYW010000102.1:0-8744 GCA_050696815.1 Solirubrobacterales bacterium | reverse complement strand
GGTCCGTACATCACAGAGGCGCTGCCGGAGGGCGCGCCGAAGACCGCGAAGCCGCGCACCGCGAGCCTCTTCCAGTCGATGACTCTCGACACCGTGTCCTTGGACGACGCCGTCCGGTTGCTGACGCTGCCGCGCGTCGTCGGCACCGACGTCGACGGCCAGGAGATCACCGCGCAGAACGGCCGCTACGGCCCGTACCTGAAGAAGGGTTCTGACTCGCGCTCGATCGAGAGCGAAGAGCAGCTGCTGACGCTCTCCGAGGAGGAGGCGCGCAAGATCTACTCCGAGCCGAAGAAGTACGGCCGCGCCGCCAAGCCGCCGCTCAAGGAGTGGACCGAGCTCGACCCGAACAGCGAGAAGCCGATCGTGATGAAGGACGGCCGCTTCGGTCCGTACGTGACCGACGGCGAGTTCAACGCCTCGCTGCGCAAGGGCGACGACGCCTCAACGATCACCTTCGAGCGGGCGGTCGAGCTTTTGGCCGATCGCCGCGCCGCCGGCCCGGCGAAGAAGAAGGCCGGAGCCAAGAAGGCGCCGGCGAAGAAGAAGCCGGCGGCTAAGAAGTCTTAGTAGCCAGCGAGCGCAGCAGTCGCTCGGTGATCTCGCCGACCTCGCGGCGCGCGGCCTTCTCATCTTCTGCGGTGGCGATCACCACGCCGCCTTCGATCAACGCCCCGGTCAGCATCCGCGCGAGCGGCTTGACGGGCAGCTGCTCGATCTCGCCCGCGTCGATCAGCGCAGTCAACGTCGCCTCGATCAGCGCGCCGCCGTATCGCTCGGCGATCTCGCGGTACTCGGCGGTCCCCAATACGGCCGGCGCGTCAGTGATCGCGATCCGCTGAAACGCAGGGTCAAGGCAGATGTCCAGGAATGCCATCGAGCCGTCGATCGCCAGCTTCCAGGGATCTGTCTGACCGGCGACCTGCTCGGCGATCTCCACCACCACGTCGCGCTCGACCTCTTCGTAGACGGCACGGAAGAGATCGCGCTTGTCCTCGAAGTGGTGGTACAGCGCGCCGCGCGTGACCTTCGCGGTCTTGACGATCTGCTGCGTGCTGACGCCCGCGTAGCCGTGTTTGGCGAACAGCTGCTTGCCCGCCGCGATCAGCGCACCGCGCGTAGACGCGCTCCTCTGTGCATTAGGGGTTGACATACATACAGACAGTATGTATGATGTCGGACAGAAACGCAAGACGACAAGGAGCACCCCCATGGCGATCTCAGATTCACTCGGCGAAGTCCACGAAGTGCAGCTCGAACAGGGCACGATCCGCTATCGCGAGAGCGGCCGTGGCCGGCCGATCGTGTTCGTGCACGGCTATCTCGTCAACGGCGATCTCTGGCGCAAGGTCGTGCCGAAGCTCAGCGGCGAATACCGCTGCATCACCGCCGACTGGCCGATGGGCTCGCACGAACTGGCGATGGACGAGGACACCGACCTCTCACCGCCGGCGATGGCCGACCTAATCGCCGACTTCATCGACAAACTCGGCCTCGACGACGTGGTGCTTGTCGCCAACGACAGCGGCGGCGCGATCAGCCAACTCGTAGTGACCCGCCGCCCCGAGCGGATCGGCGGCCTGGTGCTGACGCCGTGCGACGCCTTCGACAAGTTCCCGCCGGCTCCGTTCAACCTGCTCGGCGTGATCGGCCGCATCCCGGTCGTTCGCGACGCGGTCTACCAGAGCATGCGCCTGCCGTTGGCGCGGATGGCCGGCTTCCGCCCGTTGATGAAGCACGGCTACGACGCGGCGATCGTCAAGTCGTGGATCACGCCAGGGCTGAAGGACGCGGGTGTGCGCCGCGACGGCATGAAGTTCGCCGTGGGTATGGACAACAAGTACACGCTCGCCGCCGCCGAGCGCCTGCCCGCCTTCGACAAGCCGGTGCTGCTCGCGTGGCCGCCGAAGAACACGTTCTTCAAGTGGGAGCTCGCGCAGAAGCTTGAGGCGGCGCTGCCACAGGCACGGCTGGAGCCAGTGCCCGACGCGCTCACTTTCGTATCGGAGGATCAGCCGGAGCGGCTGGCCGAGCTGGTCGCCGAATTCGCCGCTGCCTGACGGCGGGCCAACCATCTAGAGTCGGGCGCGATGACCGATCGCGGCCACTTCATCACCTTCGAGGGGATCGATCGCAGCGGCAAGAGCACTCAGGTGGAGATGCTCGCCGAGGCGTTCGGCTCGCGCGCGGTCTGCGTGCGCGAGCCCGGCGGCACGCCGCTCGGCGAAAGTATTCGCCACATCCTCAAAGACTCGGACACACCGGTCGGACCGCGCGCTGAGGCGCTGCTGTTCGCGGCCGCGCGCGCCGAGCTGGTCGAGACTGTGATCAAGCCGGCGCTGGCCGAGGGCATGATCGTGATCGCCGACCGCTACATCGACTCGTCGCTCGCCTATCAGGGCGTCGCGCGCGGGCTCGGCCTCACGGCGATCGCCGACCTCAATGACTGGGCGGCCGCCGGACTGTTGCCAGACCTGACGATCCTGATCGAGGTCGACCCCGAGCGTGCCCGCGCGCGCGGCGCCGAGGAGGACGACCGTTTCGAGGACGAAGGCGTGGAGTTCCAGCACAAAGTTGCCGCGGCCTACGATGAGATCGCCGACGAGGACGACCACCGCGTCACCCGGATCAGCGGCGACAAGCCGCCAGGGGAGGTCGCCACCGACATCCTCGACGCGATCGGCGACGCGCTCGACGTCCACATCGCATGACCTCGCAGCTGGAGACCGCCACCGAGCGCCACCCGCAGGCACGCGCCACATTGGCGTCGGCGATCGCCAACGACGACGCCTCGCACGCCTACCTCTTCCACGGTCCGCGCGGCGTCGGCAAAGCCGATGCCGCGCGCGCCTTCGCGGCGGCGCTGCTGCGCGACGGCGCGTCCGATCCGGACTCGGCCGAGCAGCGCGCGTTGCGCGGCGCGCACTCCGACCTCACCTGGGTCAAGCCGTCGGGCGCGCACGAGATGCGGATCGACGACATCGCCGAGCCGGTCGTGCGCGGTGCCACGCGCACGCCGATGGAAGGCGCTCGTCGTGTGTTCGTGATCGAGCGCGTCGACACGATGTCCGACATCGTCGCCAACCGCATGCTCAAGACGCTCGAAGAACCGGCGCCTTATGTGCACTTCGTTCTGCTCTCCGCGGCCCCTGAGCGCGTGCTGCCGACCGTGACTTCGCGCTGCCAGTTGGTGCGTTTCAACGCGATCCCTGCAGCCGTGATCGCGGAACGACTTGCCGCCGAAGGCGTCGAGGCCGAGCGCGCCGCGAGCTGCGCCGCGCTCTCGGGCGGCGACTTCGTGCTGGCGCGCGAGCTCGCGTCTGACGACGGCGACGCGATGCGCAGCGAGGCGGGAAGGATCGTCGCCTGCGCGCTGCGCGGCGTGAGTGGACGCGAGCGTCCATGGGACGGCGTGCTGGCGCGCGCAGTCGCGGCCGGTGAGAACGCCGAGGCCGTCGAGCTCGCAGACCTGGAGGAGAGGATCGAGGCGTTCCCGAAAGGCCGCGAACGCAGCACCGCTCAGAAGGAGGGCGAACAGGCCGCGCATCGCACCGCCCGCCGCGCGCGCACCGAGTCACTCGATCGCTCGCTGCATATCGCCGCGCTGCTGCTGCGCGACCTCGCGGTCGCGGCCGGCGGTCAGCCCGACCTGGCGCTCGCGCGCGACCGCGCGCAGACGATCGAGAAGGCTTCGGCCGGCCGGCCGGTCGGCAAGTTGATCGGCGCCGCGGCGACGATCGACGAAACGCGCGAGGCGCTGCGCCGCAATGCATCCGAGGAGCTGACGCTTCAGGCGCTGAGTTTCCGGCTCGACCGCTCGCTGGCCGGGGTTTGACCGATGGCGCGCTACGCGGCACTGCTCCGGGCCGTCAACGTAGGCAAGCGCAAGGTTCCGATGGCCGAACTGCGCGAGCTGCTCGCCAACCTCGGCTACGAAGATGTCAAGACGCTGCTCAACAGCGGCAACGCCGTATTCGATTCAAGTGATTCGGCGGTGAAGATCAGCAAAGACGTCGAGGCGGCACTACAGAAGCAGTACGGCTTCACTGTCGAGACCGTGGTCCGCTCGATCTCCCAGCTCAAGAAGGTCCTCAAGCTCAATCCGCTCGGCGACGTCGCCGGCGACGACTCGATGTATCTGGTCTGCTTCCTCGCGGGCAAGCCGGATGCCGCCGTGAAGAAGGAGCTCGAGGGTACGGATTTCTCACCGGAACGGCTGACGATCGAGGGCAACGAGCTCTACGCCTGGTGTCCGAACAAGATCAACGACAGCCCGATGCTGAAGGTCGTCACGAAGTCGAAGATCGCCGAGCACATGACCGCGCGCAACTGGCGCACGGTACGTAAGATTGCCGAGCTATGAACGACTCCTACACAAAGATGCCGATCAACGAGATGGAGGCGATCTGGGCCGGCGGCTTCAAACGCGCCCGCGCCGCGCTCGGCGTAACCGCTTTCGGCATGTCAGTCAGTGACCTGCCGCCGGACTTCAACCACGTGCCGCTGCACGTACACACCTTCGACGGGCAGGAAGAGGCGTACTACGCGCTGCGTGGCAGCGGCTGGCTGGAGGTCAACGGCGAGCGGCTCGAGCTGACTCAGGAGACGGTGGTGCGAGTGGGGCCGACCGCCTCGCGGCGCCCGATCGCCGGCCCCGACGGCATCCGCCTGTTGACGATCGGCGGTACGCCGGGCAAGGCCTACGAGCCGTTCGGCAACTCAGTCGCCGGCGCACCCGAGCCACGGGTCGTCGATCTGCCGGGCGTGAAGGCCGCGCACGACCACGAGTCTTCCGACGACTTCGCGGTGCTCGCGCTGGAGGAGATGAACCCGCTCTCCGGCCGGCTCGAAGGTGTGAAGGTCTATCCCGTGCGCAGCTCGCTCGGAATCAGCTCATTCGGAATCAACGCCTTCGACCTGGAGCCGGCGCCGGAAGCCGACTACGGCAGCAACCACCCGACGCATGCCGAGGAAGACCAGGAAGAGGTCTACATCCCGATCAGCGGCGCCGGCGAGATCTTGATCGGCGAGGAGCGCCACGAACTGCCGCCCGGCGAGATGGTGCGGGTCGCGCCCGGCGTTACGCGCAAGTTGATTCCCGCCGAGGGCGGCATGCGTGTGCTGGTGATCGGCGCTCCGATCGGCGCCGCGCTGGAAAACGCTCGCTTCTAGGGCGCCATCAGGCGTCGCGCGACGGCCTTGTCGGCCATCCGCCGCAGACCCGGGTCGACGCCGATCGACGCGAGTTCGCTGCGCGTGAACCAGCGGGCGTCGGCTGCGTCGCTCGACGGTGACAGCTCCACATCGCCGACCAGCGCCAGGAAGCGCAGGTCGAAGTGCTTGTGGGTCGGTTCGTCGTTGAAGCGCGGGATCTGGTGAACGTCCACGTCAAACAGTTCCAGCTCGGTGACGTCGATCGTCAAGCCGAGCTCTTCGGAGACTTCGCGCGCGGCGACCGCGGCCGGGTCGGCCTCACCCTTGTCGGCGTGTCCGCCGGGCTGCACCCAGAGAAACTTCTTGTGAAAGATCAGGGCCGTGCGGCCGTCCGGGTCGAGCACGAAGGCGCTGCCGGTGACGTGGCCTGGCGTGAAGCTGAGGCGATCGAAAGGCGCCGCCGAACTGGCGAGAAAGTCGAGCACGGCGTGCTGGTGTCCGGTCTCGACAACATCCTCGGCCCGGTGCCGTCGCACCATGGCGTTCAGTTCCGCGTAATCAGACACCTTTTCCTCCTCGTCCTTCGCCCCCGGCGAAGCGCTGAGCGCCACTCGCCGCTATATGCATTACTGCCGGTCCATTCTCCGCCTCGATCGCCAAACCTTCGGCGAGCGGACGGCCGAGTCCGGCCATCATCGCCGCACGATCCGCAAGCATCGTCTCGCGCGGGAACTCGGCGAGCCTATTCGCAAGCTCGACCGACGTGGTCAGATGTTCGTCCTTTGCAACGCGTTGGTTGACAAGGCCGATCCGCTCAGCCTCGTCCAGCTCGACCATCCGGCCGGTCAGCATCAGCTCGTGCGCGCGGCCAAGACCGACGATTCGCGCGATCCGCTGGGTGCCCCCGTCGATCAGCGGAACACCCCAGCGGCGCTCAGCAAAACCGAAGGTGCTGCCCTCGGCGACGATCCGCAGGTCGCACCACAGCGCGAGCTCAAATCCGCCCGCGAGCGCCCAGCCGCTGACCGCAGCGATCGTCGGCTTCGGCGAGATCTGCCGGCTGAAGCCCATCGGCCCGCTCGGGTGGTCGAGGCGCGGGGCGAGCGAGACGGCGTTCTTCAGGTCGGCCCCGGCGCAGAAGGCCTCGCCACCGGCGCCGGTGAGGATCATGCAGAGCGCGTCGTCGTCGGCGACGAAGCGCTCGTAGGCGACCTGTAGGGCGTCGGCCGTGCCGCCGTCGACGGCGTTGCGGCGGTGTTCGCGGTTGATCGTGACGATCGCGGCCGCGCCGGTGCGCTCGTAGAGGACGGGCGCGTCGACGCCGTTCGAGTCCTTGCCAATCCGCTCGACGCTCATTTCTTCAGCTGCTCCTCGATCGCGTCGAGCCGCTGTTCGATCCGCGCGAGTGTCTCGGTCGTCGCTTCGGCGTGTTCGCGCGCGGCGCTGATCTGTTTCGCCGTCGCCTCTTTCTGATCGCTGGATACGAACAGCGAGGTCACGGTCGCGGTGAGGAAGGTCAGGAAGGTGACGCCGATCACGATCACCACGGCGCCAACCGCACGCCCGGCAGTGGTCTTGGGAACGAAGTCACCGTAGCCGACCGTCGCGAGCGTGACGATGGCCCACCACACGCCCTGCCCGAAGTTCTGAAACTCCTCGTGGTCGACGAGCGTCTCGACGAAGCCCGCGACCAAAGCCATAGCGAATGTGACGCCGGCCAGGTACCAGAAGATCCGCCGGCTGGCGATCGCTTTTTCGACGCGCCGCGCGAAGCGCTCCTGTTGCGTCAGCTTGTGCTTTGTCTGCTGCGGGTCGCCCATCGGTGCCCGCCAGCCTACCTTTCATTCTGCGACCGGCACTTGCCGCACGCAGACTTATTGACTAGCATTCACGAGCACTCTGGGGAAGCGCACAACCTGCCGATACCTCAGTTCGCGCCGACGTAGCTCAGTTGGTAGAGCACTTCACTCGTAATGAAGGGGTCCCCAGTTCGAATCTGGGCGTCGGCTTTGACGTAAGGGTGCATCTCCCCGGCGACCAAATACTCCACGCGACCAACCGCGCGCTGCAGATCGCACTGCTCGTGCCGATCCTCGCCAGCCTGTTCGGACTCTTCAACTCATTCCGGATGCTGAAGCATCCGGACGTCTCGCCAGCCGAGCCGTTTGAAGCGTCGTTGGTATAACCGGTCAATTCCGATCGGTAATAGGGGTATTATGGGTGGAAAGCTTCCACATACCCCAGGAGATCGCAAAATGGCACTGACAATCGGATCCGACGCGCCGAACTTCGACGCGCAGACGACAAAAGGCGAAATCAACTTCCACGACTGGATCGGCGACGGCTGGGCCGTGCTGTTCTCGCACCCGCGCGACTTCACGCCGGTCTGCACCACCGAGCTCGGCTACCTCGCCAGCATCGAGCCGGCCTTCACCGAGCGCAACGTCAAGGTGATCGGCCTCTCGACCGACCCGGTCGACAACCACGAGAAGTGGGCCGACGACATCGAGGAGACGCAGGGCACGCGCCCGAACTACCCGATCATCGCGGACAGCGACCACGCGGTCTCGAAGCTCTACGGCATGCTGCCGCCGGACACCGAGGGCGACCCGACCGAGCGCACGCCGGCGCAGAACCAGACGTTGCGCAACGTCTTCGTGATCGGCCCGGACAAGAAGATCAAGCTGATCCTCGTCTACCCGATGACGACCGGCCGCAACTTCGACGAGATCCTGCGCGTGATCGACTCGCTGCAGCTGACCGCCAAAGAAGCCGTCGCGACGCCCGCCCAGTGGAACAAGGGCGACAACGTGATCATCGCCGGCTCGGTCACCGACGAGGCTGCCAAAGAGAAGTACCCGGACGGCTGGGAGTCACCGAAGCCGTATATCCGGATCGTCCCCGACCCGTCGACGAAACAACCCGCGTAGCCAAGCAAAGGCCGCCCCAACCGGGCGGCCTTTTTGTTTGAAAAATGGTATGTCTGACTGGTCTTTCCAACCTCGGCCAGGAGATATCCAAATGATTTGCGCAATGACCGCCCGCCGCATCACGGAGGGCAAGTCCGACGAGTTCATCGAGAAGTTCGGCCGTCCGCCCGAGGACATGCCGCCGGAGATCATGGAGAAGTTCCAGGGTGTCTACGCCTGCAAGCAGGTCGACGACCCCGACGTGGTCCTTACCTTCGGGCTGTTCAAGGGCACGCTCGAGGAGTTCCGCCAGCTACAGAGCGGCAGCGACCGCGAGCAGCAGCTCGACGCGATCGACCCGCTGATCGAGGACGTGCTGTTCGACGCCTCGTTCCAAGTTGAGCACGAGTTCGTGTCCGAGAACATGGGGGCGGCCCGGTAAATCGGCGCTTCCAGCCTGTTTCGATGCTTCAATGGATCCACCAGAGAAAGGAGGTGGTCCGACTGAATCACATGTTTGACGGGACGCTGGAGGTGCGGGAACGCTAGGCGGTCGCAGGGTGCGAGCCGCTTAGCGGAATCCAACCCTGGCGCCGGCGAGATGTTCGGGTCGGACTCACGTCCCACCGGCTAGTAACGGCATTTCGCTTTTTAAGTCGCACCAGAAGGGCCGCCCAGTGA
>JBOGYW010000101.1:0-8744 GCA_050696815.1 Solirubrobacterales bacterium | reverse complement strand
GCCTGCTGCAGCATCTGCACGCGCTTGTAGTGGTTGTAGACGGCCACCGCAAGCGTGCGTTTGGCCGTCTCCTGGCCGATTACGTACTCGTCGAGCTGCGCGTTGATCTCGGTCGGCTTCGGAATGTTCGCGACGTCGAGCGTCGCCGGCGCGGCCAGTTCCTCGTCGATGATCTCGTTACAGAGATCGATGCACTCGTCGCAGATATAGACGCCCGGACCCGCGATCAATTTCTTGACCTGGCGCTGCGACTTGCCGCAGAAAGAGCAGAGGAGTTGTTCGTTTTGGTCAGTCGGCCGAGCCATCAGGGACTTTCTCGTTGACTTTCAAGCTATCGGTAACAAGCCGGTGGTGCAACAGTCATCTGGACGACTGGCCCACCACCGGCGTAGCCGCCGTTAGCGCTTCTCCAGGATCTGGTCGATCAGGTGGTATTCCTTCGCCTCTTCGGCGCTCATGAAGTAGTCGCGCTCGGTGTCCCGGCTGACCTTTTCGAGGTCCTGGCCGGTGTGCTGGGCGAGAATCTCGTCGAGGCGCTTGCGCACGTCGATGATCTCTTTGGCGTGGATCTCGATGTCCGTCGCCTGGCCCTGGAACGAGCTACTGACCTGGTGGATCAGGATCTTCGCGTTCGGCAGCGCCATGCGCTTGCCCGGGGAACCGCCCGCGAGCAGCAGCGCGCCCATGCTCATCGCGATGCCGGCGCAGATCGTCTGCACATCCGGCTTGATGTACTGCATGGTGTCGTAGATCGCGAGACCGGCGTAGACGGAACCGCCCGGGCTGTTGATGTAAATGGAGATGTCCTTGTCGGGGTCGTCGGCTTCGAGGTGCAGAAGCTGGGCCACGATCAGGTTGGCAATCTCGTCGGTGACGGGAGTGCCGAGAAAGACGATGCGCTCATCGAGCAGGCGGCTGTAGATGTCGAAGGCGCGCTCCCCGCGGGAAGTCTGCTCAACGACCATAGGAACAAGTGGTGTCATGGTTTCTGGAATTTTCCTCTCTGGTCAGTTGTCCTGCACGGCGTAGGCGAATGGCCGGTCCATCGGCTGCAAAGTTTCAGGCCTTGAGTGCCCCGATCACGCAACACGCACGCTCGCGAGCGAGTCTAATCCGCGCGATCCGCGCCGCGTCCGGCTAACGATCTCCTTACATCGGCTTTACGCACCGCTTGCGGATGTGCTCGATGATGAACGTCGTGAGCGAGGACGGAGAACTGATGACGCGGCGCCGGGCGATCCTGCTCGGGGCAGCGGGCCTGGCATCCGTGTACGCGGTCCCCCGCTGGCTGCTCGACGACAACAACCGTGGTGGCGTGCTCGCCGACATCACGGGTTCGACCAGCGCGGCCGCCGACTGCGTTCTCACCCCCGAAGTGACCGAAGGTCCGTACCACATCGATACGGCGCTGACGCGGATGGATGTACGCGAGGGCCAGAAGGGCGTGCCGCTCTTGTTGCGTCTTTCGGTCATTGATTCGACCACGTGCAAGGCGATTGAAGGCGCCGACGTCGAGATCTGGCACGCCGACGCCGAGGGCGAGTACTCGGGCTTCGACGGCGACGGCGGCGGGCAGACCGCGACGCGCTACCTGCGTGGGCACCAGAAGACAAACGCCAACGGCGTCGCGACATTCCTCACGGTCTTTCCCGGCTGGTATCCAGGCCGCTCACCGCACATCCACCTGAAGGTCTACGCAGGCGGCAACGAAGTGCACACCGGGCAGCTGTTCTTCGCGACGGCGCTCGCGAAGCGGGTCTACTCCTCGAAGTACTACAAGTCGCGCGGCCAGGGATGGCAGCGCAACAGCGCGGACCAGATCTATGCGCAGGCGGGCGGTCGATCGGCCGTTCTGCGAACGCGCCGGCGCAACAACCGGCACGGATATGTGGGCTACCTGACGATCGGCGTCAACGCGTAAGCGCTACGAACCCGGCGTCCAGAGTCCGCCTTCGCCGCCGCCCTTGGCGCCGGCTTCGGCCTCTTCCTTCTCCGGAGTCCAGATTGCCTCACGTGCCTCGGCCTGCTCGAACGGGATCGGCTTCGCCTTCTCGACCAGGTGGTCGATCACGCGGCGCGCCTTGATCTCTTGCTCGAGCTGAGACAGGCCGCCGGCCTCTTTGATCGCGTCGAACTGCTCCTGAGCGGCCTCGCGGCCCTCGTCCATGTCCTCGGCGATTGCGTCGACCAGCTCGTCTTCCGAAATCTCAATACCGAGCTGCTCGATCAGCGTGGCGATCGTCGCCTCGCGGCGGATCGTCAGCTCGGCGTCGCCCTCGGCGTTCTCGATGAACTCGTGCTCGCCCTGGCCCATCGCCTGCAGGTATGCACGCGGGTCGATGCCGCGGCGCGCCAGCGACGTCGCCAGCTCCTGCCACAGCTCGTGGGCGCGCGAGTGGATGTGGCCGTGCGGCACATCGATCTTCGCCTGCTTGGCGACGGCGTCCACGACCGCCCAGCGGTACTCGCGCTCAACGTCCTTCTCGGCCTGCTCGGTGATGCGTGCCGAAATCTCGTTCTTCAGCTCGTCGATCGTGTCGTAGCCCAGGTTCTCCTCGGCGAACTTGTCGTCGAGCTCGGGAAGCAGCTTCTCCTTGATCGAGTTGACCTTCACCTCGAACACCGCGGCCTTGCCCGCGAGGTGCTCGGCCTGGTAGTCGTCGGGGAACGCCACGTTCACATCGGTCGTCTCGCCTGCCGTCTTGCCGACCAGCTGGTCCTCGAAGCCGGGAATGAACTGCCCGGAGCCGAGCTCGAGCACGTAGTCGTTGCCCGCACCGCCCTCGAAGGGTTCGCCGTCGATGCGGCCGATGAAGTCGATGTCGACGAAGTCGCCGCCCGCTGCCGCACGGTCAACGTCGCCGAGCGTCGAAAAGCGGTCACGCATCGTCTGAAGCTCGTTTTCGACGGCGTCCTCGTCGGTCTTCGCCTCTTTCTTGCCGACTTCGATGCCGTCATAGTCACCCAGCTCAGCCTCGGGGCGCACCGGCACTTCGACGGCGAACTTCAGCGGCTCGCCCTTCTCGTAGGTCGGCGGGTCGGCAAGCGACGGGCTGCCGATCGGCGCGATGTCGGTTTCGGCGAGCGCCTCGGCGTACCAGTTGCTGACGGACTCGTCGAAGGCGTGTTCAAAGATCGCCTCTTCGCCGATCCGCTGGCGCGCGAGGTCGGCCGGCACTTTGCCCTGGCGGAAGCCCGGCAGTTTGACCTGCTCAGCCATGTGTTCGGCGGCGTGGTCGAGGGAGTGTTCGACGAGGTCAGGCGAGACTTCGATCTCGAGCTTGGCCTTCGCCTCAGGAAGTTCTGTGGTGGAAACAGTTACAGGAGTCATGCGGATGACAGTAGCTATCTGACTAGTCTCGCGGCGCATGGCCTACCGCCCCTCGCTCGCCAGCCGCGTCCGCGCATTCTTCCTGACCGACCGCGTCGGACACACGATCGCGTCGACGCTCGGGATCTTCGCGATCCTGCGTTGGTGGGTCGGGCAGCGGCTGCCCTGGCGGCGCTAAGCGGCGAGCCGCTGAGCTGCGATAGCGGCGCTGATCCGCGCCTGATCGGTCAGCTCCTCGAGGACCGCGCCCAGCTCTTCCCACTGCTCGTCGTCGAGCAGCGCGCCCGCGGCGACCGCCAGATCCGCCTTCGGCACCGAGAACTCCATGTCGACGACCCGCGCGCCGGCGATCCCAAGTACGCGGCGCAGATCGGCCTGCGCCCAGACTCCGCCGTACTGACCGGTGCTGGCGCTGATCGCAGCGACCGGCTTGCCCTGCAACGCCGCCTCGCCCTTCGGCCGCGACGCCCAGTCGACCGCGTTCTTCAGCACGCCAGGGATGCTGCCGTTGTACTCCGGCGTCACGAACAAGATCGCGTCGGCCTCGGAAATCGCGCGGCGTAGCTGCTCGACCGCTGGACCACCTTCGCCCGCGGCGTCGATGTCCTGGTCGTAGTGCGGCAGCTCGCGCAGACCCAGCCACTCCTCGAAGCTCGCGTCGGCAGGCAGTGCCTGCCGTGCTTGCCCGAGGAGCAGCGAGTTGAACGAATCGCCGCGCAGGCTGCCGGAGATTCCCAGGATCTTCATCAGCCTTGCACCAGCTCCAGCTCAACCGACACGTACACATCGTCGCCGAGCACCTTGTTGCCGTTCGGCAGCTCGGTGTTCCAGCTGACGCCGTAGTCCTGGCGGTTGATCGTCGTGTGCAGGCTGACCGCGACGGTCTGGGTGCCGCCGAGGTTCGGTCCCGGCGCGCCGATCGTGCCGCGCACCGTCACCGGCTTGGTCACGCCCTTGATCGTCAGATCGCCGTGCACGATCACCTCGGCGCCGTCGAGCTCGACGCTCGTCGACGCGTAGTCGACCGTCGGGTGGCGCTCGGCGTCGAAGAAGTCCGGCGAGAGCACGTGGCCCTTCTGCTGCTCGTCACTCAGATCGACGCTGTCGAGATTGACCGAGCCGGTGATCTTCACGCCGTCCTCGCCGTACTCGAGCTGCGCGTCGATGTCGCCGAAGTTGCCGCGGTAGGTCGCCGTGCCGTTGTGCTCGATCTCGTAGCGAACGGTCGAGTGGATCTTGTCCACGGTCCATACGCCGGCTGCTGCCGTTGTTTCAGTTGCGCTCGTCATCGTCCTGTCTCCTAAACCCTTGAATTCCAATCGGACTTCAGTCCGTTTACGTATTCCACTATAGCGGACTGCGGTCCGGTTTGGTTAAACGGACATTAAGGCAGCTAACGATCGCCCGGCGGCGCGACGGGCAAAGATCCGGCGGAGTTGTCTGATCTTTCGAAAAGATCCGGCAACTGCGCCGGATCTTTGGTCAAAAACCCGATGGGAATGGGCGGCGCAGGACGGCGACCGAAAAAGATCCGACAACTCCGCCGGATCTTTGGAGATTGGGTTGCGTCAGGCGCCGGAGGGGCAGCCGGCGACGATGATGCGCACTAGGCGGACGTAGCCGTCCTTGATGCGCTCGGCCGGCAGCTCGGCGCTGCCGAGCCAGTAGTTGACCATCTCGGCGCTGAGCGCGGCGAGCAGCACGTCAGGCACGTAGTCGACGTCGATCTGCGGATTGATCTCGGCCAGCAGCGAGCGCACGTGCGCGCGGTAGGTCGCGTAGACCAGGCCCTGGAAGCGGGCGCCGGCCTGACCGGTCTCGGCCGCCAGCATCAGATCGCCGTGCAGCTCCAGCCGGTCCACGACCGCTTCGCCGAACGCGATCAGCCGCTGAACCGGGTCGGCGCCGGGGCCGAGCGGCGGCTCGCCGCGGATCAGGTTCTCCTGGAAGGCCACCTCTGTCTCGTGAAGGATCGCCCGTGCGAGACCCGCGCGATCGCCGAAGCGGCGATACAGCGTGCCCTTCCCCACTCCGGCGGCCTCAGCGACGTCGTCCATCGACACGTGGTCGGCGCCGCGCTGCTCGAAAAGCTCGATCGCCGCGCAGAGAATCTTGTTGCGATTGC
Source organism: Solirubrobacterales bacterium (assembly GCA_050696815.1). Taxonomy (GTDB): domain Bacteria; phylum Actinomycetota; class Thermoleophilia; order Solirubrobacterales; family JACPNS01; genus JACPNS01. The sequence goes on along the minus strand of JBOGYW010000101.1, from coordinate 3,288 downwards.
GTACCGCATCGGCCCGTTCGACCGGGTCGGCGCCCAGTACCGGAAGGGCTTCGCTGGCTGTGTCAATCGATACAGACATCACATTCGGACAATAGTCCGCTTTTCGGCCCGCGGCCACCGCAGCCTGCAATACCACTAACGATCGTGCCGCATTTGGGCGATAACGGCGAATAGATCGAAGATCATGATTCGTGGCTCGACCGCGACATTTTCGCGTCCGACGTTTTGTGAAGAACGACTGCGCACTGCAGGGACGCATTTGGCAGACCGTTCGGGAGGAAAGTTGATCGATTACTCGCGCCGCCGCCGCGGCCAAACACTCATCTTGCTGGCAGTCGCCTGCGTCGGTCTCGCGCTGGGCGCCTCGGGCGCGAGCGCGGCAAACCTCTGCGTCGGGCCGGGTCCGGCCGGCGTCACCTGCGGACCGACCCCGTACACCGGCGACGCCACCGGCCTGCAGCAGGCGATCACCGACTCCGCCGCAACGGGAGCAAGCGACAAGATCTACCTCGCCTCCGGCGCGTACGCGAAGGACCACGGCTGGAACCTGGGCACCGGCAACGACGTGCAGCTGATCGGACACGGCGCCGGCAAGCCTCAGTTGACCAACTCGCTGCCTGCATCTAGCGACTCCACACTCTTCTGGAACGCCGGCTCGATCACCGTCTCGAACGTCGCGATCGAAGTGGGTGCGGCGGCCTCGACCTTCGGCATCGACTCGACCCTCGGCGCACCGACGATCAAAGACGTCGACATCACCGGACCCGGCTCGACGGGCGGGACGGGAATCCTGATCGCAGGCCAAGGCGCGACGGTCCAGCGCGCAACGATCGACCTTCCTTACGCCACCGCCGACTCGACCGGCATCCGCACCAACGGTGGCGCCAGCACGACGATCTCGGATCTCACCGTCAACCAGGCGCTCAATGCCGTCATCTTGGAAAACGCCAGCAACAACGTCGTGATCCAACGACTGCGCTCGCTGGCCGCGAACGGCGTCTCTGCAATCGATTCGTGGGGCACGGTTTCGAGCAGCTTGTTCGTTTCGCCCCCGGACGGCACCGCGGGCATGACTTCGAGCGTCGCGCTGGCGATGGTCGTCGACGACGCGACTGACTACACCACAAAACCCCTGAGTTCGAACGACAACACGATCATCGGCAACGGCCTCACGCCGGGAACCGGGGTCCTCGCGACCGGTATCGGCAGCGGTAGCGTCGCCAACGTTTTGGTCAACAGCACCGTCGACGTAGGCATGACCAACGCCTTCGACGTTGACGGCGTCCTCGGCGGCGCGGGCAGTTTGGCGGTCGACTACAGCCGCTACACCGGCGCTGTCAACGAGGCGGCGCTCGGCGCACACGCCAGCGCGCTCGCCCAGCCAGCCGACGCGCTGTTCGCAAACGCTGCCGGCGGTGACTACACGCTGCAGAAGGCCTCGCCCCTGGTCGACGCCGGCGACCCGGCGGCGCTGGCAGGGTCGGCGACCGACCTCGCCGGCAACCCGCGCATCGCCAGCCGCGGCGCCGGCAACATCCGCGACATCGGCGCCTACGAGCTGCCGAACTCGCAGCCGGTCGCGAACATCGCGATCCTGACCGCCGACCCCACGACGACATCGCCGGTCAGCTTCTCGGCCGCCGGCTCGACCGACGCCGACAGTGACCCACTGACCTTCGCCTGGAAGTTCGACACCAACCTCTTCAACAACGGCCAGGTCGTCGCCCGCACGCTGATCGACCCCGGCCCGCACACCGTTCAGCTGACGGTGACCGACTCAACCGGTTCGGCGGCGACGATCTCACAGCAGTTCAACGTGGACAAGGGCACGCTGACCCTGGCGCTGAACAAGAAGGCGCTGCGCGCGACCGGCAAGGGCAACTTCGCGGTCAAACTCGCCTGCCCGGACGGCGCGACCAGCAACTGCAACGGCAAGCTGCTGTTCAAGACGACCGGCAAGAAGCCGCTGAAGGCGGCGCAGTACGTCTTCAGTGTCGAACCCGGCACTACCCGCAGCCTTTCGATCACGACCTACAAGAGCTTCCGCAAGCTGTTGATCAAGAAGAAGAAGTTGCCGCTGCAGACGACGTTGACCGGCACGACCGGAAACGCGTCACTGACGGCGGCGCCGACGACGTTCAAGCTGTCGGCACCGAAGCCACGGCGTTGACTGACGGCTAGTCCCGGCAAAAGAGGGTGAGCGACGGGACTCGAACCCGCGACCGCCGGAACCACAATCCGGAGCTCTACCAACTGAGCTACGCCCACCACGTGCACGTTCCGCCACATAGGCGAAAAGCGCGGGCGACATTCTAGTGGCAGCGGCCAGTGCCTCGATCGAGGATCCGGCCGTTCTCGCCGACGAAGCGCCACTTGTAGCCCGACTTGCCGAGGTCGAGCGCCAGCACGCCGAAGCGGTCGACGATCGAGAACTGGCTGTTCGGCTTCAGGTCTTTGAGCGCGCGCTGGCTGCGACCGCCGGTGCCGACGACGAATTCGCGCATCCCCCGACGGGTGTCGAGCGTGCCGTTGGCGTCCTGCGGCGCGAAGCGTTCGTAGTTGTGGTCGTGGCCGTTCAATACGAGGTCGGCGCCGGCGCTCTGGAGCATCGACCACAGCGGGCGCACCGGCGGGTTGCTGCCGTGTTCGCCGGAACTGAACAACGGCTGGTGCCAGTAGCCGATCGTGCACTTGCGCGGGTTGTCGGCGAGGTCGCCCTTCAGCCAGCGGCCCTGCAGCGAGTTCTGGCCGCAGCCGACGTACTCGCAGTTCGCGTTCAACGCCACGACGTGCCAGCCGCTGACGTTGAACGAGTAGTACGCACCGCGACCGTTGCCCGCACGCCTGCCGAAGAACTTGAAGTAGCCCTCAGCCCCCGGCGTGTAGTACTCGTGGTTGCCGATCACCGGCCGCCAGAGGCCGCGCAGCGCAGACCAGCTGCGGCCGAACGAGTTCTGGAACTCGGCGTACTCGCCGAAGTTGTACTGCACGTCGCCGAGCAGCAGAACCGAAGCTGGGTCGATCTTCGCTACGCGCTTGGCGACCGCCGCCTGATGGCAGAGGTCGGGCGTGACCGGTTCGGCCGCCGGGCACGAGATGTCGCCGACGGCGACGATCGTGTGCTTCGAAAGTCCACGGGCCTTGCGGGCGGGCTTCGCCGGCGCCACGTCGGCGACCGCAACCGCGGCCGGCTGCGCTGCGGTCTTGCTACCGCACGACGACGCCGCGAGGACGATCGCCGCGCCGACCATCGTCAGCGCGGCCGCGCTGACGCCACGGACTCCAAGA
>JBOGYW010000100.1:0-8844 GCA_050696815.1 Solirubrobacterales bacterium | reverse complement strand
CTTCGACTTCGAGGATGAGTCGTTCGACCTCGTCTTCGGCCACGCGGTGTTGCACCACCTGCCCGACCTGCAGGAGTCGTTCAACGAGTTCTACCGGCTGCTGCGCCCCGGCGGCATGATCTTCTTCGCCGGCGAGCCGTCGGCGAACGGCGACAAGCTCGCCCACTACCCGAAGACCGCCGGCCACCGGCTGTCGCCGGTCTGGCGCCGCGCGCTGCGCGTCAAGCAGGCTTCGGTCGCCGAAGCAGAGGCCGTCGCCGCCGGCGAGACCCGCTCGCAGGAGTACCTCGAGGGCCACGCCCAGGAGCATCTCGTCGACGTCCACGCCTTCAAGCCCGGCGACCTCACACAGTTCGCCGAGCTTGCCGGCTTCTCCAAGGTGCGCGTGATCGGCGAGGAGCTTTCGGCGAACTGGTTCGGCTGGTTCAATCGCGCGCTCGAAGCCGACGGCGTACCCGACGACATCCCTTACCTCTGGCGCCAGTATGCCTACCGCGGCTACCTCGGCTTCCAGTGGTTCGACCGCGCGGCGCTCGAAGGCCGCCTGCCGGCGTCGATCTTCTACAACTTGATGATCGGCGCGCGCAAGCCCGCGTAGCATCATGCGGCGGTTCATCGCGGTCGGCGCGTTCGCGCTGATCGCACTAGTAGTTGTGTTCGTGCTGCTCGGTGGTGGCACCGACGAGATCGCACATCCCAAGCGCATCCTCGCGCTGAACCACGGCGTCGCGCATGAGCGGATCACGATCGACAGCAAGGCGGTCGGCCGCAAACTGCCTGCCGACGTGCTCTTGCCACCGGATTACAAGGAAAGCGATCACCGGCCGATCCTCGTGTTCCTGCATGGGCGCTCCGACAGCGACACGCCTCCGGGGAACATCGCCGGCGGGAAGATGCCCGACGCGCTCAAGGCCGCGGGCCCGAAGGCACCGATCGTCGTCGCCCCTTGGGGCGGCTCCTCCTACTGGCACAACCGCTCCACCGGTGACTGGGCGAGCTACGTGAATCGCGAGGTGATCAACGCCGTCGCCCGCAAATACAACGGCGATCGCCGCCGGGTGGCGATCGCCGGCCACTCGATGGGCGGCTTCGGCGCGCTCAACCTTGCGCGCCTGCATCCCGGCCGCTTCTGCGCCGCCGGCGGCCACTCGCCCGCCTTGTGGCAGACCGGCGGCGAGACTGCGGCCGGCGCCTTCGACGGCGCCGGCGACTTCACGCAGAACGACGTGATCGCGGTCGCCCGCAGCAACCCGGCGGCCTTCAAAGGAACCAGGATCTGGATCGACGCCGGCGACCAGGACCCGTTCCAACCGGGTGACAAGGCGATGATCGCGGCGCTTCAGGCCGGCGGCGTCGACCTGACCACCCACAGCTGGCCGGGCGCGCACACGGGCGAGTACACCAACGCGCACATGACCACCTACTTCCGCTTCTACGCGCGGGCGCTTGCCCGCTGCCGCCGCTAGGCCGGGCCGAAGTCGGTCGGCAGCCCGCGCGCGGCCCAGGCGGCGATGCCGCCTTCCAGGTTGTAAGCCTTCGCCTGGGGATAGACGCCCTCGTAGAGCGCTGCGGCCGTTTCAGAGCGATTGCCGGTCGCGCACTGGAAGATCGTGAGCGGCGCCTCTTCAAGCGACTCGGGATCGGCCTGGTACTCGGAGAGCGGCACCAGCTGGGCGCCAGGGATGCGCATCTCGTCCCATTCGTAGTCCTCGCGGCAGTCAACCAGCCGCGCGCCCTCTTCGTCGATCAGTCGTTGTGCCTCTTGCGGCGAGAGTTGCTCCATCGGCGCAAACGATAGTCAGGCGATCCCGTTGGCCAACCGGTCGATCGCGGCGGCGAAGTACTGGTTCTCCTCGTCACTGCCGCAGGTCACGCGGAACGCGCCGGGGGCGCCGAAGCCGCCCAGCTCACGCACGGCGACGCCGAGCTTGAGCAGCCGTTGCTCGACCGCGGCGCCGTCGCCGTCGGCCGCCTCAGCGAACACGAAGTTCGCGCGCGAGGCGAGCGGCTTGTGACCGGCCAACGCCAGCCACTTGAAGATCTGCGTCCGCGCTCCCTTGACGTGAGCGACCCGCCGGGCGATCTCGGCCTCATCGGGCAGCGACGCAAGCGCCGCCGCCTGCGCCAGCACGTTGACGTTGAAAATGCTGCGCAGCTTGTCGATCGCGCCGATCGCGTCGGCAGGACCGAGCGCGTAGCCGATGCGCAGCCCGGCCAGCCCGTAGATCTTGCTGAACGTGCGCAGCACGACGAGGTTTTCGGCGCCTTCGCGCACCAGCTGCGGACCCTCCGGCTCTTCGTCGCCCTCGGCGTACTCGGCGTAGGCCTCGTCGAGCACGCAGAGCACGTTGCCGGGCAGCTGCTCGATGAAGTTGCGCAGCGCCGCTCGCGGGGCGAGCAGTCCGGTCGGGTTGTTCGGGTTGGCGATGTAGACGATCCGCGTCGTCGGGAAGATCGCGCTGAAGAGCGCGTTGAAGTCAACGGCCCAGTCGCCCGTCAGCGGCACAGTGCGCGGCTCGGCGCCGGTCGTCGCGACGGCGGCCACGTAGGTCGGGAACGACGGCCAGGGAAAGACGCCGTTGTCGCCGCTTTCCAGCACCGCCATCGCCGCCAGCCGGATCAACTCGTCGGCGCCGTTGCCGAGCACCACCTGGTCGGGCTGCAACGCGAAGCGCGCTGCGATCGCGGCGCGCAACTCCGGCATTGCGCTGTCGGGATAGCGCCGTACGCCGTCGGGGTCGCCGAGCAACAACTCGCGTGCCGCGGGCACCGGCCCGAACGCGCCCTCGTTCGACGCGAGCTTGTGGATCGTCTCCAGCCCAAGCTCGGCCTGCAGACGCTCCACGGGCGCCTGCGCGACGTAGGGCTTGAGGTCGTTGATGTATTGCTTGCCGTAGCTGGCGAAGGGCACGCAGCCAGCCTAGAGCGGCGACCCGTCGCAGCCGCAACCATCCAGTTGCATTGTGCTTTACGCTGACACGATGGCCCGAGTCGACGGCTACCCGCTCTTCGTCCTCGGCACCGTGCTGCTGCCCGGCGAGCAGACCGCCCTGCACGTGTTCGAGCCCCGCTACCGCGAACTCGCCACGCGCTGCCTCGAGAACGGCGAGACTTTTGGCTTCGTGCTCGCCGACGAAGACGGCCGCCCGGCCGAATTCGCCTGCGCCGCCAAGATCGTCGACGTGATCGAACGCTACGACGACGGCGAGCTCGACATCCTCGTCGAAGGCCTCGCCCCCGTTCGCCTGATCGAACTCGATGACGACCGCTTCAGCTACCCGTCAGCGACCGTCGAAGAGCTCGACGACGCCTCCGGCCACCAAGGCGACCGTGACCAGGCCGCGCTCGCTCGCCGTGCATTCTCGAAGCTGATCGACGCTCTTGGGCTCGATTCGATCGACGACGCGGAGCTTCGCGGATGAACGCCTTCACGATGGCCGCGCACGTCAACCTGGAGCCGACCGACAAGCAGGCGCTGCTCGAAAGCCGCGAGGAAGGCGAGCGCTGCGCGCTGCTCGAACGCGTCTTCGCCGAGGCCGCCGAGCGCGCCGCGATCGCCCGCCGCCTCGCGGGAATCGCGAAGACCAACGGTCACGGCCGCCGCTAGCGCGCGGCGCGCCTCAGCGAGAACCGGCGCGCCGGAACGCGATCGCCGTCAGCGGCAGTGCGACGACGAGAATGCCGATGCACCAGGCGACCGAGGCAGTGATTGAGTTGCCGACCGGCTGGTCGAGCGTGAGCGCCCGCACCGCGTCCACGACCTGCGTGACGGGCTGATTTTCGGCGAACGCCTGTAGCCCGGCCGGCATCGTCTCCGGATCGACGAACGCCGAACTGGCAAACGTGAGCGGCAGGATGATGATGAATGTCAGCTGCTGCAGCGCCTCGACGTTCGGGATCCAGATCGCCAGCAGCGCGCCGACCCACGAGATCGCGAAGCCAAACAGCAGAAGTAGCGCCAGCGCGACGGCCCAGTCGAGCGCCGAGCCGTCAGGCCGGTAACCGACGAGCACGCCGACGACGACCATCACGAAGACCGTGAACAGGGCGCGCAGGCCGTCGGCAAAGGTACGGCCGGTGATGATCGCCGAGCGCGACATCGGCAGCGTGAAGAACCGCTCGACGATGCCCTTCTCCATGTCGGTCGCGAGCGAGATCGCCGTCGTCAACGCGCCGAAGGCGATCGTCTGAACGAAGATGCCGGCCATCAGGTAGTTCACGTAGGTCGTGCCGCCGACGTCGATCGCGCCGCCGAAGACGTAGCGGAACAGCAGCACGAACATCACCGGCGAGATCGTGATGCCGACGAGGATCTCCGGGCTGCGGAACGTGTGCGTAACCGAACGGCGGAACAGCAGCAGCGTGTCGGACAAGACGTGCGTCATCGTGACTCCTCCAAATTGTCTTCGTCACTGTGCTCGACGTGCTCGCCGGTCAGCTTCAGAAATACATCGTCGAGCGTCGGCCGGTGCACGAAGACCTCGCTGATCGAAATGCCGCCGCCTTCGACGCGATCGATCAGCCGGGCGACCTGGCTGGCGCCGTCGGTCAGACCGATCGTCAGCGAGTGCGCCTCTTCGTCGCGGTCGCCGATCTCGATGCCGCCTTCGTGGAGCAGCGCGGTGGCGCGATCCACCGTCGCCTCGTCCTCGAAGGTGAACTCGAGGCGCTCGCCGCCGACCTGCACCTTCAGCTCCGCCGAGGTGCCGCGGGCGATCACCTTGCCGTGATCGATCACGACGATCTCGTCGGCGAGCTTGTCGGCCTCGTCGAGATACTGCGTCGTCAGCAGAACTGTGGTACCGCCTTCGACGAGCTCCTCGATCTGTTCCCACATGCCGAGGCGGCTGCGCGGGTCGAGGCCGGTCGTCGGCTCGTCGAGAAAGAGAATCTCCGGACCGGCGATCATGCTCGACGCAAGGTCGAGCCGTCGCCGCATGCCACCGGAGTAGGTGCCGGCGTTGCGGTCGCCGGCGTCCTGCAGTTCAAAGCGTGTGAGCAGTTCTTCGGCGCGCGCCTTCGCGTCGTCCGCGCTCATCCGCGCCAGCCGGCCGATCATCACGAGGTTCTCGCGGCCGGTCAGCAGCTCGTCGACGGCCGTGTCCTGGCCGGTCAGTCCGATCTTCGCGCGCACGTCGTTCGGGTTCTTCGCGAGGTCGACCCCCGCGACTGTCGCGCTGCCGCCGTCGGGCCGCAGCAAAGTGGTGAGTATGCGCACGGTCGTCGTCTTGCCGGCGCCGTTCGGGCCGAGTAGCGCGGTCACCGTTCCCGTGGGGACCGTCAGGTCCACACCGTCGACGGCCCGCGTCTCGCCAAAGTGTTTGACGAGACCGGTGGCCTCAATCGCAATCTGATTGTTGTTCGATTCATTCATGAGCGAGGCATACTAAAGACGCGAACGGACGTTCGATTCACACGACCAATGCCGCACCGCTGCGGCGCGGATCGCCCGCTCCCGCAAGCGCTCCGGTGCCGGGCTCGAGACCGACGGCCTGGCAACCGCCGAAAAAGAGGTTGATGCGGTCCCAGTGCGCAACCGACGTACCCGCTCGTTCGATGTCGGCGAGCGCGAGTGGATCGACCCCCGGCTCGGCCTGCACCATGCCGTCTTCGTAGTGCAGACGCGGGGCGTGCACAGCGTCTTCGATCGTCATCCCGCGATCGACGATGTTGACGATCGTCTGCAGGATCGCCGAGCGGATGCGGTTCGAGCCGGCCGAGCCGATCACGATCGTCGGGCGACCGTCCTGCAGCACGACGGTCGGCGACATCATCGATGTAACGCGCTCGCCGCCGCGGTTGTTCTCTGCGCCCAATGGGTTCAAGTCGATCTCTCCGAGCATGTTGTTCAACGAAATCCCTGTACCCGGAACGATCACGCCTGAACACGATCCGTTCGAACAGGTGCAGGAGACCGCCATGCCGTCGGCGTCGAGCACCGACACGTGGGTGGTGGAGCCGAGATCGCCTGAGTCGCCGGGCAGGGCGTCGTGCTCGGAGGTAACCCAGTCCTCGCCGGCCGCGAGGAACTCGTCCCAGAAGCCGGGCCGCTGCAGCCCCTCCACGAACGCGCGGTCGCGGCCGCGGTTGGCGAAGTCCATCGCGGCGACCAGGTCGCGTACGCCCACCGCTTCGCCGCGCGAGAGGTGCACCAAGCTGTCGGCGATCAGCAGCCCGCCCGAAGACGGCGGCGGATTGGTGATCACGCGGCGGCCGCGATACTCGGTCTCCCCCGGCACACGGTCCTGCACGCTGTAAGCGGCGAGGTCTTCGCGCGTCAGCGTGCCCCCGTGGTCGCAGATGTAGTCGGCGATCTGCTGCCCCACCTCGCCGCTGTAGAACGGTTCTGGTCCGTCTTGCGCGAAGCGATCGATCGCCTCGCTGAACTCCGGCAGCAGCAGTAGCTCGCCGATCTGCGGCATGTTGCCGTCGGGCGCATAGACCGCGCGGCCCTCGGGCCAGTTGGTCAGGATCGGCTCGAGGATCCGGTACAGGAACGCATGGACCTCGTTGGTCGGTACGCCGTCGCGCGAGAGCTTGATCGCCGGCGCCGCCAGCTCGGTCATCGGCATCGTGCCGAAGCGCTCGCATGCCTGCCACAGGCCGGCCGCGGTGCCGTAGACGCCGCAGGTTGCCGGCCCGCCGTTGAACTGCTGCAGCGCGCCGTCGAAGTCCACGGTGAACTCCACCTGCGCGCTCGCCGGGGCGACGGTCTGCGGCGACGAGACGAAGAAGTCGAGCAGGTGGTTCTCGCCGCCGGGCGTGTGGATCAGCATGAAGCCGCCGGCGCCCATGCCCGTAAGCGGCGACTCGGCGACGAACGATGTCAGTACGGCCGCGATCGCGGCGTCGACGGCGTTGCCGCCTTCACGCAGCACTTGGGCGCCCGCCTCGGTGGTGAGCGCGTGGCCGGCGGCGATGACACCGCGGGGAGTCAAGTGGCGGCTCCCGGCGACTCCGTAGCGAAGCCGATCATGTTCGCGGCGTCCAGCAGCCGGGCGTCATAAGAAACGATCAAGCCGGCGTCGGCGATCGTGGCGGCCGCGCAGTGGATGGCGTCAAGGCTCCTCAGGGACTGCGGTCCGATCTTGCGTGCGAGAGCAACAATCTCGTACGAGATCGGATACGCCTCGATACCGGCGAGCGCCTTAGCGTCAAAGTCGGCGACATTCCGGCCCAGCCGTTCAGCCCAGCTCTTCAACGCTCGCGTGACTTCGACCCACGCGAGTGTCGAAGTGACCAATTCGTTCGGTCCACCGGCAAGCTCGGCGATCCGGCCGCGGAGCGTTTTCGTGTGCTCTTCGTCCAACACGCGCTTCAGAAGAGCGCTCGAGTCGAAGTACACGATCAAGGTTGAATCTCGCTAGACCCGGTCTTCGCGATCGAGCAAATCCAGCGAGGTGAGTCCGTCCGGCATCGGCAAGAGGTCCTCGTCCGGAACTGTCATGAACGGCAGTTCCGGCGGGATCGTCGCCTCGCGAATCGCGCGTGGAACGGGACCGTCGCGACCCTCCGCGGGCCTTGAATCCGGCGGCGTCAAATACGCGTCAACCGCCGCCCGAATGACGTCCTGTTGAGAGCGACCCGTGCGTTGGGCTTCAGCTTTGACCGCGGCCGCGGCATACTCGCTGAGTCTCAGATTGGTGGCCATGCGAGAATGGTACCAGATTGGTACCAATCCAGTACCACTAGCCGCGCGGCACGAACTCCGGCACGTCGATGTCGGAAAGCGCCATCGAGCCGTTGCCGCTGGAGCCACGCGAAACGCGCGGCTCACGATCCACACGGGTGGCCTCGATCAGCGCCGAGCCACGCTCCCGCGAGCCCTCGACACGCCCACTCGCCGACCGCTGCTGACGCGGCCGCTGGTCGCCGTAGCGCGTCGCGATCACCGTCACCCAGACCTGGTCGGTCAGGTTCGGGTCGACCATCGCGCCGAAAATGATGTTCGCTTCGGGATGCGCCGCGGCCTGCACGATCTGCGCGGCCTCGTTGACCTCCCAGAGCGAGAGGTCGGGCCCGCCGGTGATCGACAGCAGGATCGAGCGCGCACCTTCGATTGAGGTCTCGAGCAGCGGCGAACTGACGGCCTGGTTGGCAGCTTCGGTCGAGCGCGTGTCCGCGCCGCCCGCGCCCATACCGATGCCCAGCAGTGCCTGGCCGGCGTCGGACATGATCGTCCGCACGTCGGCGAAGTCGATGTTGATCAGACCGGCCAGCGTCACGAGGTCGCTGATGCCCTGCACGCCCTGGCGCAGCACGTCGTCCGCGACGCCGAACGCCTCGACCATCGAGGTGTTCTTGTCGAGGATCGCCAGCAGCCGGTCGTTCGGCACGACGATCAAGGTGTCGACCTCGTCGGCGAGCGCCTCTACGCCCAGCTGCGCGGCGCCCTTGCGGCGGGTGCCCTCGAAGCCGAACGGCGTCGTGACGATGCCGACGGTCAAAGCGTCGACCTCGCGCGCGATGCGCGCGACGATCGGAGCCGCACCGGTACCTGTGCCACCGCCGGCTCCGGCGGTGATGAAGATCATGTCGCTGCCCTTCAGCGTGCGCTTGATCGCGTCGTAGTCGGCCATCGCGGCGCGCGCACCCTGCTCGGGGTCGGCGCCGGCGCCGAGACCACGGGTGATCTCGCCGCCGATGTGCAATTTGATGTCGGCGCTGCTGCCCTGCAGCGACTGCATGTCGGTGTTGATCGCGACGAACTCCACGCCCGTCACGCCTGCCTCGATCATCCGGTCGACGGCGTTGACGCCGGCGCCACCGACGCCGACCACGCGCAGCGAGGGCGAAACCACGGCCGACCCGCCCGGCATCGCGACCGGCGCGTTCGGGTTCGGC
>JBOGYW010000099.1:0-9225 GCA_050696815.1 Solirubrobacterales bacterium | reverse complement strand
GCACCTACCTGGAGTGGATCGTCTCGCTGCCGTGGAGCAAGAGCACCGAGGACAATCTGGATCTGAAGAACGCACGCAAGGTGCTCGACACCGATCACTACGACATCGACAAGGTCAAGGACCGCCTGATCGAGTTCCTCGCGGTACGCAAGCTCAACCCGGACGCGCGTGGCACGATCCTCTGCCTCGTCGGGCCGCCCGGTGTCGGCAAGACTTCACTGGGCCGCAGCGTGGCGCGCGCGATGGGCCGTGAGTTCGAGCGCATCAGCGTCGGCGGTGTGCGCGACGAGGCCGAGATCCGCGGCCACCGCCGCACCTACATCGGCGCGCTGCCGGGCACGATCATCCGCGCGATGCGCGATGCCGGCAGCAACAACCCAGTGCTGATGATCGACGAGATCGACAAGATGGGTGCCGACTTCCGCGGCGACCCGGCGAGCGCGATGCTCGAGGTGCTCGACCCGGAGCAGAACGCGACCTTCCGCGACCACTATCTCGACCTGCCGTTCGACCTCTCAAACGTGACCTTCATCGCGACCGCAAACATGATGGACCCGATTCCCGGGCCACTGCGCGACCGCATGGAAGTGATTCAGCTCTCCGGCTACACCGAGCAGGACAAGCTGCAGATCGCCAAGCGCTACCTGGTGCCGCGCCAGATCGAGCGCAACGGACTGACGGCGACGAAGATCGAGTTCGCCGACGAGGCGCTCGCCGAGATCGTTGCCGGCTACACACGCGAGGCCGGCGTACGTGGACTCGAGCGCCAGATCGGCGCCGTCTGCCGCAAGGTCGCGACCGAGTTCGCCGACGGCTCGCGCAAGAGCAAGCGCACGATCCGCAAGAACCAGATCGCAGAGCTGCTCGGTCCGCGCAAGGTCAAGTCCGATGCGCCGCGGCGCACGACGCAGCCGGGCGTCGCCACGGGCCTCGCGTGGACTCCGGTCGGCGGCGACGTTCTCTACATCGAGGCCACGGCTTATCCCGGCAAAGGCGGCCTACAGATCACGGGCCAGCTCGGCGACGTGATGCGCGAGTCCGCGCAGGCGGCGCTGTCTTACATCAAGGGCCACGTGACCGACTTCACGACGCCGGACAACGGCGCGCTGCCGGAAGACTGGTTCGCCAAACACGACATTCACATCCATGTGCCGGCCGGCGCGGTGCCGAAAGACGGCCCGAGCGCAGGCATCACGATGGCGACGGCGCTCGCCTCGCTGGTGACCGGACGCTGCGTACGCAGCGATGTCGCGATGACCGGCGAGATCACGCTGACCGGCCAGGTGCTGCCGATCGGCGGTCTGAAAGAGAAGTCGCTCGCCGCACAGCAGGCCGAGATGAAGCTTGTGATCGCGCCGCGCGACAACGAGGCCGACGTGGACGAGATCCCGAAGGAGCTGCTGAAGAACATCAAGTTCGAGTTCGTCGACTCGATCGACCAGGTCCTCGAGCTCGCGCTCGTCGACAAGCAGAAAGCGCCGAAGCGCAAGCCTGCGAGCAAAAAGAAGCAGCCCGCTTCGGCAAATGGTCTTAAAGCACGAAATGCCCGTAACTAACTAGTATTGGCCCACAGGCACCCACGCCAGCCAGACTCACAAGGAGCAGCAAGAAATGCCAGCCACGCAGCCGCGCAGCATCAACGAGATTTTCGAGGTAGGCAAGAACGCCAAGGACAACCCTTACGTCCAGCGCATCGTGCAGGACGAGGAGTTGCGTGAGAACGCGATCGCCGCTCTGCAGTCGGCGCGCAGTGCGTTTGACCGCGCGAGCGGCAAGGGCTGGGACAAGAAGAAGCTGGCTGGTGACAAGCGGCTGCGCAAGGACCTGCAGGACGCCGTAGTCGGCCTCAAGCAGACCCGCTCCGACCTGCTCAACCCGCCGAAGGCCAAGCGCCACCCGCTGCGCAAGCTCTTCGTGTTCGGACTGATCGGCGTGGCGATCGCGGTCATCGTCAGCCCGGACGCCCGCAAGGCGCTGCTCGACACGCTGTTCGGTGCCGAGGAAGAGTTCGAGTACAAGTCGGCGACGACAAGCACGAACGGCGCTTCGTAGCTTTTCGCATCGCCCACGCTCGTGGGGCATTCGGTAGATCTGCTGTTTCCGGACCAGCGATTCGTCTTCGACCTATCGCCGGGAGCCGCTGAGCTGAAGCCCGCCGCCGACTCGCCGTCGGGCTTTCGCGAGTACAAGTCGATTCAGGCCGCGGGCCGCGGCGCGGCGATGCTCGTTGTGCCGAACTCGTGCCTGATCCGCGCCGAGCGCAACTACGTCGTCGACCCCGGCGTGGCGATGCAGGGCGCGCCGTACTCGTCGGCCGTCGCCGCGCACGGTGTCGATCCATTCCAGGTGAAGGACGTAATCCTCACCCACCTGCACTTCGATCACGTCGGCGCGCTGATCGAGTTTCCCGGCCGCCGCTGCTTCGTGCACAAGATCGAACTCGACGCGCCGTACGCGTTCTTCCAGCGCAGCCTGCTCGAGACGGTCGAGCTCGAGGTGCTGGAAGGCGACGAAGGAGAGATCGAACCGGGTCTGCGCTGGATGCTCACCCCCGGTCACTGCGACGGACTGATCACGCTGCTGGTCGAGACCGACGAGGGACTGGTCGCGATTCCGAGCGACTGCGTCGGCCCGCTGCCGGAGTACTTCGACAACATGGATTTGCCCGAAGACTTCCCGGGCCGTGAGATACTGCTTGAGCAGTGGCGAAAGATTCGCAACCAAAATCCGGTCAAAGTGATTCCCGGCCACTACGCGCCGTTTGAATTGTCCGGAGAAGCGCCTTAGGAAGCGGTTTAATGTCAGCCAGGACGAACAGGGTGACGGAGGAAGTCATTTCAGCGGATGAAGCTCAGACGCAGGATCTGACGAATGACAAAGCTGCGCGCATCGTTTCGGCGATGAGGACGTGCGTGGCGAAGTACGGCGCCGCAGGCGCGACGTTTGACCATGTGGCTCGCGAAGCCGGGGTCAGCCGCGGCCTGCTGCACTACTACTTCGGCTCGAAGGAGCGGCTGCTGATCGAGGTTATTCGCAAGGAGACCGACCGCCTGGTCGAGCTGATCAAGGCGGCGTCGCTTGCCGCCACCTCTGCTGAAGAGCTCGTGAACATCTTTCTTGCTCAACTCGAGAACATCATCGAGCACGAGCCCGAGTTGTACCTGCTGAGCTTCGAGCTGATCGGCGAGGCGCGCCGCCACCCGGAGATCGGCAACGAGGTAGCCGACTTCAACCGCAAGACGCGCGGCCAGTTCGCGGAGATTCTCGAAGAACTGCAGGCGAAGGGCGCCTTCAACCTGCGCCACTCGCCGCTGGCGACCGCGTCGGCGATGCTGGCGATGGCCAACGGCCTCGCGCTGGAGATGTTCCAGGACCCTGAAGGCGATCACGACGAGTGCGTCGCGGCGGATATCGACGCGGCTTTGTATCTGTTGGGTGCAGGCTGATTTCAGTTTTTGGACGATTAGTTAGCTAAACATCGTGCGTATGCCGATGGCTGGGGAACTACCCCCAACCTCACAGGAGTACGTTTTGAAGATGCGAAAGCTGCGGGCACCGTCGCCCGCCCTGATCGTCGCAACCTGCGCGCTGGTCTTTTCGATGGCCGGCACGGGATATGCGGTCAACAAGATCAACGGCAGCCAGATCAAGAAGGGAACCGTTTCCGGCAAGGCGTTGAAGAAGAACACGCTGACCGGTAGGCAGATCAAGGAGTCGAAGCTCGGCAAGGTGCCGTCGGCGAAAACTGCGGACGACGCGGCGAAGCTCGCCGGCGCCGACCCGACAACGTTCGCAAGGACATCGACGTTCTCGCACGTGTTCCAGACGATGAGCTACGGCGAGCCGGACAAGACACTCGTCGCCAGCGGCGACATCAGCGTCAGGCTGCGCTGCGAGCAGACAGGTGGCAACGACCAGTTGAGCGTCTACGCCACGACGACGACCGACGGCGCGCTGCTCGACGGCGAGGACGGTGACAACACCGTGCTTGATACGACCACTCCGGCGACGAGCTCGATCATCGGCGAAGGGCTGTCGACGGCGACCACTCTCCCGACTGCCACGCAGGCCTATGACCTGGGCTACGACGACACCGGCTTCGTGATCAACGCGGCGAACGACCACCTGATCACGCTGCTTGAAGGATCCTCGACGAAGATCCTCAACCGCGGTGGCCACAACTGCATCTACGGCGCGACGTTCATCGTCCGCTAGCGGAAAGTCTGAAGGAAACGGGCGAGCGCCAACGCGATCGCCTCAATCTCTGTTGGATCCACGCTCTCATCGGGAGCGTGGATCTGGCAGAGCGGTTCCTCCACGCCGAGCAACAGGATCTCGGCGCGCGGGTGAAGATCGGCGAGCAGGTTGCAGAGCGGGATCGATCCGCCCTGGCCCATCGTCGTCGTTTCGCGGCCGTACGCCTCGGCCAGAGCTGACGAGAGCGCGTCGAAGGCCGTGCCTTCCGTTGCGCCCGTGAACGGGTCTGCGGCGGCTTCGCGCTCAATCTCAACCTTGGCGCCCCACGGTGCGCTCGACGCGAGCTGAGCCGCGAGCGCGTCCTGGGCCTGCTTGCCCGTCATGCCGGGTGGAACGCGAACGCTGACCTTCGCGCGGGCGTGCGCGCTGACCGCGTTGACCGCACCGCTCACCGACGGCGCGTCGATGCCCAGTACCGTCACGGCCGGGCGCGCCCACGTCATCTCGGGCACGCTGCCACCACCGGCGAGGCCGACGCCGTCGAGCACGCCGGCGTCGCTTCTGAACTGTTCATTCGCGTACTCGACGCCGTCCCAGCTCTGGTCGCTCTCGAGGCCGGCGATCGTGGTGTTGCCGTGCTCGTCGGTGAGGCCGTCGAGCATCTGGATCAGCGCGGCGAGCGCATCTGGCGCCGCCCCGCCGTACACGCCTGAGTGCTGCGGACCCTTCATCGTCTCGACGGTCACGATCACGTTGGCGATGCCGCGCAGGGTCGTGGTCAAGGTCGGCAGGCCGAGCTCGAAGTTGCCGGAGTCACAGATCAAGATCGCGTCGGCGGCGAACAGCTCTGGGTTGGCCTCGGCGAAGCGGTCGAGGCCGCCGGTGCCCTGCTCCTCGGATCCCTCCACGACGATCTTCACGCCGACGGGCAGGTCACCGCCGAGCGCACGCAGCGCCGTCAGTGTCGCGACGGTGTTGCCCTTGCAGTCGGCCGCACCGCGCCCGTACCAGCGGCCGTCGCGCTCGGTCAACTCAAACGGCGGGCTCGACCACTTCGTCGTGTCGCCGCCCGGCTGCACATCGAAGTGGCTGTAGAGCAGAACTGTCGGCGCGCCATCGGGCGCGGGGATCTCGCCGACGATCGTCTTGCTGCCGTCGGGCGTCTCATGAGCCGTCACCGGCACGCCTTCTGCTGCGAATGCTTCGACGACCCAAGCCGCCGCCTTCTCACACTCTTCGGGCGGCTCGACCGCCGCGTCGGCGACGGATCTGAAGGCGACCAGCTCGGCGAGGTCGGTTCTCGCGCGTGGCATGAGCGCTTTCACGCTGGCTCGAAGGTCATCAGCGGGCATCGCCGCGAGCATAACCGAGATTGCCTTCTGCAATCATTGCTATCATTGATTGCATGGCGGCGATAACGATTCGCAATCTGGAGGACGAGACGAAGGCAAAGCTAAAACTGCGTGCAGCGCAGCACGGCCGGTCGATGGAGGCCGAAGCGCGTGCGATTCTCGAAGACGTGACGTCGGCCCCGACGCGACCGCAGAACATCGGCGTCGCGTTGATCGAGCTGGGCAAGAAGTTCGGACCGATCGACATTCCTCGTGAGCCTTACGAAGAAACGCGCAATCCATTTGCCGGCTGGTTCGACGAGGAGGACGAAAGCTGATGGTCGTTCTGGACACTGACGTCGTGTCGGCCTTGACCCGCCCACGTGAAAATCCCAGGGCTACCAAGTGGGTGTTTGATCACACCGACGACCTCTTCATCACCTCCACCACGATCTCTGAGATGGTGTTCGGCGTGATGATCATGCCCGAGGGAAGACGCAAGTCCGAGACGGACGACGCGGTTATGAAGGTCCTCTCGGGCTTCTACGACCGGACGATCGACTTTGGCGGCAGTGCCGCAATCGAACACGGCCGCTTCGTCTGTGACCGCAAAGCAGCCGGCAGGCCGATCGGGCGAGCGGACGCTCAGATCGCTGCCTGCTGCATCGCAGTTGGGGCCGAACTCGCCACCCGCAACACCAAAGACTTCGAAGGCATCCCGGGACTCAAGTTGATCAATCCCTGGGAATACGAGCCGGCGAGCTAACTCAGCTTCGGCGTTTTCCAGGGCGCCGCGAGCTTCTCGGTCAACGCCGCGGCAACCTCGGCAATCGGCAGACGGGTCTGCTCCAGTGAGTCGCGGTCACGCAGCGTCACGGTGTCGTCCTCCATCGTCTGGTGGTCGATCGTGATGCCCCACGGGGTGCCGATCTCGTCCTGGCGGCGGTAGCGCTTGCCGATCGAGCCGCCGGTGTCGAACTCGGTCTGCATCAGCGGGCGTAGCTCCTCGTAGAGCGCGCGCGCCTTCTCCGGCTGGCCGTCCTTGTTGAGCAGCGGCAGAATCGCGGCCTTTACCGGTGCGAGGCGCGGGTGTAGTCGCAGCAACACGCGCTCGCGGCCCTCGACCTCTTCTTCGTCGTAGGCGTCGACCATGAAGGCGAGCGTGCCGCGGTCGGCTCCGGCCGACGGCTCGATCACATACGGCACATAGCGCTCGTTGGTCTCGGGGTCGAGATAGCTGAGCTTCTCGCCGCTGAACTGCTGATGCTGCGTGAGGTCGAAGTCGCCGCGGTTGGCGATGCCCTCGAGCTCGCTCCAGCCCATCGGGAAGAGGTACTCAACGTCGCTGGTCGCCGAGCTGTAGTGCGAAAGCTCGTCCTCGCCGTGGGCGCGCAGCATCAGGTGGTCCGGGCGAATGCCAAGATCGATGTACCAGTTAAGGCGCGAGTCCATCCAATCCTTGTGCGCCTGCTCGGCCTGGTCCGGCGGCACGAAGTACTCGATCTCCATCTGCTCGAACTCGCGCGTGCGGAAGATGAAGTTGCCGGGCGTGATCTCGTTGCGGAAGCTCTTGCCGATCTGGGCGATGCCCATCGGCAGCTTCTTGCGCGCGAACTGCATCACGTTCTTGAAGTTGACGAAGATGCCCTGCGCCGTCTCTGGGCGCAGGTAGATCGTGGATCCGTCTTCTTTGACCGGCCCCATATTCGTCTCGAACATCAGGTTGAACTGGCGCGGCTCAGAGAGCTCACCGCCGCAGACCGGGCAGACGACGTTGTCGGTCGGCTTGCCCTCGGCCTCGAGGGCCTCGACCAGGTGGTCGTAGCGGAAGCGGCGCTTGCAGTCGCCGAGGCACTGCACCAATGGGTCGGAGAAGCCTGCGAGATGACCGCTGGCCTCCCAGGTCTTCGGGTGCATCAAGATCGCGGCGTCGAGCAGCACGACGTCGTCGCGCTCCTGCACGACCGCACGGCGCCACTCGGCCTTGACGTTGTTCTTCAGCAGCACGCCGTAGTGCCCGTAGTCGTAGGTCGAGGCGAGCCCGCCGTAGATCTCCGAGGACTGGAAGATGAAGCCACGGCGCTTGCACAGAGCGACGATCTTGTCCATCGTCACGCTGTCTTTGCTCTGAATCTCGGTCTCGTTCATTCCCGCTTTGTTCCCCCGGTCGCGGTCGATTGGGCGCTTGGCGCTAGGTGCGTAAAGCTACCCTAAGCGGGCATGCCGATTTACGAATACAAGAGGGCCGACGGATCGACCTTCGAGGTGATCCAGAAGTTCAGCGACGACCCGCTCACCAAGGACCCGGAGACCGGCGAACCGGTCGAGCGCGTGTACACCGCGCCGGCGATCCATTTCAAGGGCTCGGGCTTCCACAACACCGACTACAGCAGCAACCGCCGGCCGAAGTCGGGAGACGGCGGAAAGTCGTCGGGTGGCTCGGAGAAGAAAGAGTCGAAGCCCGAAAAGAAGTCTGGCGACACCAGTCCGGCTAAGCCGTCAGACTGACGGCCATGACGATTGGCGCATCGATATTTCTGATCGCGGTCGGCGCGATCCTGAAGTTCGCCGTCACCTACACCGTCGCCGGAATCGACATCCAGACTGTCGGCGTGATCCTGATGGTCGCCGGCGGACTCGGTCTGGTACTCGGCCTGGTGATGATGGCGAACGGCAACAAGCAGGGTCCGCCGCCGCCCGGCCCGCCGCAGCCGCCGGCTCCGCCGCAGTACTGAATCACTGGAAGCGCTGAGCCGCCCGCGCGCGGGCGCCTTCAGGGATGATCAAGCTGCCGGCCGGTCCCGGTCCGCTCGGCTCGAGCACGTGGGTCTTCGGTGAGGAACCGACGGTCATCGAGGTCAGGAAGCCCATCAGCGTGAACGGGCTCATGTCGGTGACGATCGCCTTCGGAGCCGCCCAGGCGATCCACGGCAGGCGGATGAAGGTGAACGGACTGAACGCCTTCGACTTCATCGACGACATCACCTGTTGCTGGCGCGCGGCGCGGTCGCGGTCGTCCTCGTTGACGACGCAGCTGTTCTTGCGCACGCGCGCGTAGCGCAGCGCCTGTTCGCCGTTGAGCTTGTGCTCGCCGCGGCTGAGCTTGAACGTGCGACCGCCGAACGTGCTGTGAATGCACTTCTCCTTCACGTTCACCTTGACGCCGCCGAGCGCGTCGATCAGGCCGGGGAACTTTTCGAAGTCGATGATCACCACGTGGTTGATCTTCACGCCGTTGCCGAGGAAGTTCTCGACCGTGCGCACCGTCAGCGCCGCGCCGCCGTAGGCGTAGGCGGCGTTGATCTTCTGCGCTGAGTATCCGGGGATCTCGGCGTAGCTGTCGCGCAGGATCGAGAGCCGCTGCGCCTTGCCGCCGCCGGTGCGCAGGAGCATCAGCGAGTCGGTGCGCGCCGGTCCGTCGTGGGCACCCGGCTCCTTCGAGTTCGGCGGGCGCTTGTCGAGGCCCATCACCAGCACGTTGCCGGGGCCGGTGACGAAGTTGCCGCCGCCGCCGATCGCGTCGTTCGTCTGGTCGGAGATCTTGCCCTGCTGGATCGTCGCGCTGGCGATGAACAGCACCGCCGAGAGCGCGATCCAGGCGACGGCCCAGACCACGAAGTACTTGCCGACTTTCAGCCATGGCACGCGACGGACCGGCGAGCCGGCGGGCACACGCTGCCGGCGCGGCGGCTTCGGC
>JBOGYW010000098.1:0-9364 GCA_050696815.1 Solirubrobacterales bacterium | reverse complement strand
GTTGTGTGCGCCACGATCACCTCGTCGAGGCGGTCGCGGTCGGCAAGCGTCTGTTCAGCGAGCTCGCGGGAGAACTCCGGCGTGTCGCGCTCGAACGAATCGTCGAGCGCGCGACCGGTGAGATCGTTCTGGTAGAGAGCGAAGACTGCGAGCTTGCGTTGCTCAGACCGCCGCACAGCGCCTACGCACGAGACATGTATTCGCCGCTGCGCGTGTCGATCTTGACGACGTCGCCGGGGTTGAGAAACAGCGGCACATTGACGGTCTTGCCGGTCTCGAGCGTCGCCGGCTTGTTGCCGCCGCCCGAGACGGTGTCGCCCTTGATGCCAGGCTCGGTCTCGGTGATCTCGAGCTGGACCGAAGCCGGCAGCTGGATGTCGCTGAAGTCGCCGTCGATGTACAGCGCCTCGACCTCGGAGTTCGGCTTGACGAAGCCGAGCGGCTCCTCAAGCGTCGTCACCGGCGCGGCCAGCTGGTCAAAGCTCTCGTTGTCCATGAAGTGCGCTTCGTTGCCGTCCGAGTAGAGGAACTGGAGCTTCTTCACCTCGGTGCGCACGGCGCGGAACTTCTCGCCCGCGCGGAAAGTCTTGTCGATCACGTTGCCGTCGGAGGCGCGCCTGAGCTTCGTGCGAACGAAGGCGCCGCCCTTGCCGGGCTTGACGTGTTGGAACTCGATGATCTTGAAGACGGTGCCGTCTACGTCGATGTGGTTCCCATTCTTGAACTGGTTGGTTGAGATCATGGGTCGAAGGATAGATGTCGCGCGTTATGCGCTGTCGTCGCCGTCGCGGCCGGCGTTGCGGCGGTCGTTCATGCGCTGCCAGCCGATGCCACCGGCAAGGATGATCACGGGCGCCAGGTACAGCAGGCCGGCGAGCCAGTGGCCCGCATGTGCGATCGGAACGTTCATCGGTTGGCTTGCGACAGTAGCCATAGGCCGAGGCTGGTGAAGCCGACCATCACGACCAGCATCCAGATCTGTGACTGCACTGCGGCGCGCGCCTTACCCCAGACCGCGAGCGCCTTGTCGTGCGCGACCGCGAGGCCCAGCACATGGCCGACGATCAGAATCACGACCTGGAAGTACCAGATCGCATTGGTGGAGAGAAACCGGTAGTTGATCGAGCCGCCGGCGGTGCCGAAGTAGTTCGCGCCGTGGCCCAACGGGTCCGATACGAGCACCCAGATCGTCTGACCCTGAAACATGATGAAGCTGAAGTAGTGGGCGAGGATGTAGCCGAGCATGATCGGCACCAGCGACGGCGCGAACGTGCGCGCCAGTTCCTTCGCCGACATGTCGATGTGGCTCGAGACCATGCCCTCGATGCCCAGCCGGTAGAAGCCGAAGACGATGCCGATCGACAGCAGCAGGCCGATCGTGAAGGCAATCTGCAGCGCAGTCTGGGTGCTGAAGCCGATCGCCTCGAACTGCGACTGCAGTGTGCTCGAAAGACTCTGCCACACGCTGCCCTCGGAGGACCCGTCAAACGCAGTGATACCGATCGATGCGCAGAAGAACAGCACGGTCGCCGGCAGCCAGGTGATGTCGGTCAAACCGGATAGCGGCAGCCGTGTCGCCAGCTTGCCCTTCACCACGGTCAGCGCCGACATCCGCGAGAAGACGTTGAAGTACACGTTGAAGGCGTCGCCGCGCTCGAGCCAGCGATCGACGCCAAACAGCGTCATACCGACGAGCTGCACGAAGAAGTAGCCGACGATCGCGAGTGCGAGAAAGTCCGGCTGGCGGCCGCTCAGCGTGACCAGCTCGATGAAGCCGAAACAGAAGAGAAAGAAGACCGCGGGAAGACGGCCGAGCTTGGCCGGGTACTCGAACGGCGCCGGCAGCTGCTCTCCGGCCAGCTTGCCGGTGATCCAGCCGCCGAAGCGACCGACCGCACGCCACGGGTTGAACGCGCGGAAGAGATCACCGAAGAGCGCGCTCAGCAGCGGCAGCAGCGACCAGAAGAACACGTAGATGAACGTTGGCAGGATGTTCGAGGTCTCGATCTGCGTGCCGGCAAATCCCGCGTACACGAGAAACGCCATGATCGCCAGGCCGAGCGCTCCGCAGAGCGGATCCAGGAAGCGCGGGATCGTGAACCGCGGGTGTGGTTCGGCAACTTCGAGCTTCGGCTCCTGCCAAAGCACCGCGAAGGCGAAGAACGAGATCGCCAGCACCGCCGCCGCCGCCCAGGCGAACAGCCAACCGGGGATCGGCAGGTCTGCGCGCCCAACGATTCCGTGCGCGCTCGCCGCCGCCGGCGCGGTCAGCGAGAACGCCGTGGCGGCGGCGCCCGCCGCGGCGAACCGAAGCGGGCGGTTGGTCAAGGATTGACCTTCAGCTCAGCGACCTGTAGCCCCTGGTTCTCAAACTCCATCACGAAAACGCCGGAGATGTCGGCCTTGAACTTGTAGCTGACGGTTTTGCCGGCCGGCAGATCGACCTTGTAGTCGTAGCCGTGAATGTGCAGTTCGTTTTCGGTCGCCGAGCGCGCGCGTACGTAGACGGTGTCGCCCTGCTTGACCGAGATCTTCGCGACCTTCCCGGCGCGCAGCAACGGGCCCTGCTCGGTGCCGACCTTCGCGCCGCCGGTGCTGTTGTCGTCCTGCGGCTTGGCGCCGCCGGTGCCGTTGTTGTCGTCCTCAGGCTTGGCGCCGCCGGTGTCGCCGGTCGAGCCGCCGTCGTCACTGCCGCCGCTAGTCGCGCCGGTCGAACCGCTCGGCTTAGCCGTGGACTGCGTCGCGTCGCCGCCACCCTTGACGGTCGCATCGGTGTCGTCGCCGCCGCTGGAGATCACCAGTGCAGCGACGATCAGAATCACAACGCCGACGATCGCCAGCGCCCATCGCGTGTTCTTGTTCAAATCGGATCAGTCCCTTCAATCAACGATCGTCAGCTCTTTGCTGAATGGAGTCAGGATGCGCGGGCCGTCGTCCGCGACGACCACGAGGTCTTCGATACGGACGCCGAACTCGCCGTCCACGTAAATGCCGGGTTCGACGGTAACCACATTGTGCTCGGCGAGAGCCGTTTCCGAGCGCGTCGACAGCGTCGGCAGCTCGTGCACCTCCACCCCCACGCCGTGGCCGGTGCTGTGGCCGAACTGCTCGCCGTAGCCGGCCTGCGTGATCAGGTCACGCGCGGCTGCGTCCACCGCCTTGCAGTCGGCGCCGATCGCGATCGCTTCCAGCGCCGCCTGCTGCGCGTCGCGGACGATCTCGTAGACCTCTTTCGCCTCGCCGGCGATCGGTCCGGTCGCAAAAGTGCGCGTGCAGTCAGAGCAGTAGCCGCCGACGACCACTCCCAGGTCGAGTACGACCAGCTCGCCGGGCTCGATCTTGCGATCGCGCGGCTCCGCGTGCGGCAGCGCACCGTGGGCACCGGCGGCGACGATCGGCGGAAAAGAGATCCCTTCGGCGCCGCGCTCGCGCGCCAGCCACTCGATGCGCCAGGCGACGTCCTTCTCGCTGCGGCCGACCAGGCCACCTTCGGCGAGCGTCGCGTAGATCGAGTCGGCGATCGCCGCGGCGCGTGCGATCACGTCCAGCTCGCCGTCGTCTTTGACTGTGCGCAGCTGCTCCACCGCGCCTGAAGCGGGCACCAGCTCGACGCCTTCGGCCAGCTCCTTCTTGAGATTCTCGAAGCCCTGCACGCGCATGTCGGCGTCGTCGAAGCCGACCTTCGCCGCGAAGCGCTCGGCCAGAGCCTTGCGCGGTTCTGAGGCGCCGTCGACGGTCTCGAACTCGGGCGCCTGCTCGCCGGCCTGGATCACGTAGCGAAAGTCCGTCAGCAGAAACGCATCGGCGGCGCCGACCAGCAGCGTGCCGTTGGTGCCGGTGAAACCCGACAGATAGCGGACGTTGTCGAGGTTCGTCACCAGCAGCTGGTCGAACTCACGCTCGGCGATCTCGGCGCGTAGGCGCGCCAGCCGCTGCTGGTGGTGGTCAGGCATCCCAGCGATCTGACAGTGCCTGCAGCGCTTCGCGGTAGCCGTCGGCGCCTTTGCCCGCAACGGTGGCGAAGCAGATTTCGCGAATCACCGACGTTTTGCGGAATTCGTCGCGACTCTCGACGTCCGAAAGATGGACCTCGACGGCCGGAAGCCCCGTCGTCTCGAGGGCGTCGCGAATCGCCCACGAGTAGTGCGTCCACGCTCCGGGGTTGAGGATCAAGCCGTCGGCGAACTCGGGTGCCTGTTGTAGCAATTCGACGTACTTCGACTCGTGGTTGGTCTGGAAGAACATCGTCTCGATCGAAAACTCGCGGGCAAATGCACCGATCTGCTGATTCAGCTCGTCCAGCGTGAAGCTGCCGTAGTGCTCCGCAGGCCGCTTGCCGAGCATGTTCAGATTCACACCGTGGATTACCGCAACGCGTCTCAAACGATCAACTCCTCGATCGCCAAGCGTAGATCGGCCTCCGGCACCACGTGCCCCTGCGTGACTTCACCTGGGGCGGCGACCAGCACGAACGGCACGGTGTCGCCCTCGCGTTTCTTGTCAAGTTTCAGCACCGCCAGCACGTCATCGACATTCATGCCCTTGACAGTCACCGGCAGCCCGGCCTGTTTGCAGATCTCGATCACCTGCTGCCGCAACGCCTCGTTGCCCGAGAGCCGCAGCGCACCGGCCATGCCGATGCTGACCGCCTCGCCGTGGCGCAGCGTGCCGTAGCCGGCGGTCGTCTCGATCGCGTGACCGATCGTGTGTCCCAAGTTGAGAATCTGCCGCACGTTGGCGTCGCGCTCGTCGGCCGCGACCACGCGCAGCTTCGTGCGCGCGCACTCGAAGACGATCCACGGGTCGAATGGCTCGGATAGGTCGACGCCGGCCGCGACGCGATCCCACAACCGGCCACCGCCGATCAACGCCGTCTTGATCACCTCTGCGTAGCCGGCGACAAGCTCGGCCTGCGGCAGGCCGGCGAGCGCGGCCGTGTCGACGATCACGCCTTCCGGTTGGTGGTAGGCGCCGGCGTAGTTCTTGGCCGCGGGCAGGTCGACGCCGGTCTTCCCGCCGTACGCCGAATCGACCTGCGCGACGAGACTGGTCGGCACCTGCACGAACGGCGTGCCGCGCTGGTAGATCGCTGCCGCAAAGCCCGCGAGGTCGCCGACAACCCCGCCGCCGACGGCGACCACCTGGCCGCCGCGGGGAAACTCGCGTTCGGCGAGCTGCGAGCAGACCGATTCCACCTGGCCGAGCGTCTTCGACTGCTCGCCGGCCGGCACCACGACGCCAT
Organism: Solirubrobacterales bacterium; assembly: GCA_050696815.1. Taxonomy (GTDB): domain Bacteria; phylum Actinomycetota; class Thermoleophilia; order Solirubrobacterales; family JACPNS01; genus JACPNS01. Next base: position 4,122 of record JBOGYW010000098.1, on the reverse strand, counting down.
CCTTCAGCCACGGGTAGAGCTTCGCCAGATGCTTGTCGGAGACCGTGACTGCGCTGCGACGCGTGAGCCAGAGCTCGCGGCGCTCGAGGGCGCCGGCGTCGAAGATCGACGGGTAGCCCCACGACTTGCCTGAGGCCCAGAGCATCCGCGCCTTGGTATCGCGGTCGAGCAGCTCGCGCAGCAGCGGCGTGGCCTCACGCAGGGCACCGCGCGGCGAGTTGCTGATGATCGCGTCGGCCGCGTCTTCGTAGGTCGGTTTGCGCTTGCCGTAGAGCGCGAAGAATGCGCGCTCGTCCTTCGCCAGCGGCCTCGAAGAACCGCGCACGCGCTGCCACGCAGCTTCGGCCGGCAGTTCGAGGTAGACGACGAGATGCTTCTTCAGCGCTTTGCGCGTCTTCGCATTCTCGAGCGCGCCGCCGCCGAGCGCGATCACCGCGGACTCGCTCGATGCGAGCGCCTCGGCGACCACCGCCGCCTCGGCTTCACGAAACGCCGCCTCTCCCGCGGATGCGAAGTACGCCGCGACCGACTTGCGGAAGCGCCGTTCGAGCAGCGCGTCGGTGTCGACGGCCGGACGGCCGAGCGACTTCGCCAATCGGGTCGCCGCACTCGACTTGCCGGCGCCCATGAAGCCGGTCAAGACGAGATGACGGGTCATGGATCTAGTTGTTCCCCTGGTGGAAGACTGCGTCCGCTGCGATTCTCGCGCGATACGCGGACAAAGCGGCCTGAGTGTCCGCGATGTTGTCGCCACCGAACTTTTCCAGGTAAGCGTCGGCAAAGACCAGCGCGGCCATCGCCTCGCCCACGACGCCCGCGGCCGGCACGGTGCAGGAGTCGGTGCGCTCGCGCAGCGCCTGCGTCTCTTCGCCGGTCGCGATGTCGACGCTGCGCAACGGCTTCGTCAGCGTGGGCAGCGGCTTCATCGCGCCCTTGATGATCACGGTCTCGCCGTTCGTCATGCCGCCTTCGATGCCGCCGGCGTGGTTGGTGTCGCGATGGAAGCCGTAGTCGCCGCCGCCCGGAAACATCTCGTCGTGCGCCGCCGAACCGGGCACGTTCGTAAGGTCGAAGCCGTCGCCGAAGCCGACGCCTTTGATCGCCTGGATCGAGCAGAAGGCCTGCGCCAGGCGGCCCTCGATGCGGCCGTCCCAGCTGGCGTATGAGCCGATGCCAGGCACGCAGCCGAACACAAGAACGTCGAAGATCCCGCCGATCGACTCGTTGGCCTTGCGCTGCTCGTCGATGTGACGGATCATCAGGCGCTCGGTCTCCTTGTCGAGGCAGCGCACCGGCGACTCGTCCACGCCGTCGAAGTCCGTAACCGTCAGCGGACCGTCGGGCGCAGGCGCGTCGACCGCGCCGACACGAGTCACGTGACTGCGGATCTCAACGCCGAGTTCGCGCAGGAAGGCGCGCGCGACCGCTCCGGCGGCGACACGCGCCGTCGTCTCGCGCGCGCTGGCGCGTTCGAGCACGTTGCGCACGTCGGTGTGACCAAACTTCTGCACGCCCGCAAGGTCGGCGTGGCCCGGCCGCGGCAGGTGCACCTCGGCGACCTCGGCGTCGACCGGCCAGGGGTTCATCCGCTCTTCCCAGTTCGCGTAGTCGCGGTTGGGCATCGACAGCGCGATCGGCGTTCCGAGCGTGCGGCCGTGACGGATGCCGGATAGCACCGTGGCGGCGTCCTTCTCGATCTTCATGCGGCCGCCGCGGCCGTAGCCAAGCTGGCGGCGCGCCAAGTCGTCGTTGAGGTCCCCTGGCGCGAGCTCGAGACCCGCGGGAACACCCTCGATCACGGCGATCAGCCCAGGTCCATGCGACTCGCCGGCAGTTGTGAAGCGCAGGTGCATACTGCGCGAAAGCCTAGACGGCCCGTTACTTGCCGGCGGGCTTGAGCGAAACCGAGCCGCCGTAGCGGATCGTGTAGGTGACGTCGTCGCCCTCGATGCCGCGGTAGTCCGCGAAGCGCACTACGCCGCCCTTGTTCAGGTGAACCTGGCGCAGCGGGTTGTCGTACTTGAAGTTCTTGCTCTTCTCGGGGATCACCTCGACGTCGGTGACGACGAACAGGTCCACCCCGGCCTTACCGACCGAGAGCACCTTGACCGTCGGCTTGCCGCCGAAGTCGATCCAGCTGCCGGAGCGCTTTGTGCTCTTGGCCCACGGCGTGTAGGAGGAGTAAGTCGTGAAGTTCGCGGCGAACAGCGACGGCGTGGCGACGGTCGGCGCCTTGGCCGCCGACTTTGCGCCCGGCTTGGCGGCTGCCTTCTTCACCTTCGGCGGGTCGTAGTTCTTCGCGGCAAACGGGTCGCGGCTCTTGCTCGCGGGGCCCGAAGTCTTGGTGGTGTTCAGTGCGGGCACCTGGCCGGTCGCGCCGTCTGCGTTCTTCGCGAATGCGCCGCCGCCGTGGGCGGCGTCGGCGTTCTCGCTGCTCGGCGAGATCAGCGCCACGCCCGCGATCGCGATCAGCATCGCTGCGGCACCGGCGATCACCGGCGTCGGCTTCGGAGCGAAGCGTGCGAGCTTGGAGGCAAACGAAGGTCCGCGGCCGATGATGATCGCCTTCGGCTGCTTCTCCTTCTTCGCCTTCTTTTCAGGCTTGCTCTCGATCTTGGTCACGGCGGCGTCGGCGACAGCGGGCTCCGCGGCGACCGGGAAGGGCACGGCCACGGGCACCGGGCGGTCGACGAAGACCTGCTTCTCGACGGGCACCTGGCGCTCAACGACAACCTGCTTCTCGACGGGAACCGGGCGGTCGACGAAGACCTGCTTCTCAACGACCTTCTCTACGACCCGTTCCACGACGACCGGCTTCTCGACGGTCACCGGGCGGTCAACGAAGACCTGCTTCTCAACGACGACCTGGGTCGGCACCGAGCGCTCGACGACGACTTCCTTCTCGACGACGATCGGTTCCACATCGCCCAGCGGTTCGGTCCATGCGAACGTCGAAGGCTCGACGCTGGTGTGGCGCGAGCCCCGGTCGGACCTGGAGTTGCGGGCGGGCTTACGCGGACCGCGAACCCGAGGGTTGCCGGTCTTCAGCCTCATTTTGTGACCTTGGAGATCGACTTCAGCTTGAACGAGTGCTGGACTCCGCCCGCATCGGTCAGCGTCGCCGACTTGCCCTTGGTAAGCGAGAAGTTGCCGGCACTGTCGGCCGAGGCGCCGGTCACGGTCACGCCGTCGCCGGCGATGAACAAAGCCTTGTCGTTCGATGAGCCCGTCACGCCGGCGAAGTAGACCAGCGGGCTGGTTTCGTTCGGCAGCGAAGCGCCGGCGATCACATTGTTGTGCGTCCGCCCGTCGAGCGTCACATCGACGACGTAGTAAGTGGTCTTTTTGTGCGTCGGAGTCTTCTTCTCCTCAGGCGTCGGCGTACCGCCGGTCTCCTGAGTACTGCCGCCGCCCGCACCGGTCTCGCCGGTGGCGCCCTTCTGAATGTCGCCGCAGATGCCTTCGGTCTGACCGGCCAGACACGTGTAAGTGGTCACATAGCCACCGGCCAGGCACTCAAACTTCTTCGGGCTGCTCCCGACCTGCACGCATACGGTGCCGCCGCGATTGCCAAACGGGTTCGCGGAACCGGTCAGCGGCGTCTTGTCCTCAAGCTTTGAGACGCCGACGAGCTTCAGCTTGACGACGGCCTCGCTGTCGACCTTCTGGGTCGAAGTGTCTGCGACCGGAGCCGTGTTCGCCGGCGGCGGCGGAGCCGGCGCCTTCGGCAGCATGAAGACGGCGGCGAAGATCGCGACCAACACGACGGCGGCCGGGACCGCAAGCTTGCGCGCGTGCAGCTCGTTCACGAGGTCCATGAACGCCCGCTTGAGCTGGTCGAAGCTCTGTCCGCTGCCGCTACCCATGATTACTTGACTCCCGGGACGGTCGCCGACGGCGGCGCGTCCGAAGTCGTAGTCGAGTCCGTGCGCGTGGTGCCCGTGTCGGCGGCCGGCGCTCCGGCCGGGCCACTGGCGGTCGCGCCGGCGGCGATCGTTGTGCCGACCGGCAGTGCGTAGCCGGTCATCTCAACCGTCGCCTCGAGCGTCGGGAAGTGCTTGACCGAGAGGTTGAAGTTGTTGATCTGCAGCAGGCGGCCGGTCACCTGAATGCGACCGTCGT
>JBOGYW010000097.1:0-9517 GCA_050696815.1 Solirubrobacterales bacterium | reverse complement strand
ACCCTGACCTTCACGGTTCCGCCGCGCTTGAACTTGTGGATCGCGACGGTCGAGACCTTCGAGTTCTTGCCGTCGCCCCAGCTGACGCTGGTGCGACGCGAGACTCCCGAGGCGTGCAGCCGCCTGCCGTCGGTGATCTTCACGGCGACACGGCGACCCGAAAGCCGTCTCACCGTGATCCGCGGCGCGTGGCGGTCGGAGTGCAGAAAAGCGGTCGGCGCGGCGGTCTTCTGCTCGAGCCGGTCGATCGCGCTGACGATCATTTCGTGCCGCCCATCCTTCAAGCTTTTGTTGAGGGTCAGGCTCGTGCCGGTCGTCGAGCCGGCGAACCTGCCGTCGACTCGCAACTCGTAGTGCAGGCCGCCGATCCCGTCGTATGACGGCGACCAGCTGAGCTGCGTCTTCGGCTTGCGGGTCCAGCCTGCGGGCTCGGACAGCTCGAACTTGTCCGGCGCCGAGTCGACGGCATCGACGACCACCCGCGCGCCCGCCGGACTCTGTTGAAGGGTCGCGAGCGCTCCGTCGCCGGAGTCGTTGACCGACAGCTCAGTGCGCGAAACGCTCGTCGCCCCATCCGCCGACACCGTCGCGCCGCTTTCGGTGCTCTCTTCGTAGAGCGCGGTGGCAGGGCCGGTGGCTCGCGCCACAATCGCTTTGCCGTCGTCATCCAAGCCGAACGCGAGCGGCGAGTCGGTCTGCGTCGGCATCGCACCAAGCGACTCCGGCGCCGAGTCCTGGAACGAGTCACCGGCAGCGCGCCGCGCCTCGCCGTCGAACGCATACCCGACCGAATACTGCTTTTGTACGTTGGTCGCAACGTCCGGCACGCCCGGAGCATTGCCCGAGCCGATCGGCAGCGAATCGACGACCTTGACGCCGCCGAGCACGCCGGCCTGCTCGGTGAACACGTCGCCGATCTGATTCATCATCACGCGCGAACGGTCAAGCCTCGAAGGGTTGCCCGGGGCTTGGCGAAACGCGATTGCCGCGTTGCCGAAGTGCCCACCGTCCAGTGAGATCCCGTCGGCCTCGCCGCGCAGCGGCGCGCCGTCGTAGGTGTTCGGGCTCGCCATCATCGGTAGCCCGATCAGGCCGCCGAACACACGGCGGATCCAGACGCGGGCGATGAACTGGTCGTCCGGCTCCTGGAAGGCGACGATCGCATTGCCGTACTGGTCGGTGACGATCTTCGGCGCATTCTGCGCGCTCGGGAAGCGCACAAACGTCGCGGGGTTGCGGTTGATGTCCTGGTCGAGCCGCGACCAGATCCAGCCGTTGTAGCGCGCGACGCGCAGGCGCACCTCTGCGCCGTCCAACGGGATCGCCGCGTTGTCGACGTGCGTGTGCAGCACGATCCGGTAGACCAGATATGCGATGCCGGTGGCGTTCATCGATAGGTCGGGCGTGACGTAGTCGGCGCGGCCGACGTCGAGATCGATCGGCAGCGGATTTTCGAAGCGCATCGCCCCCGGGTCGATGCTCGCCGAGTAGAGCTGGTCGTGCTGTTGTCCGCCCGACGACGGACCGCGCTGCAGCCACACGGCCACGACTCGGCCGCCGTTTCCAGTCGCCACGCGCGGCGACGACGACGCGTACACCTGGCCGTTGTCAACTTGGATCGTCGGACCCCACTCGCCGTCGCGCAACAGCGAGGCAAAGATGTGCGGCACGCCGTCCTTCTGCGCGACGAACACTGAGGCACCGCTGCCATCTTCGGCCACCGAAACGTTTCCGAGATCCAGCACGCTGCCCGCCGGGCCGGTCAACTCGCGCTGCGGCAAGATCGCCGCATCGGCCGGCGCGGCGAACGCAAGCGCGGTGGCCAGCAAGACCCCCGCGACCAGCAACGTCAATGTGTGCCCGCGCCCCATTTCGACTCGCCTACGGCGCGATCACCTTGCGCTGGTCACGGCCCTGCGACTTCGCGAAGGCACAGCGGAAACGCTCGGGTTCGGAGACCGGCCGCGATCCGGCGAAGCCGCCGGCATCGTGGTTGTCGTAGACGGTCACGTACTGCAGCGGGCCGGGCTGCGGGTTAGCGGGCATCGGGATCGGGTCACCTTCCCCCTGGTTCGGGTCGCCCTTCGATCCCGGCGTGACCCCTTCCGAGCCGGCAGCACCGGAGCCCGAAGCCGTCGTGACGAGCGTCGCACTCATTTCACGCTGGTCCTTCAAGCCATTGGAAGCGTCCGAGTCGATCTGTGCGGTCGTGAGACTGTCGTCGATCGTCGAGGAGAGCCGGATGCGGTCGACCGCTCCGAGCAGCTGGGCTGCGTCTGGAAGCCAGCCGCCGATCGCGGCGCAGGCCCGCGTTGCGTAGAAGAAGTTGGTCTTGCCTTCGTCGGCGGGCGGGGTGGCAAACGGTGCTTCCTGGATGCAGAACGTGCCGACGTCGAGCGAGTCGTCCGCACAGCCGTCGCCCAGCTTTTTCAGCCCCTTGCTGCTCAGCGCGTCGGCCTTCTTGGCGGCCGCCACCTTCGGGATCGCCTTCGCCGGGAACTTCTTGTTCTTGCCCAACACCAGCACGCCGTACGCGCGCGGCTTCGTGCTCGGTCCCTTGTAGGAGACCGCGGCGGCGACGCCTGCGGTCGAGATCACCAACGCGATCAACGCGATCACGAGCGCGGCCGGTCCGGAGTTTTGCGAGATTCGTGCGTAAAGGCGCTTCATCGCGGCCTCCTCCAATCGAATGGTTCGTCTGGTCGGTTGATGTACGCCGGCGCCGGGCTGCGGCCGCCGCTGCTGCGGCGTGAGCGCGGCGTGAGCGCGATCGCAAAGCCCGCCATCACGATCAACGCCGCGAGCGGCAGGATCGAGTTCGGCAGTGCGTCGGGCTCGTATTTGGCGAAGGCCTGTGAGTCTTCGGTCGCCGCCTCTTCCTCGCGCTGCTTCTCGGGCGCGCGAGCCATGCCGCCGGTCGGCGGGATCGGCCGCGCCAGCGACGGCGCGGGCGGTGGCGGAACGACCGGAACCGTGAATACCGGCTCGATCATCGGCACGAACTCGTCGATCGCCGGCGGGTTCGGCTTTGGCTTGCTCGGCGTCGGCAACGGCGGGGGCACCAGGGCGATCACGGGACTGACCGGCGCGGGCGGTGGTGGCGGTGGCGAGTCGAGACCCGGCTGCGGGCCGGCGAAGCGGCTCGGATTCAGCGGCACCGTCCCGCACGGCGGCCGCACCGAACCGGGCTGCACAGTGACCTTGCGCGAGTAGGTGATGCCGCCGGCCGTGATCGAGAGCGTGGTCGTGCCGGAGTTGTACGGACAGAGCAGCCCGGAGCTCGCGTCGGCGACCGGCTTGCCGGCGCCGTTGAGCAGCGGTTTGCGCAGGTTCGACGACTGCGGGTCGACCGCGACGAAGTCCGCGATGTCGGGGTCCGACGAGTGGAACTGGTACTCGGGCGCGATCCGCGTGTCACAGGCCGGCAGCTTGCAGACCGGCGAAGGGAAGATTGTGTAGGGATCCGAACCCGCCGGCGAGGGTGTCTGCCCCGGTCCCCAGCGGTCGCCGGCGTCGGGCCGCTTGCCGAGTCCGCTGAACAGCGCCGGGCGACTACGCCGCAGCAGCGTGCCGTCGATCGCTTCCAGGTTGAGGCTCTCGATCAGCGGGATCATCCGCACCGCGACCGGCGCACGGTTCGTCTTCGGGTCGCGCTTCGAAGCGTCGACCTGCGCCAGCAACATGCCGGTGTTACCGAAGAACGAGCTCGGCATGTCGGCCGCGCCCACGTTCTCAACCTCCGAGCGGTAGCCGAGTGTGCCACTGCCGAACGACGGGATCGGATCGGGCTCGCCGGCGGCCGGGATCGGATACATGCGGTTCTCTTCGGGCCGGTCGAAGAAGTAGGCCGAGGCGCCGTAGTCGCGCAACACCTTCGCCGTGTCCTGCGCGTCCCCCGCGCGGTTGAGCTTCGGCGCAAAGGTCGAGTGCAGGTCACGGTTGCCCACGACGATCGCCGGCACGCCGTCGTCCTTCGCCTGCTTGAGCTGATCGATCAGCCACGCGCGCTGCGATGCAACCGGCGGGTTCTGGTACGGATCGCTGGCCGCCAGCGAGCCGCGCGAGTTGTCGATCACGATCACGCGCAGCGGACCGTTGGCGCCGTTCGACTCGAATGCGTAGTGCGTGTGGCCACCCGGCGTAGCGGGGTCGGGCCGCGGGTCGATGCCCGGCGCGGCCGGCGCACCGCCGAAGGGCTTTGGAAAGTTTGCGAACGCGGCACGATAGGCACCGGCATCCCCGCCGGTCGTGTCGCCCGGCGCGGTCGCCGCCAAGGTCGGCAGCGACGGCTGGCCGGCAAGCAGCTCGGCGAAACGGTTGGCGGCAGCGGCGCTCTCGGGCGATGCTGAATCGTCAGGGCGACGGCCGCCGGTGTACATGAAGAAGCGCGGTCCGCCGATCTGTTGTTGCATCGTCGCCGTCTTTTCGAGTGCGGCGCTGAGCTGACGGTCTGGCGCAATGTCACCGTTGCGGAAGTCGTCGCAGGCGACGTTCTCGCAGCTCGCGTTGCCGCCGACCACGAAGTTGATCGTGGTCGCCGACTGCGGGACCGGTGTCGGAGCACCCTGTCCGCTCGGCGGTGCGCCGCCGGACGACGAGTAGCGGCCGATGAAGGCAGTCTGGATCCGTGTGCGCTGGGCAGAGTCGCCCGCCTCGGCGTAGCCGGCGAGCGTGGTGTCGCGCAGGCCGTTCTGGCCACCCGCCAGCCAGGCGTCGCCGGTGGCCGAAGCCAGAATCGCCTGGATCGGCGCTGACTTGGCGGGACGGTCAAGATCGGACTCCGCGTTGCTCATATAGGCGTCGCGCTGCTCGTCGCGCCAGCCGTCGGCGGTCTGGCGCAACAGAAAGCCTTCGGCCGGTGGCACGAGCGGCTTGTGCAGCGGCGGTGGCGAATTTGGCGACGGCAGCGGCTCGATCGGCAGCGGCGTGTATTCGCGCTCTTTCGTCACAGAGACAAGAGCGCGCAGCTTGCCGTTCTCGCGAAACAGAGCCGACGCGGTCGTGGCCAACGACGAAAGCGGCTGGTCGAGCGTCTTCCACGGCGCATTCAGCGAGTCGCGGATCAGAGCGAATCCGCTGACCCCGCCGATGAAGGCGCCGCCGTCCGGCAGGCCCGAGACGGTCAGCAGCTGGATGCCGTTGCCCTTCGCGGCGTACTTTGCGATCAACGCCTCGGCGTCGGCGTCGAACTGCCAGCTCCCGTTGCGCAGCTCGAGCACGCGATCCTTGGAAATCACGATCGGCTCACCGCCGGAGTAGGCGATCTCACGGAAGTCGGCGTTCAGGATCTTCGGATCGGTGTTGTTGGGAAACGCCTGTTCGCCGTCGCAGTCGCCCGGGTCTGTCACGTGCAGGCAGACCCGCGTCCAGGACTTGCCGTAGTGCAGGATCGTGCCGTCGCGACCCACGGCGTAGCCGTCGGACGGCGACGCAGGGTTGAACGCGATGTCGTTCATCTGCGTGTTGAAGCCGACCGGGGCGCCGGGGTCGCGCTCCCACTGGCCCGTCTCACTTCGCCACAGCCACATCTCGCCGCTGTCGCCGACGGCGTGTGCGCGGCCGGACTCGGGCCAGGCGACGGCACGCAGAGTCGGCCGGCGTACGAGTCCAGTCGAGGAGAGCAGAAACTCGGTCACCCACCCGACACCCGGCTGATAGCGCGCGACGCCGCCGTTGTCGCCGACCGCCAGCGCTCCGGAATCGAGCGAGCCGACCGGCCTGCCCGGCTCCGGCGCGATCGAGTTGAACGGGGCGCGGGCACCGACCGACCAGCCGGCGACCTTGTGCGGCGCAGTCGCATCGGTCAGCCGCGCGTTGACGCTCAACCAGCCGCTCGTCGGCGAACTCAGAGCGGTCGTCGCCTTGTCCGCATCACCCGCGCCCGGCATCCGCACGAACGAGCTGCCGCGCAGAGCCAGATACGTTCCCCGGTTGGAGGTGTTCGCACCGTCCGCGGCGAGCGGATTCGAGATCACGCGCTCGCCGAAGCCGCCGCCCGCCCAAGCGGTGCTGCGATATCCGGTCTGCCGCGAGAAACGCGCGCCGAGCGGCCGGTCGCAGATCGCGGTGACACCGAGTGGGTCGCACCAACTGCCGGTGACGCGGGCCGCGTCGATGTCGTAGTAGGCCGTGAAATCGTCACGCGCGCCGGCAACCTCGAACTGCCCGTCGATCCAGACGCCGTCCGTCGTGACCGTCAGTGGATCAAAGCCGATCGGCGCCTGCGTCGACTGCTCGAGCGGCTTCAGGTCTTCGACCGAGGCGGCCGGCGTGGCGGCCTCTGCGAACACCGAACTGCCGAGACTGCGCTCGCGCCAGACGCCGGCCGAACGCTGGAACAACGCTACGCCTCGACCCAGCGAGTCGTCGAGCTGCGCGATCAACCAGGCATTGGTCGCGCCCGTCGCATCGATCGCCAACACTTTGAACTTCGGCCGTGACGGATCGGGCAGCTGTACGTCGTCTCGCGACCAGCTGGCGCCGTCGTAGTACAAGACCCGTTCCGTCGTGCTTCCAGTCGCGGTCGCGAATGCCGCCGCCTTGCCCCCGGCGGTGTCGAATGCAACCGCCGGCGCACGGTTGCCGTCGGCAAGCCGCTCGGCCGGCAAAAGCACCGGACTCGGCGGCTGGGTGATCGTGTAGCGACCGCCCGGCCGGCGAATCAACGCGACCGGGGTCGTGTCGTTGGCCGCGCCGATCAGCACTCCACCTCCGTTTGGTGCTACCGAAGCAGACGAATAGACCGGCGTGAAGTTCGAGAGCGTCGTGCCATCTGCCGCGGCGGGCGTTTCGTACATCTGCCAGCCCGTCGCGTCGGTGTGACGCAGGAACACAGGCTGCGCGTACACACCCGCTCGTGTGCCGAACTGTACGGCGGTGCCGTTCACGACTGGTGGTGGCGTCGACGCAAGCACCTTTTGGAAGGCCCAGGCCTCCCCCGGCTCGCCCTTGCCGGCGGCTCCGAGCAGGGCCACCGCACCCTGAGCGTTCTCGGCCTTGACGGTTGTGGCCTCGCCGACCACCGGCTCCACCCGCGGCAGCCCGCCAGGTGCCGCACCGGCGCCGTGCTGAGAGATCAGCACCGATCCCACGATTGCAATCGCGGCGATCACCGGCCAGGGTCCACGGCGACTACTCATTTGGGTTCAGCCACCTTCATGTCGATCTTCGTCGGCCACTTCTTCGGGTTCAGCCGCAGCGACAGCGTGTGCTTGCCTTTGCGCAGCAGCTTCGACTTCGTCTGCGCGACGACTTTCTTGTGGCGTTTTGCCGTGATCGTCACGCGTGCCGGGCGAATCACGCGAAACGTCAGCTTCAGCGTGTGGCCCTTGAGCTTGCTCTTGACGCCCTGCACCGCCGACTTCAACCGCGTGCGTCTGCCCTGCCCCTGCTCGGGCGTCTCGACCGCCGGCGGCGGCGCGAACAGCAACGAATCGTCCGGCGGCGGGGAGTCGCTGATCTGTTGCTCGGCGACTTCGTTGGGCCGGAAGGTGACCGTCGTGTTGAAGGCCGGTTCGGTGTCGAGCGCGACGGGTGGTAGCGCGGCGTCGCTCAATCGCAACAGCAGGCCCTCCGCCGTGACCGCCCAGCAGTCGTGAGCGTTGGCGCACTCGACTCGCTCGACCGACCCCGAGAAGCTGACCGTCTGCGGCTCGACTGTGCCGGCATCGGCATCGAGCAGCGCGACGTCCGACTGCGCAGGCGTCTGGGTCGCGAGATTCTCGGGGCGCACCGCGGCGATCGCCTTGTGTGTGCCGGGAATCGCCGCAACGTCGACGAAGCGGGTGTTCGGGGCGTAGCCGGTGTCGCCGGTCGGCACCGGCAATTCGTGCCAAGCGCCGACCGGGTCACGATAGGCAGCGAAAGGCCCGCGGTCGGCCGGACTGTCGTCACCGATCGCGAACGGGTCGGGATCGTTGTCGCGGCCTGCTCCTGACGCAGCGCCGCCGCCGACCGCCCACAACATCGGCCCCGGCGCGCTCGGCAGACCGTCGTCGATCGCGAGTACTTCCGTCACGTCGCCGGTCAGCCCGGTCACCGGCTGCGGCACCAGTGTGCCGTCACTAAATCCGTTCGCGTCGACGGCCGGCTGGGCGATCAACTGGATCGGACGAAACGGCGGCGGGTCACCGAGGTCGGGGTTCGCGTCTCCTGACGAGTTCGGCCCGGAGTAGACAGCTTCGGCAAGCCCGTCGCCGAACGGCGCGATGTCGGCGACCCCACGCTTGGCCGGCGCGTAGATCGTCTTCAGCTCGCTCCCGTCCCAGTGCAAGTGGAAGCTGCCGGGTGTCTCGCCGTTCGGCCGCGCGGCGGCGACGCCGCCGAACCAGCAGTTGTTTGCGGCGATGCAGGCGCCCGCCGTCATTCTGCGAAACGGATCGGGGCCCTCGAACGTCGCCGAGCGCTTCGTGCTGTACGAGCCGACCACCTGGCCGTCTTTGAAGTGGCACAGCGAAAGCCCGATGTTCAGCGAAAGAAACAACGGATCGCTCGGCGCGGTGATCGTCCAGAACTCGGTCGGGCCGGCCCAGGCGACCGACGAGCCGGTCGACTCGGCCGCGTCACAGACGGTCGCGTACTGGCGCCAGCCGGAGACACCGGGCGCCTTGTCGCCGTTGAACACGAAGACGCCCGCTTTGAACGAACGGTCGTCGCCTGAGGTCGTCAGCAGGCAGCGGTTCTCAGACCAGCATTGGATGTCGGTCGGCGCGCCGATCGGCTGCGGAAACAGCGAACCGGGCGGCGTCGGCACGGGATAGTCGCCCCACGTCGCGTCCGCGAAAGCCGTGGCGGGAGCGATGGCCGAGAGCGCGATCGCGGCGAATAGAACGACCCGGAAACGTCTAAACCGGTTCGCCATGGGAGAACGGATTGCCGCCTTTCCCTGCGCTGCGGTCGCTGACCGTTAGCTCGTCGATCGCCATCGGATGAACCGTCGAGAGCAGCGCGTCGAGCGCGACGCCGGCGAGCGTCTCGTGCTCGACCAGCGCGTTCGCGACTTCGTTGACTGACACCCAGTTGTGACGCAGGATCAACATCGCGCGCTCCTCGGCCTCGCTGGTGAAGCGCTCGACCTCGCGGTCGATCAGATCGAGAGTCGACGGACCGACCGATCCGAGGTCCTGCAGCGATGCGCCAAGAAATACTTCGCCGCCCTGCTCGCCGACGGTCATCAAGCCGAGCTCTTCGGACATACCGAAGGAAGTCACCATCCGGCGCGCGAACTGCGTCGCCGCGTGCAGGTCTTCGCCCACTCCGGACGACGTAGAGCCAAACGCCAATCGCTCTCCCGCGACACCGGCCATCAGCAGCGCCAGCTGGCGATACATGTCGGGGACCTGCAAGATGAACTGGTCTTTGTCGGTCATCATCTCGGCGGCGGTACCCATCTGGCGGCCTCGCGAGACGATCGAAACCTTCTGCGCCGTGATCGTCGCGCCGGTCGCGCGCGTGACCACCGCGTGCGCGGCTTCGTGGATCGCGACGATCCAGCGCTCGTGGTCGGTCATCAAATGAT
>JBOGYW010000096.1:0-9650 GCA_050696815.1 Solirubrobacterales bacterium | reverse complement strand
ACCACGGTGTCGCCCTTCTTGCCCTTGATCGTGACCGGCACGATCTCCTCGGGCAGACGGCCCTCGTCGGTCGCCTTCAAAGTCAGCTCGTGCGAGCGGACCGACCAGCGGTCCATGTCGGCACGGGTCATCTCCAGTTCGGCCGCGACCTCCGACGCCTCGTGGGCCATGTGCTTGCCGCTGAAGGCGTTGGTCAGGCCGTCGTTGATCATCGTGTCGATCATCTTGCCGTCGCCCATGCGGTAGCCGAAGCGAGCGTTCGGCAGCGCGTACGGCGCGTTGCTCATGCTCTCCATGCCGCCGCCGACGCCGACCTCGATGTCGCCCGCGCGGATCGCGGTGTCGAGAATGCCGACGGCGCGGATACCGGAAGCGCAGACCTTGTTGATCGTCTCGCTGGAAACTTCCTTCGGGATGCCGCCCTTGATCTGTGCCTGGCGCGACGGGATCTGACCGACGCCGGCCTGCAGGACCTGACCCATCACGACGTGATCGACCTGGTCGGGCGCGACGTCGGCGCGGTCCAACGCGGCCTCGATCGCGATACCGCCGAGTTCGACGGCCTTGAGCGACGAAAGTCCTCCGCCGAGCTTGCCGACTGGCGTGCGCGCGGCTCCGAGAATGACTGTCTTAGGCATGGAAGTTGCTTCCTTTCAAACTGTGAGATCGAGGCTGGAGATGATCGTGCGAAGCTGACTGTTGGGGAGGGTACAGCCGTGAAGATGGACGCTGTGTGCACTTGCGCACGAACGGTCGTGCGGCTCAGAGAATGATACCCGCTCTCGCGCCGCCGGACGCTAGATATCGCGCAAGAAAACGAGCCGCCCAGAACCGCCGGAATCCGCGTCGCGTGCGGGCGTGCGCAAAAAACCAGCTCGTTTATACAAGCGGTGGGCGTCGGCCTGGGTCTCGCGACTCCAGAGCCACAGCTTCGCCGCGCCGGACGCGCGCGATTCTTCGATGCACCAGTCGATCAGCGCGCCGCCGATCCCCTGCCCACGCGCGGACGGGTCGACGGCCAGCCGGAACAACACGCGCTCATCCTGGCCCTCGGCGATGAAGGCGCCCGGCGCACCGGGCGGTAGAAGCACGACGACTCCGACGACCGTCCCGTCCTCGGTTGCGGCGATGCGCCCTTGGCCGGCGGCGACGAACGGCGCGGTTTCGTCCGCCGTGAACGGCTCCGCGCGCGGCACCTGGCCGCTGGTCACGAACGCCGACGTCCAGAGCGAGGCGATCGCTTCTGTGTCATCGGTGGTGGCGTCACGCATCCGGGCCTGGACCATGCGCACGATTATCGCGGGGCGCGCTGTATTGTGCCCGTCATGCCAAAGATCATCGAAGTCACCACGCGTCAGGGCGACCCCGCCGAAACTTCAGCCGACACCCGTGTGATCGGACTGTTCGAAGCAGCGGACCCGGTCAACGAGACCGTCGCGAAGCTCGTCGAGAGCGGTGAGATCAAGGCTTCGTACAAAACGACCGGCGTCGCGCACGCGCACGGCTCGCGCTTCGTAACGGTCGGTCTCGGCAAGGCCGAGGACTTCACCGCCGAGCGCGCCCGCGTCGCGGCGGCGGCCGCAACCGGCCGTGCCGCCGAGCTCGGCGCCAAATCGATTTCCTGGCAGCTGCCTGATGAAGGCGACGCCGCGACCATCGCGGGCGCGATCGTCGAGGGCACGATCCTCAAGAGCTACAAGTTCGACGCCTATAAGAGCAAGTCCGACGACGACGAGGCGGACGACAACGGCCTCGCCGCGCTGGAGATCGCGAGCGAGAGCAGCAACGTCGCCGATGCCGCGGCGGCGGCGAAGATCGGTGCCGACGCCGTCAACCGCGCGCGCGACCTACAGAATCAACCGTCGAACATCGCCACCCCTTCTTACCTCGCGGACCGCGCCTCGGCGATCGCCGCGGCCAACGACCTCGAGTTCGAGATCTTCGACCGCAAGGGCATCGAGCGCAAGGGCATGGGTGCCTTTGCCGCAGTCGCCAAGGGCACAGACGAAGAGCCGCAGCTGATCGTGATGAAGTACAACGGCGGCGGCGACGCCCCGACGCTCGGCTTCGTCGGCAAGGCCGTCACATTCGACACCGGTGGCATCTCGCTGAAGCCCTCCGCGAAGATGGAGGAGATGAAGTTCGACATGTCCGGCGGCGCCGTGGTGCTCGAAGCAACCGCCGCGATCGCCGAGCTGAAACTGCCGGTCAACCTGATCAGCGTCGTGCCGTCGACCGAGAACATGCCCAGCGGTACCGCGACCAAGCCGGGCGACATTGTCACCGCTTACAACGGCAAGACGATCGAGATCGACAACACCGACGCCGAGGGCCGCCTGATCCTCGCCGACGCTTTGACCTACGCGAACGAACTCGGCGCGGAGCGGCTCGTCAACCTGGCCACGCTGACCGGCGCAATCATCGTCGCGCTTGGTTCCACCTACGCCGGCTTCTTCAGCAACGACGACGACTGGTGCGCCCAGGTCGAGGCCGCCGCCGACACGACCGGCGAGCTCGGTCACCGGCTGCCGCTGCACCCCGAGTTCGCGGACCTGATCAAGGGCAAGTACGCCGACATCAGCAACGCCCCGGGCTCACGCAAGGGTTCGTCGATCACCGCTGCCGAGTTCCTGAAGAACTTCGTCGGCGAGACTCCGTGGGTGCATCTCGACATCGCCGGCACTGCCTGGGATCTCGGCCGCCCGTACGTCGGCAACGGCGCTTCGGGCTTTGGCGTGCGCCTGCTGATCGAGCTGGCGCGCGCGCACGCGGCGGGCTAGCCGCCGGTCGGACCGGGGCCGTCGCCCCCGCCGCCCGAGTGCTCGCTCGGCGGAGTTGAAGAGTCACCCGAACCGCTGCCCGAATCGCCACCAGTCGAGCCGCTGTGTTCCGGATCGCCTGATCCGGATCCGGAGTCGCCCGAACCGGAGTGGTCTTCGCTGGACGGCTGGCTCGCGTCATCGGATCCGCGGTGGCTGCTGTCGTGATGGCCCGACCTGCGCCGGCTCCCAGAGTTGTCGTCACCGGACTCGTTTTCGCCGCCTGAACCGTTGTGACCGTTGCCGTGGTGTCGCCCGTTCGCGCGGTCGGTGGAGTCGCCGCGGTGGTGATGGCGGCCGCGGCGATGATGCCCGGAGTTCGCGTGTTCGCCGCCCGAGCCTTTGTCCGTCGACGGCGCGCCCACGACGGCGTTGCCCTGAGATCCAGCGACGTCCTGCTTTTCTGCCGTCGGCGTGCCGTCGTGTTCGGCGCTGGCTGTGTGGCGCTCCGCAACCGCCGCGCCGCCGCCGATCGCGACCACGGTCAGAAGCGTCGCGGCAACCTTTCCGCCGACAACGGCGCCTCCTGCTCCCGCCGCGGCACCTGAAAGCCCGACACCTGCCGCAGCGACCGGCAGGATCGGCGCCGCCATCGCCAGCTCACGGCCAAGCCGCCGGCTGCGGAAGCCGGCGTCGGACGCGGCCTCCTGCACGCCGTCGCGGCCGCGGCTGATCAGCTTCTTTGTCGCCGAGACGCTCGTTCCGAGTTGATCGGCGATCTCGCTGTGCGACATCCCGCCCAGCTCGCGCATCAACAGCGCGTCGCGCTGCCGCTCGGGCAGCTCCCCGACGGCGCCGACCAGCCAAGCGAGCTCCTCGCGGTGCTCCACCTGCTCCGCCGTGCCGAGTTCAGGCGCGGCGGCGGGCGCCTCGACGGTCTCGGCGTCGAGCGAGATCGCCTGCGTGCCGCGGCCGCGGATGTCGTCGAAGGTGCGGTTGCGGGCGATCGTGAAGATCCAGCTCTTGAACGAGCCATCCGCGCTTTTCTGACCGATCCGGTCGAACGCCTTAGTGAAGGATTCCTGTGCGATGTCCTCGGCGTCTTCGGTGCCGTCGCGGCGATTCAGGAGGTGAAATACGAAGGCGAAAACCGGCTGGTGGTAGCGCCGGTAGAGCACTTCGTAGGCGTTCGTGTTGCCACGCGCCGCCAGGCGGCAAAGCACAGCATCGGGCTGCACGAGCAGCATCTTGCCGATCGCGCCGTTCCCGCCGAAGCGGGGCGATTCGAATGTGGGTGAAGCTTCCAAAGGTCCTTCTTACGTAATAGACGATTGCGCCGTCGAAAGGTCCCGGCGAGCTGGACGAAAGTTGCCTAGGGATGGGACCTTTCTGGACTATTCCCGTCTAATGCATGTCTGACACAACGGAGTTTTCACGAAGATCGAAATCGCGAAGCAATCGCACGGATTGATCGCGACTGGCGATCTGAACCAACGCGCAAAGGGCTGGTGCCGAGACCAGCCCTTTGCGCCTTTTTTTTGGCACCGCAGACTTTGTAACATCGTGTTACAATACTTTGTAACAGTGTGTTACAAGCCTTTCTCTTGAAAGGAGACCCCCATGGCCTGGAACGTAGTGATCGTCGGTGGCGGATTTGGTGGCTACAACGCCGCCCACGCGATCGAGAAGAAGTTCCACGGCGAAGCGGTCAAGACGACGCTCGTCTCGGAGCAGAACTTTCTGCTCTACACGCCGTTTCTGCCCGAAGCCGCTGCCGGCACGCTTGAGCCGCGCCACGTCGTCACGCCGTTGCGCGAACTGCTGAACGACACGCGCCTCGCGCTCGGCTCGATGACCGGGCTCGACCGCGCGAACAAGGTCGTTAAGGTCCGCAACGCCGAGGGCGACCCGCAGGAGCTGCGCTACGACCGTTTGGTGCTGGCGCCGGGCTCGATCTCGCGCACGCTGCCGATTCCCGGACTGGCCGAGCACGGGGTCGCCTTCAAGAGCCTCGCCGACGCAATCTGGCTTCGCAACCACGTGATCCGCTCGCTCGAGCTCGCCGAGACGGTGACCGATCGCGCTCGGCTCGACGAGCTTCTGACGTTCGTCTTCGTCGGCGGCGGATACGCCGGCCTCGAAGCATTGGCCGAACTGCAGGACTTCGCCGTCGACGCACTCGACATGTACCCGACCGCCCGCGCGCACGGCATGCGCTGGATGCTGATCGAGGCCGGCCCGCGCGTGCTGCACGAGATCGACGAGCAACTCGGCGCCTATGCAGTCCGCCAGTTGCGCAAACGCGGCATCGACATCCGGCTCGAGACGACGCTGGAAGCGGTCGGCGCCGACTTCGTGAAGCTCTCGACCGGCGAGCGCATCGAAACGCGCACGCTCGTGTGGACCGCCGGCGTCACGCCGAACCCGCTCGTCAAGGAGCTCGGCCTGCCGCTGACGGAGACCGGCCGCTTGCTCGTGGACGATTTCATGCAGGTCGCCGGCACCGACGACATCTGGGCGATCGGCGATGCCGCCGCGGTGCCGAACCCGCAGGCGCCGGACCGCCCCGCCCCGCCGACCGCGCAGCAGGCGCGCCGCCAGGGCATCGCCGCCGGCCGCAACGTGGCCGCGTCACTCGGCAAGGGTGCCGCCAAGCCCTATGCCTACAAGGACCGCGGTGCCTTCGCCAATCTCGGCCGCTACAAAGCCGTCGCGATGACCGGCCGCTTCAAATTCCGTGGCCCGCTCGCCTGGTGGATGGCCCGTACCTACCACGTCAGCCAGATCCCGGGCCTGCGCCGCAAGTTCCGCGCAGTCGTCGACTGGACCGTCAGCCTGCCGTTCAGCCGCGACGTCGCCGAGGTCGGCTCGATCGGCCACCCGCGAAGGTTGAGCGACGACCAGCTCGATGACGCTCCCACAGACGCGCAGCGACTGCGAGACCAAGAGCGATAAGTCTTCGGTAGCGGAACGCCAGGCGCGCGAGTGCGACCAGCGCGGGCACGGGGCTAGACGTCCTCGCGCCGGCTCAGTATCTCGCGCGCCGCGCTGCCGGGGTCCAGTTTGCGCTGGACCACCTGATCGAGCAGTTCCTGGGCGGACGCGTCATCGGCGATCACCGCTTCGATCTCCTCGCGCAGCTTGATCGTGGCCAGCTCCAGCACCTCGTTGCGCAGGTTGCGCCGGCGGCGCTGCTCGATGATGCCGTTCGTGGTGATGTGCTCGCGGTGTGCGTCGATCGCCTCGACGAGTTCATCGATGCCGAGGCCGTGCGCGGCCTGCGTCTGCACGACCGGCGGCGACCAGCCGTCGACCGGGTGACCGAGCGCCAGCACGCCCTTGACCTCGCGCACCAGCGTGTCGGTCATCGGGTGATCGGCCTTGTTGACGACGATCACATCGGGAATCTCCATCACGCCGGCCTTCAGCGCCTGAACGCTGTCGCCGCTGCCCGGCATCAGCGCGAGCACGATCGTGTCGGCGTGGTCGATCACGTCGACCTCGGCCTGGCCGACGCCGACCGTTTCGATCAAAACGTTGTCGCGGCCGGCCGCATCCATCAGCAGCACTGCCTGCAGAGTTGCTTCGCTCAGCCCACCGAGCGCTCCACGGTTTGCCATCGAGCGGATGAACACGCCCGGGTCGAGGAAGTGGTCGGTCAGGCGGATGCGGTCACCGAGCAGCGCGCCGTGCGTGAACGGACTGGACGGGTCGATCGACAGCGCGGCGATCGTCTCTTCGCGCTTGCGCAGAGCGGTGATCAGC
Source organism: Solirubrobacterales bacterium (assembly GCA_050696815.1). GTDB lineage: Bacteria > Actinomycetota > Thermoleophilia > Solirubrobacterales > JACPNS01 > JACPNS01. The sequence goes on along the minus strand of JBOGYW010000096.1, from coordinate 3,126 downwards.
GCGCCGATCAGCGTGCTCTTGCCGACGCCGGGCGGTCCTGTGAAGCCGGTCACCTTGGCGTGACCGGTCTGCGGGTAGACCTCGCGGACGAGCTCCCAGCCGATCGGATCGTCGTTCTCGACCAGCGAGATCGCGCGCGCGAGCGCTCGCTTGTCGCCGGCGATCAGCTTTCCGGCGATCTCCGCCGCGGATGTGGTCTGAGTTGCCACGGACAGCGAATGATATGTGCCGCCGAGGAGGCGGCACGCCGGGGCGCAATAATCCCGGGCATGGTTCGCGTACACGTTCTCGACACAGGTCGCGTGCAGGTGCACCGGCGACAGCTGGAGCCGTACAAGCGCGATGCGCTGCGCCTGCCGGCGACGTTCCTCGATCGCGAGTGGACCGGCTGGCTGGGGGTCTGGAGCTTCGCGATCGAACATCCGCAGGGGCTGGTCGTGGTCGACGCCGGCCAGGAACGCAATCCGAAGCTGCCGTTCTACGACCTGTACTCACGTGTCGCCGTGCGCTTCGACGTGACCGAGCAGGACCTGCTCGAGAACCGGCTGCGTGAGGCGGGACTCGACCCGTCAGCGGCGCGCCACCACATCTTCACTCACCTGCACATCGACCACGTCGGTAGCGGTCCGCTGCCCGGCGTGCGACCGACGGTCTCGGCGGCCGAGTGGAAGGCCGCCACTCGTCCCGGAGCGCGGCTGCTCGGCTACACCCGGGGCGGCATCGAAGACCCGCTGCTCGCCGACGACGGCCTCGACCTCTACGGCGATGGCGCGATCCGGCTGATCGCCACGCCGGGCCACACCGCCGGCCATCAATCCGTGCTCGTAACCCCGAGCGATGGACCACGCATGCTGATCGCCGGCGACGCCGTCTACGACGCGCAGGCGGTGATCGACCGGCGGATCGACGGCGTCGGCAAGAGCGCGCGGCGCGCCCGCGCCAGCATCGACCGCCTGCGCGAACTCTGCGCCGAACAGCCGACCGTCGTGTTGGCGACCCACGACCCGCAGTGCGCCGAACGCGCCGCCTATCGTTTGGTCACCGCATGGGACTGACATCGACAGAGCCGCAGGCGCCTGAGATCCCTGAAGACGCGATCGTGATGCACGGCCCCGCGCCGCTGCACGGCGGGCCGCTCGTGATGCTGCGCTTCATGCTGAAGAACCGGCTGTTCCGCAGGCGCTACCTCGGCGCCTACGCACGGATGTTCAATCACAGGGTCGTCCACCGCCGCAAGTACGGGCGCAAGATTCACACCGATGGGCTTGCGTTCATCGGCAAGAAAGTGAAAATCGAGATCGGGCCGCTCGCCCACCTGTATCTCGACCGCTGGAGCTGGGTGGGCAGCGGCACCAAGTTGCGCGCGCACGGCGGCTTCATTAGGATCGGCAGCAAGTCGGTGCTCGGCGAGGAGATCACCTTCAGCACCTACGAGGAGATCTCGATCGGCCGCGAGTGCGTGATCGCCGACCGCGCGATGTTCATCGACTTTGACCACAAGATCGAGGACGTCGAACAGGCGATCCGCAAGCAGGGCGTATACAGCAAGCCCGTGCGCGTCGGCAACAACGTCTGGATCGGCTACGGGGCATGCATCCTGCGCGGCGTCACGATCGGTGACGGCGCGGTGATCGGCACCAACGCGGTCGTCACCAAGGACGTGCCGCCGAACGCGATCGTCGGCGGCGTACCGGCAAAGATCATCCGCATGCGCGAGGCGCCAAGCCGCTTGCACTGGACGGCCTGACCTACTGAAAAAAGAGTAAGGTGGTCCCGATGGCGGACAAGGTCTATCTGGACAACGACGAAGCCACAGAAGCCTGGAACGGGGTTCTGTTCGACCGCTTCACCGAGTTCCGAGACGTTGTCGTGCGCGGATTGGCTGCCTTCGGCAGTGACGCGATGGGCCACGATCCGCCACACAGCGGCGATCACGTGATCGATCTGGGCTGCGGATTCGGTGACACCACTCAAGCGCTCGCGCAGATTGTCGGCCCCGACGGCTCGGCGGTCGGGGTCGATGTCGCCGAGCGGTTCATCGAGCAGTCACGCCTGGAAGCCGATGGCTCCGGCGTTGAGAACGTCAGCTTCGAGGTCACCGATGTCGAGCGCGAGGTGCCCGGTGGCCCATACGACTACGCGTTCTCGCGCATGGGCACGATGTTCTTCGCCAACCCCGGCGCCGCGATGCGCAACGTGCACGCCGCGCTCAAGCCCGGCGGCAAGCTGAACATGGTCGTCTGGCGCAAGAAGATCGAGAACGAGTGGTTCTTCCGCTCCGAGCAGGTCGTCAACCGCTTCGTCGACGAGCCCGATCCCGACGACTCCGACGAGCCGACCTGCGGCCCGGGCCCGTTCTCGATGGGTAACGCCGACACTGCCAGCGGAATCCTCTACGGCGCCGGCTTCGTTGACATCGCCCTGCGGCGGATCGACATGCCGCTGCTGGTCGGCCGCGACCTCGACGAGGCCGTGGCGTTCGGCATCGCCCTTGGCCCGGCCGCCGAAGTGATCCGCCTGGCCGGCGACGACGCCGATGAGATGAGACCGCAGATCGAGGCCGACCTGCGTGAGCTGGCCAGCGAGTACCTCTCGCCGGCCGGAGTGGTCACGCCAGCTTCGTGCTGGGCCGTGACCGCGACTGCCTAGAGCGCTGCGCCGACCCTCGCGACGGTGTCTTCGTAGAGCCCTTGCGTCTGGCGCGCCACGTCGTCCCAGTCGAACGTGAGCACGTGATCGGACGCCTCGGTGATCAGCTTGTCGCGCAGCTCGGAGTCGGTCAATATGCGCTCGGCCATCTGCGCCAGCGACTGCGGGTCGCGCGAACGGAAGCGCAGGCCGACGTTCTCGTGCGGCACGACCTCGCGCAGGCCGCCGGTGTCGGCGACGATGCAAGGGCAGCCGCTCGCCATCGCCTCAAGCGCGACCAGTCCGAACGGCTCGTAGATCGAAGGCACGACGGTGAGGTCGGCGATCCGGTAGAGCGAGTGCAGCACGTCGTCGCCGATCCAGCCGACGAACGTGCCGTGCTCCATCAATCCCAGTTCGACAGCCTGCGCCTTCAGCTCTGCCTCGTGTGTGCCGCTGCCGGCGACGATGAAGCGGACCTTTCCGACATTGTCGATC
>JBOGYW010000095.1:0-9680 GCA_050696815.1 Solirubrobacterales bacterium | reverse complement strand
CTGCCCGGCCAGAACCTCGGCGCTGTCGCGATGGAGCTCCACGTCATCGAACCGACGGCCGTACGCGCGCTCCATCCGGCCCTGCAGCGCCGCCGGCAGTCGCTCGGGGGCACGCGCTTCGTCGCGGCGAGCATCTGCCTGCGACTGACCATCCGTCCGCGCTATCTCCTCGCCGATCGCGGCGCGCCATTCCGCCGAGCTCGGCCCCCAGAGCTCCCACGCCCGGCCACCGGCACTCATGTTGGGCAGCTTCGCGAACAGCTGCTCGGCCGGTCCCTCGAGCGCGGCGAGCTCCGCTCTCAGTCCCTCGTCACGTTCGAGATCGCTGGCGAGGTGGCGACGTGCCGATGCGAGGTCTTGCTTCAACGCGCCGACCGCGACAACCGCCGCATAGTGGTCGCGCGCGGCGATCGCGCGCTCGAGCTTGGCGCGCGCCGCGTGGCCGCCGTTCACGTAGCGCTGGAAGAACCCTCGCGACCCATCGAGCGAGCCGACCTCCGAGGCCACGTGGTTCGCGACCAGCGTCGTCCGGCCCGGAACGCCCTGAAGCGCGACGCGCGCACGCGCCGACGCCTCGGCCAGGACCAGCGTGGTCCTTCCAGGCACCCGCTCCCCGAGGAAGTTGCCTTGCGGTACGCGACCCGCCGCGGCGTCGATCTGCGTCCAGTGGAAGGGTTCGGGACCAAGCTGCCCGCCGCGCCTGGCGAGGAGCTCGGCAAGCTGCGCGAACCGCACGCGCGCCGCGTGCTCGTCGCACAACCCGTCGCTTCTCGTCGCTTCTCGACGCACATATTCCCAGAGCGCGGCCGACACCTCGGGGGTCAGGCCATAGTGATTGCCTTCTGCGATCGGATCGAAGTCCTCCCGGCGCGAGCGCTCGTGCTCGAACACGTCGCCTCGGAACAGGCGTTCCCTCACCTCGTACCGCCTGGACCCAGGCACCAATCTTCACTCGCTGTCACCATCCGTCCGTCCTCGTCGCATGCGGACCGTAACGAGGCGCGAGCCCTGCGCACAAGATGCATGGCCGCAAGATGCTGGTGAGGGCGTGTACGTCGTCGTCGCTGCGCCAGGAAGCGAGCTTCTTCGGTGAAGATGTACGTGCGGGAGGTGACAGCCACGTCGGCTCGCTGCTCCAGGATCCTCAACCCGACGCCTTCGACGCTCAGCAAGTCACTCTCTGATCCGTGAGGTCGCACTGCACGCTGGCATCGTCGGCGATCGACGGGTTATGGATGGAGTGGATGGGCGCTGGGGAGCGGCCATCCTTCGCCGCCTTCATCGCAAGGGCTCATCCGCCCTATGCTTGCACGACGCAACAAACGTCCTCCCCAAGTAAGCCGTTCGGCGCTCGGGCGCATTGCCAACACCGACGGTGCGCCGTGGTGATCGTAGCTGGAGAGCTCAAGGAGACGGAGAGGCTCCGAGACGAGCTCATCGGCCAGCGTTGCGGTGACAGCTTCGAAATCGTCAAGTTACTCGGTGTCGGCGGCATGGGAGCCGTTTACATGGCTCAGAGCGCCCGCCTCGGCAGGCGCGCCGCCGTCAAGGTACTGCTCCGCGAGCTGACGAACCCTGCCTCGATAGCGCGGTTCCTCGCCGAGGCGTTCGCGGCTGGTAGCATCAACGACCCCGCTCATGTGGTGGACATCCTCGATACCGGCGAGCTGCGCGGTGGCCGGCACTACATGCTGCTCGAATACTGCGATGGTGGCTCGCTCGAGGCGCTACTTGCCAAGTCCGGCCCTCTGCCCTTCGACCAGGTGATCTCGATCGCGACGCCGATCTGTTTGGCGCTCGCATCTGCGCACAGCATTCACATCGTGCACCGGGACGTCAAACCGGGCAATATCCTGTTCAGGATCGACAGAGGAGTTCCGCGCGCCAAGCTTGGTGATTTCGGATTGGCAAAGCTTCTTGAATACTCGAGATTGCAGCTGACCGCACCATTTACCATCCTGGGATCTCCGGGTTACATGTCGCCCGAGCAATGCGATCCCAGAAGCGACATCGACGGCCGGACCGATATCTACGCGCTCGGGCGCGTGCTCTACGAAATGGTCACCGGACGTCTGCCCTACCCCTGCGAGTCGGCCCGTGACGCAATACAGCTGACCTCGATGAACGCGCCGTTTCCGCGCCCGTCGGAGCTGCGGCCCAATCTCCCGCCTGCGTTGGACGCGGCCATCATGGCATGTCTCGAACCCAACCGAAATCGTCGCATCGCCGATGCGAACGAGGTGCTCTGGCGGTTGAACCCCTGCCCCATCGCCATCACGAGCTCACCCGCTGCCATGACGATGAGCTCACCCGTGACCATCGGGATGCCACCCGCCGCGATGGCCCTCGGGAGCACCCCCGCCGCAGCCATGACGATCGCGAGCTCGCCCGCCACTCAGGTCGTCGCGAGTTCGCCCGTCGCCGTGACCATCCCTGCAGCGGCCGGAGCGACCGCTTGGAGCCAGGCGCGCTCTGACCTCGAGCCCAAGAGTCGAGCGCGCGCGCTGGTGTTCATTCTGGGCGTGGTTGTGGGCATCGCGCTCGTAGGCTGGATCGCGCTTGCTATCGCTCGATGACGCCTTCGTCGTCGGGGGCATCATCGTCGTCGTCGGGCATTCGCGACCGCTCAGCGTCCGCCCCCTCGGGGATCTGAGACCGTTCAAGAAGCGCTCGACGCCCCACCCACTCCGAAAGCGAGCCATGTGCCATGCCCAATAGCCGAGCAGCTTCGCTGATGCTCTCTTGGCAGGAATGCAGCGCAACGATTCGGCGGGTTGCTGTCTCGATCTGAGATAGGAAACCAGATGCGTTGATAGCTACCCATTCTCGATCAGCGACGGACATCCAGCCGCCGCCAAATTCGGCCACGGCATCATTTGCGTACGCATCTATGATTTTGGGCAGTTCTTCAGCACGCTCTGCCAGCGGCGCGATCAATACCGAACGAAGGACCGATACAATCTGGGATGCAATGTCATTCCCCCGAGGCATCGCATGAGCACAGAGTATAAGTAGCGCGCGACTAATAGGGGCTGCACGGAGCGTTGCTACAACCTCGTCAAAATCACGAGGCTGCTGATCCCGCAACACGCACAGCGTGCCGCCCTCGGCGAGGGCGAGCGCATCCATGCCCTTTCTCGGTGGCCTGACGACGACAAACGGCCGATCCAGGAACACGCGACGATGCAGCTGCTTTGCAAGCAACGCCAGATTCCCTGGACCACAAATCAACAATGGCTCGCGATAGATTGCAGCGATTCGTACAGAGCTCAGCGCCTGATCGACTTCCTCACGAAGCTCCTCCTTCATGCCGATAAACCGAGCGAGCAATTCACGCAAGGCAATGAGCCGCTCGCTTTCAGGGACCAGTGTAGTTCGACCGATGCGAATCTCAAAACCTGGTACCAATGGGAAGGGCGCGATCATTCGTTTGTTGTCGACGAACACACCATTTTTGCTGATATCAGACAGAACCCATACTCCATTGCGATATTCCAACACAGCGTGTCGTCTGGAGACGCGGCCAGACGGATCCCAGAGCCTCATCCAACACCCGTCCATCGCCCCGATCGTGAGTTCCTCGCCCTGCGACGGATTTCGCGGGAGAGGAGAAAGGATATTCGTTCCCCATTCGCGCAGGTGGATAACCGCATCATCAATCCCCCATTCACTGCGCGCAGCAGTATCCGTCTTAGTGCCCGGCCCCTCCGGTGGCCCCTCCGGTGTTGTGGTCGCTACCATGAACCAGAACATACCTCCGCAGTGCCCTTCAGTCCGGAGGCAAGCGTGGGAGCAACGTGGTCTGTCACAGCGTCGGGTCTTGCATCTTGTTCCCTAAGACCGACGAACCTCCCGGCGAGTCGCCGACCGATCAGGCAGATCGGCGGATCGACCGTCGGGTTTTGCATCCTGGTCAGAGGAACCGACGAGCTGGCTCCTCGAGTGGCTACGGCTTGGCCACAGGCGCACAAGTAGTGTTGGGGCCTTCCGTGTCTAGCGCCTTCGCGACACAAGTAGTGTTGGGACCTTCCGTGCCCATCTCCTGTGCGTTCGGGTTGCCGCCGGCTACCCGAACGAGAACAACTTCGGCGAGGACTCGGAGCGTCTCGGAACGAAGCCCGAGCTTGGTCGTTGATTTCTTCATTTATAGTAGACCTTTCAATCTGTTCGAGTGCCGTCCGCACGGTTGCAGACTTCCGGCACAGCCGATCGATCACCGCGGGGTCTCTCGTCGGGTTCGGCATCCTGGTCAGAGGAACCGACGACTCCACCGGCTTGCTGGCGCCTCCTCGAGCTATGGCTTCGCCGGCTGCGCCTGGACGACGACACACGTGGTGTTGGCACCGCCCGTGTCCATCAGCTGTGCATCTGGGTTGCCGCCAGCTCCGGCTATCCGGACGAGATCAACTTGAGCGAGAACCCGGAGCGTCTCGTAACGAAGCGCGAGCTTGATCGTTGCTTTCTTCATCGTGGTATGATAACGCGCCGCGTACCCCCCTGGCGCTATTTCTCCGCTGTCCCTCCGGACGTGCATGTCCTTGCCTGGCATGCGTCGATGACGCCATCTGGCTGTGGTAACGCCCAACGGGCAACGTCTCCGGCGATACCGCGCGTGACGAGCTCGTTACCTTCGTAGTGTACTCCGACGATGAAGGATCTGTGCGCTTGCAACCTCCACAGCAAGCGCCCGTTCGCGGCGTCCCAAAACCGCAGCACCCCATCGCTGCCACCGGCAACGATCACGGATGCGTCAGGGGCAAGTGCCGCATCGATCAGGGAATGCGAATCGCCGCGAAAGCTCCGGCGAAGGCGCCCAGTCACTGCGTCCCAGAGCCGCACGGTACCGTCGGACCCAGCGGTGAGGATCTCTAGCCCGCCATCGGCCACGAAACGCGCTGTGAACACGCGACCGACGCGACCGACGTACCCATCGAGCCGAGCGACGAGCCGGCGCTGGTCGAGATCCCACAGCACAGGCGGGGCCTGCACACCTCTCGTCGAGATCGTGATCAGCCGTGTCCCATCCGGGGATGGCCGTAGCAACCTGGTGCGGGATGGCGCGGCAACATCCATCAGCAGTGCCTTGCCGTCGGCGCCAATGATTCGCAGTCGGTCGCTGGCATCCGCCACCACCACGCGACCATCGGCAAGGATGGTCGCGGCATCGATTCCGGCCGGCGACGTCGGCAGCGCGATCGAGTCGCTCTCATCGCGAGTGATCAATAGCGAACCGTCGATGCTGCCGCTGACCAGATCGTGGCCAGCAGCCGCGAACGCGACCGCGCTGACCGCCGCTGAATGTGTGACCGTGCGAAGAAGCTGGCCGCTGGGTAGCGCGTAGATCTCCACGGTGTTGGAGCGGGCGATTGCAGCTCGGTCGCCGCTGGCACTCACGGCCGGGAACGCCGAGGAGTCATTTCCCTCGGTAGGGGTCACAGCTGGCAACTTCGCGAGCAGCTCGCCTCGCGCGGTGTCCAAGACATGCGTGCCATGGTCTCGACAGCTGACCGCCAGGAACCGCTGATCGGGAACCAGGCTCCCCTCAGTATCACATTCTGCGCCGATCTGAGGCGAGTCCCAGCGACGATACGGTGAGGCAGCGTCCCATACCCGCGAGGTGCCATCCCACGACGCACCAACGACGCGGCGCGACTCCGCGTCGAAGTGGGCGGTGATGACGAGACCCTTGGGACCTTCGAGCCTGGCAACGGGCAATCCCGTTGAGACGTTCGAGACGACCACTGCCGCATCTGCGCCCGCGGATAGCATCAGGTCGCCGGTTGAGGAGAACTCGACCGCGTAGATCCGGTCGCGATGCGAGTTGAACTGGGTCCGCAGATTGCCCGACGACACGTTCCAAACCTGTTCCATGCCATCACGACTCGCTGCCGCAACGAGTGCGCCATCGCGCGAAAACGCGATGGCATCGACCGACGCGCCCGCGTCACGCAAGCCACGGACACGTACGCCACTCGGAATCTCCCAGATCGCGGCCACACCGTCGTTGGTGCCGACAGCAAGCCGCGGGCCGGTTGGATCGATCGCGAGGCTTCGCACGCGTGGTCCAGCGATCGCAACGACCTGCCGCCACGACGACGTATCGAACACTCGCACCTCGTCGCGGCCGGAGGTCGCGATCCAGGCTCCGTCCGCGCTGAATGCCAGCAATGCCATTTCGGGCGCGTCGTTGTCCAGCTCGGTGATTTGCTGTCCCGTGTCTGCCTCCCAGACGTGCACGCTCTTGCCCCTCACATCGATCGCGGCCACAAAGCGCGAGGACATCGCGACCGCGTAGTAGCGCCAACGCTTCCCGCCTGACCACTTCAGCTCACGTATCGGCGCCCCGGTTTCCGCGCTCCAGATCCGGACGGTGCCATCGGCTCCAGCAGTGACGATCTTGGAGCCGTCTGGGCTGAACACAGCCCCGTATACCGTGTCGCTGCCATGAGCCATCATGAACAGAAGTTGGCTCGACCCCGCGTCCCACATCCGCGCGCCAGTGTCACCGGCCGTGAGCACCCGTTTGCCATCGGGCGCAAATACCGCCGACCACATACGGCTCGAGCTCGAGCTCGTGAAGCGAGCGAGCTCGGACATGCGAGGCTCCAACGCCCGCGCGAACATGAAGCGCACCCCCGACGAATGCTCGCCGCGCTGGTACGCTTGCTCAAGGTGGCGCACCGCCTCGCTCGACTCGCCATGGAGAAGCGCTTGGTTGCCCAGCTCGATGTGGGACGCGATCGCGACCCGCTCCGCCATGCGCCCCTGCATCACCGCATGGTACAGAAGCCCGCCAACTGTCACTCCAACTACCACGGTGGGAGCGAGCGCAATCAGCGCCCGTCGACGCCACAGCCGCCGTCGAGCCCGCTGCTGGCTGGCCACAACGAAGGAACATTCGAGCTCGCTGAGCTCACCTTCGGCCGCTGCCTCCGCTACCCTCTCAACCTCTGCAAGCACATCATCGTCCCACAGCAACCCTGGCAGCCGGCTCCGGTCCTCCCACTGCTGAGCCGAGGATCGAAGCTGTTCTCGATCGCTCGCGCGCAGCACGGCGCTAAGGTCAGACGCGAGCTCGAGCACGGTGGCCTGCCGAGCATCAGGCTCCTTGTTGAGCGCGCGCATTAGAACTCGGTCGAGATCTTGCGCCACGCCAAACCTCAGCGATGGCGGCACGGTGCCGGTGCTGACGGACGGGATGTCGCCATAGCGGTGCAGCCGCTTGTATTCGTCGATATGGGCTGCATCAAAAGGCCCACGTCCCGTGAGCGTCTCGAAGATCACGACGCCGAGCGAGTAGATGTCGGCCGCGACATCAACCCCCGCGGCGTTTCCCCGCTGCTCAGGTGCCGTATACGGCCATGACCCCATCGTTGCCCCGCTCCGTGTCAGCTCAAAGTTCTGATTCTCGGTAGTCGAGGTTCGTACCGCGCCCTCTCCCGGTGTCCGCAGATTGGTTTCGCTCTCGTCGGAGAACAGCTTGGGCTCTGCCTTGGCGATGCCGAAGTCGAGCAGCTTGGGAAACAGCCGTCCGCCGCGCTCGATCACCATCATGTTGTCCGGCTTCAGATCGCGATGGATGATGCCCAGCGTGTGCGCTTCATGCACCACCTCGGCCACGCACTCGAGGAACGGCGCGAAGCGCTCCAGCGGCATCGGGCCATGCGCTTTCAACCATTCGGTCAGGGTGACGCCCTTGACCAACTCCATCGCGATCCACCACAGCCCCGTGTTCTCGTCCACTCCGAACGCGTACACGTGAGCTGCATACGGGTGATCGAGCTTCGACGCGAGCCGCGCCTCGCGTAAGAAGCGCTCGGCCGATGCTCCCTTCGCGATCTTGTCGGGGTGCAACACCTTCACCACGACCTCGCGATGGAGCGACTCCTGCCAGGCGCGATACACGACACCCGAGCCACCCTCTCCGAGCTTCGCGCGGAGACCAAACTCGCCTAGCGTGCGTCCACAGAGGTCGAGATCTGCCATCAGCTCCTCGGGTTGGAGCCTAAGTCCCACGCCTGTCAGACGTGCAACAGCGCCCTGTAGCTTCTTGCTGCACCTAAGCACTCCCGGAGGTGCTCCCGGAGGTGAGCGTATCTACCGTATACGTCTTTACGAATCTTCTCGACGATGATGCCGTCGAGTGAGCTCGCCGTGGGTCGTACGACCCACGCGGTCCCGTCGCCCAGCTCATGCCTTGAGGTCGTTCGGCGAGCTCGGCGGCGCTGGGCGCGGTGATCGCCGGCATCGAGCAGCTCGAGGACCTGCGTGTGGCGAGCTCGGCGGCGTTGGGCGCGGCTGGCGTCGAGCAGCTCGAGGACCGGCGTGCGAGCTCGAGGATCGGCGTGCGAGCAGCAGCTCGAAAGACCGGCGTGCGGCGGCGCTGGTCGCGGCGTCGGCGAGCTCGGCGGCGCTGGGCGCGGTGAGCATCGCCGGCGCGGCGATCGAACGCCCGCGAGACTCGAGATCGAGCAGGAGCATGCCGGCGAACGACACCCCGCCGCGGCGGCCAGCTGATGACTACGTCGGTGGCCGACCGCATGCGCACGAGCTCGACCAGGAACAGCGGCGACTGCGACTCTCGACCAGGCCGACTACGAGGGGACGGCGGCAGGCCGTCCAGACGTCCAGCCGGCGGGTCTCTCGCCCTATTCAAGTAAAGGCGCAAGGAGCCGCCGTGCGATTTGGGAGATCGAGCGCTCGTCGTCGGCCGCTCGCGTAGCGAGGGCATCACGCAGGCGACGCGGGATGCGAATCGTCATAGCGACGAGATCTTCATTAGGCACCTCGGCGTCCGGCGCCGTTGTATTCCGGTTTGCGGCTGCTGGGATGTTCGGATTCTCGGGTAGTGCGATTGGTGCACTCGCGAGGAACTCCTCTTCAGAGTGCGGCAGCGGAAACGATCCGGTCACTGAGCGTAGTTTGGCCATGGATTTCCTCCGCGACAGCTGCAACCTCAGCCGCCGCCTTTGCGTCGTCCATCTCGATTGCGCCCCAGCCACCGCGATACCCGTCGCGGTACGCCTTACGGTCGCTTAGGTAATGCGAAAGGGTCGGCATCTGGGCATGGTGGTGTGCGAGGGCTTCGCGGGCGTCCGCGCTCTCTCCATTCCGCATGTTGGTGGGGACGAAGTTGAGCAGCACCGAAGCCGAGAGTCCTGGGTTCAGCGCCTGGGCGCTTGCGACGAGCACAGCGACATTCTCGACGATGCGGAGGTCAGCTTCCGATGGACGGAGCGGCGTGACCAAGATGTGCGAGACCAGAAGCGCAGAGCGGAGTTCGAGGCTGTCGTGACCGCCCGTATCGATCACGATGTGTTGGTACCGGCGCGCCAGATCTCGCACCGTCGCCGAGATGTTACCGCTAGCCTGAACCCACCGAACGGGTGGTACGCGAGTGTCCTCACCCCGCTTCGTGGCCCAATGCGCTGAGGCACCCTGCCGATCGGCGTCGAGCAAGAGAACGTCGGCGCCGCGATGGGCGAACCACACGGCTAGGTTGGTAGCGGTTGTGGTCTTCCCCACCCCACCCTTGTCGTGGCCAACCGTGATGATCATGGCCAGCACGATGCTTTGCTTCATTGTGGTGGGCAACTTTTCGGTGCGCGGCGGGGCGACGCGCGGCGCGGCGAGCTGGTGCGGTGCGGGGCGGCGCGCGGCGCGGCGAGCTGGTGCGGTGC
>JBOGYW010000094.1:0-9773 GCA_050696815.1 Solirubrobacterales bacterium | reverse complement strand
GGCGGCCTCACGGCGGACGATTACGCGTAGCCACGGAATCAGCTCGTCAGGCTCGGTGCTCGGCGCCTTCGTCAGCATGATCACCAGAGACTGCTGGTAGGCGTCTTCGGCGTCGGCTTGGCAGGCGCTGTAGCGCCGCGCGTCCCGCAGGATCGTCGACCCGTACTTGAGGATCAAGTCGGTCGCGACTTCGTCGATTTCGAACGCCTGCGCGTCGTTGTTGTGTTCGCGTCGCCGAGTCGGCGCGAGCGGCTTGCTCATTCAGTTGTCCTGGGTCGGCGGTCCACCGGACCGCATTGCAGAGAATGAGCACTCCTGCCACAACCTGCGTATAGGGGTGTGCCGACCCCCCGGGCCTTTGATGCCCCCCGCCGGGAGGCGGCTACACCCACAAGAACGCGCCTGTCCCCAGGGACACCGAGATACGCGTTCACTCGTGTATAGCTGCAAATTCGGTAATTGGCAAGGGTTAGCTTGTCGTTTATTACCAGGTGTTTTGTCGCTGCCTCGGCAATTGCGTGAGGAAAATTGCTCATACCTCTTTAAGGGCACGAGCGCCTGAAGTTGTCCTCCCTCAGTCGAGGTATTTTGCGATTAACGTTCGCGCAGCGCTTCGATCGCGCCCACGCCGACCACTCCGAGCAGCTCTCCGAGCTCGGTGATCTGGTCGTGTGTCAGGCGGTCGCGATCAGTGTCTTCGTAAAGCGCGTCGGTGACCGCGAGCAGGCAGGCGCTGCGCACTCCGCGACGCGCGCCGACGGCGAACACCGTCGCCGCTTCCATCTCCAAAGTCAGGGCGTCCTTCGCCACTAGTCCGGCCTGGCGCGCATCCGCCGCCGGGTCGTAGAAGAGGTCGACCGTGGCGTTGTAGCCGGCCTTCCATGGGTGGCCGGCCGTGGCGAGCTGCTCGAGCAACAGCTCCGTCAGCTCGGCGTCAGCCGGGGTGCGGTCAGGTGCACCGAGCGCGGCGCTGGCGCCGTCGTCGCTGATCGCCTCGACCACCACGAACAAGTCGCCGAGCTTCACCTGCGGGTCGATCGCCGCGCACGTGCCGACGCGCAGGAAGATCTCCGCTCCCAGGTCGGCAAGCTCCTCGCAGACGATCGCCGCACTCGGGCCGCCCATGCCGGTCGATTGGACCAAGAAGCCGGTGCCGGCCGCGGTCTCGCCGGAGTATCCCCACAGGCCGCGGCGGTGGTTGAACATGCGCGGTTCGTTCAGCTGCTTGGTGGCGATCGCCATTGCGCGTGCCGGGTCGCCCGGCAGCAGCACGTTGGGGTGAAACGCGGCGGCCGGATTGAGGTGCAGCGTCTCGCCGTCGCCCTCCGGAAGATCGATGTCTTGCAGCGGAGCCATGGGGGAGTAGGGTATGCCGCATGGCTTCCAAGAGAAAACCCCAAGGCATCACAGAGCAGCTTCGCGCTGCAGTTGAACAGACTTTTGAGGCGACCGTCGGCGAGGGCTTCAATCGCGACAAGGCGAAGGAAATCGTCGATGGCGTGACCGACGTGGCCGACCGTGTGCGCCGGTCGGTGTTCGACGAGGTCCGCAACGTCGGCGACGAACTGCGCCGCGCTGGCGACGATCTGCGCAAGACCGCGAATGACGAGCTGAGCGCGACGCGCCGCCGTCTCGAATCCTTGGAGAAGCGGCTTAACGATATGGAGATCCGCGTGCGCCCGGCGTCGGCGCCTGCTCGTCGTCCGGCTACGGCGGCGAAGAGGCCTGCTGCATCGGCTGCGAAGAAGCCTGCGGCGAAAAAGCCCGCGGCCAAGACCGCTGCGGCGAAGAAGCCCGCGGCGCGGAAGACCACCGCACGCAAGCCTGCGGCTAAGAAACCGGCAGCGAAAACAGCGGCTGCTCGGAAGCCGGCGGCAAAGAAGCCGGCGGCAATGAAGCCCGCGGCTAAGACCGCGGCGGCAAAGAAGCCGGCCTCTGCGGCCAAAAAGCCCGCCGCAAAGAGGCCCGCGGCCCGCAAGACCACCGCCCGCAAGCCCGCATCTAAATAAGCCCTCCGGCAAAACCGCGCACGTTGCGGGAAAGTTCGTGAGCATTCGCACGCCAAGCTGACACTTGGGATCAGTCTGGCGTAGCGATTGATACAAGCGCGCAGAAACGCCGGCCCAAGCGCCTTCACGAATCCTCAAACAAACAGCCACTAGTTGGTCCACCGGGCCTGCGAAACTGAACGTCGCTCATCGGAGCGTGCCCAACACAGCCCCGGACCGCCGGCGCGGCATGACGCCGACCAGGCCGGGAGCTACAGGATCAGCAGAAATGGCTCAGCCCAAAGACGTGACCACTGCCGAGCACAAAGCGCTCGAGGCCGAGCTCATCACTGACGAGCAGGTTGCTGAACGCGCCGGTGTGAGCGTGGCGACCCTCAAGCGCTGGATCAAGCAGGGCGCCATCCCGCAGTACAACGGCACCTGGACCACCGCCGCCGTCGCCCACGCCCGCATCGTCGGCCAGCTGCGCCGCAGCGGCCAGCCGCTCGACGAGATCATCAAAGCCGGCCAGGACGGCCGCCTCGCGCTCGGAGCGATCGACAACCTCTTCGCTTCCGAGACGAAGACCTACACCCTTAAGCAGGCCGCCAAGAAGGCCGGCATCAAGCTCAGCATCGCCGAGCAGATCTGGATCTCGCTCGGCTTCAGTACCCAGGCGATCGACCAGGTCACGGAAAAGGACCTCGAGGCGCTGATGCGCGTCGGCGAGATCCTCGACGCGGGTGTGCCGCTCGGCGCTCTGCTGCAGGTGATCCGCGTCGCGGCGAAGTCGTTTGCCGACATCGCCGACGCCGAGGCTCGCCTGATCCGCATGTTCGTGCACGAGCCGATGTTGCAGGACGGTGCAAAGTCACCAGAGATCAGCCAGGTGATGGGGGCGATGATCGACGCCGTGTTGCCGCATATGACGCCGCTCTTCGACTACATGCACTCACGCTTCCTGCAGCAGTTCACCGAGCAGGTTCAGATCGAGAACGTGCAGGGCGCGCCGGGCCGCGGTCGTCCCGAGGACGGCCGCCTGAATGTGACGATCTGCTTCGTAGACATCGCCGGCTTTACGCGCTACACCGAACAGGAGGGCGTAGAGAAGGCCTTCGCGCAGGCCGACCAGCTGCGCCACCACATCGAGACCACGCTGCCCGACAGCGCGCGCATGATCAAGCTGACGGGCGACGGCGCGATGATCGTCGGCAGCGAGCCGGGCGAGCTCACCAAATGGGCCGTCGATCTCGCGGCTGAAGAGGACAAGATCTTCAACCTGCGGATCGGCATCGACTACGGCGAGGCGCTGTACCGCGACGGCGACTACTTCGGTGGAGCGATCAACATGGCGGCCCGCGTGCTCAACCGCGCCGACACCGATGAGGCGCTCACGACGGTGCAGCTGAAGGATCAGGTCCGCAACAGGGGCGCTCTTGGCCTGCGTTTCGTTTCGATCGGCACGGTGCGACTGAAGGGCTTCGACGAGCCCGTCGAGCTGTTCCGGGTCGAGCCGCGCGAAACCGCTTAGCGGTTGTGGCGGCTGAGCACTGCGACTTTGCCGCGGCTGCTGCCGGCGCGAGAGGCGATGCGCTCGTTGCCTGCTTCGTCGACCGCGATGACGCTCCAGCGGTGCTTGCCGGCACGCATCTTCACCATCGCGCTGGTCGCCGGGGCACCGTTGCCCGCGTCGTCGAACTCTGAGCGGACGGTCGTCTTGAGCCTGCCGTCCACGTAGACCTCGTAGCCGATCAGGTCCTCGTCGAACGAGCGGCTCCAGGAGAACTTGACCTTGCCGCCGCGGCCGACCATCACGCGCTTGCCCGGCTTCCTGAGTCGGAAGGCGCTTGGCGCGCTGCCGTTCTCGAAGCCGGAGGTGTCGATCCCGAGTGCCTGGAAGGCGCCGTAGGTGTCGACGACGCCGCCGCTCTTGATGCGGCCGATCAAGTTGACGCTGATCCGCGCGCCGGTGGTGATCGCGCCTGCGACCGCTGCGGCCGACGCGTCGGGGCGGACCGACTTCAGCAGCGCCGCCACGCCTGAGACGTGCGGGGCGGCCATCGAGGTGCCGCTCCACGACTCAGTGTGGTCGCCGACCGTGCTGACGATGTTCACGCCCGGCGCGGCGATGTCGGTCGTGTTCCTGCCGTAGTTGGAGAAGCTTGCAAGGTGGTCCTGCTTGTCGCTGGCCGCGACCGAGACGATGTTCGAAAGGTTCATCGACGCCGGGTAGTCCGGGGTGGCGTCATTGTTAACGCCGTCGTTGCCGGCCGCCGCCACGAACACCACGCCCGCCTGACCGGCGCGCGAGATCGCGTCGGCGAGCGCCTGGCTGTAGTCCGGGCCGCCCCAGCTGGCGTTGATCACCTTCGCGCCCTTGGCGATCGCGTAGTCGATCGCGGAGATCGCGTCGGAGACGCTGCCCGCGCCGTCGCCGTCCAAGAACTTCAGCGGCATGATGCGCGCGTCCGGCGCAACTCCCACCGCGGCGTTTCCGTCGTCGGCAGTCGCGGCGATCGTGCCCGCGACGTGGCTGCCGTGTCCCTCTTCGTCATCGGGCGAACCGTCGCGGTGCACCCAGTCGGCGCCGTACATGTCATCGACGAAGCCGTTGTGGTCGTCGTCCTTGCCGTTCGGGATCTCGTTCGGGTTCTCCCAGACGGCGTTGGTCAGATCAGGGTTGTCGATTGTGATGCCGCTGTCGAGTACTGCCACCGTCACGCCGGCGCCGCGTGTCACGCTCCATGCCTGCGGTGCGTGGATCCGCAGCAGGCCCCAGAGCGTGCCGTTGCGCAGGAGCGGGTCGTTGGTCACCGCCTCGCTGTGAACGGTGTAGTTGGGTTCGGCGTAGGTCACGCTGCTGTCTGCCTGCAGCGCGTCGATCACCTCGGTCGTGCTCTGACCGGGGTCGACGGACACAACAGCACCCCGGCCCGGGAGCCGCTTCGTGATCGACGAGTTGGCGTCGTCCACGATTGAGCGGCTCTCCGAGCTGGAGGTGCCTTGTGAGAAGCCGACGATCAGTTGCCCTGGCACAGCGGTGGTGTCGGCCGCCGCGCCTGCGGATGAAACGCCGGTGAGAAGCGCAAAGATTGCGAGAAGAACTGCCGCCGAGAAGGCTGCGCCTGAAAAAGAGCGCAGAAGGCTCCGAGATGTTGTGCTGACACCGTGCACCTAGAAGATTTCGGGTCTATGAGGGGGTGTGAAGACAAAACGGCCGCGATTTGGACGGGCGTTCCATGGACGCTTGTTCTAGGAAGGGGAGGAGTTAGGCTCGACACGTGGTCGATCTGCCGCAAGCAATCGCCGAATCGGGGGTCTTGAGTCCTGAAGGACGCGCGTTGGTACTGCTCTCCGGCGGCGGCGACTCGGTGGCCCTGCTCGACGCGATCACCGCACTGCAAGGGGCTTCGCGGGTAGCGGCGCTGCACGTGAACTACGGCCTGCGCGGCGCCGACTCGGAGGCCGACGAGCGACACTGCCTCGAATTGGTTAGGGCGCTCGGCCTACGCCTTTATCTGGAGGGGGTTTCCTTGCCCTCCGGAGGTACCGGGAATCTGCAGGAAATGGCGCGCGAAGCGCGATATCGGGTAGCCGAAAAAATCGCCGAGAGCGATGGATTCGACGACATCGTCGTCGCGCACACCGCCGACGACCAGGCCGAGACGGTGCTCTACCGGCTGCTTGCATCGCCCGGGCGGCGCTCGCTCGCCGGGATGGCGGCGCGGCGCGGGCGGATCGCGCGGCCGCTGCTGGGCGTACGGCGCGAGGAACTGCGCGAGTGGTGTCGCGAACGCGGGCTTACCTGGCGTGAGGACGCGTCAAACAGCGACCCGCGGTTCGCACGTGCGCGTGTGCGGGAGCTGTTGACCGAGGCGCAGGAAGTGCATCCTGCCGCCGTCGAGAACATCCTGGCCACCGCCGAGGCCCTGAGCGAGGAAGGCGCCGCGCTCGACTCCGTCGCGGCCGGACTGCTCGCGCGCGCGGTCGACCAAGCAGGCGCACTCGTGACCGCCCGCCTCGCGGCGATGCCGCCGGCGCTCGCGTCGTTGGTTCTGCGCGCATATGTGGAGGAGCGGGCCGGCACAGCGGTTCCGGCGGCGGCTCACGCGGTGGCCGAAGCGGTGCGTCTCGGCGCCCAGGGCGGCAGCCACACCCTGCAGATCGAGAGCGCGGAGCTTGTGATCGAATACGGCGCCGTCCGCGTGGCCGGCCGGCCGCAGGAAGCTCCGGCACCGGTCACGCTGGGCGTACCCGGCGCGGCAGACTTCGGCCCCTGGCGGATCGCCGCGGGCGAGCAGGCAACGGAGGGCGACGCGACTGCGCGCCTCAGCCTGCCCGAGTCCTCACTGACGATTCGCCCGCGCGCGGCCGGGGACCGCATCCGTCCGGTCGGACTCGATGGCAGCAAGTCGCTGCAGGATCTGTTTGTCGACCGCAAGGTGCCGCGGGCGCAGCGCGACGCATATCCGGTGGTGTGCGCCGGCGACGAGATCGTCTGGGTGCCGGGGCTCGCCGCCTCCGCCGCCCGCGCGCGCGAAGACGGGATTCTGCTCAGCGCGCACCTACACTCCTCTGACCGTGGCGATGACCGATGAAATCGGCGAGATTCTCGTCCAGTCCGATGATCTTCGCCAGCGCGTGCGCGCGCTCGGCCGTCAGATAACGGAGGACTACGACGGACGCTCGGTTCTGCTCGTCGGTGTGCTCAAGGGCTCGCTGTTCTTTCTCGCCGACCTGATGCGCGCGATCGAGATCGACTGCGAGGTCGACTTCATGGCCGTCTCGTCCTACGGCTCCGGCACCGAGTCCTCCGGTGTCGTGCGAATCCTCAAGGACCTCGAGGAGCCGATCGAGGGCCGCCACGTGCTGATCGTCGAGGACATCGTCGATTCGGGGCTGACCCTTTCGTATTTGATGCGCAACCTCGGCGCGCGAAATCCCGCGAGCCTGGAGGTCTGCTCCCTGCTCACGAAGCCCTCGCGTTTCAAGGTTGATCCTGACTTGAAGTACGTCGGCTTCGAGATTCCGGACAAGTTCGTCGTCGGGTACGGACTCGACTACGAGCAGCGGCTCCGGAACCTGCCGTATGTAGCCGTGTTAAAGCAGTAGTTCAGCTTTTAAAGGAATAACCCGGATGGTCGATGCTTCACGTAGGCATCCGTCCTAGCAAGTGCGATTTCTGATGGCTACCGGCGCATGTATCGCTGGTAGGCTGGTTCAAAACCCGCTTGGCGAGGGGTTTGTGGAGGCACAAGAGCGATGAATTCATTGGCACGGCGCGCATTTATCCCGATCATCATGGTCCTGTTGATCGCGTTCGTCGTCTTCCGCTGGACGAGCCCCCAGGAGCAGGTCAAGAAGCAGACCTTCGGTGACTTCACCACCCAGCTGCAACAGGGCAAGGTGAAGCGAGTGGTCGTCGACACGCGCAACAACGCGATCGACGTCACCCAGGTCGACAGCGTGCCGAAGGCCGAACGCACCTACAAGACCGGCTACCTGCCCGAGTACGGCGACACGCTGACCAAACAGCTGATCGCGCAGGACAAGAAGGACCCGAGTTTCTACTGGGACGCCAAGCCCAGCAACGGCAGCGCGATCGGCAACCTGCTCACGCTGTTCCTGCCGATTTTGATTCTGCTCGCCTTCTGGCTGTTCATCTTCAGCCGCATGCAGGGCGGCGGCGGCAGCCGCGTGATGAGCTTCGGCAAGAGCCGAGCGCGTCGCATGAGCGCCGATACGCCGAAGATCACGTTCAAAGACGTGGCCGGCGTGGAAGAGGCCGTCGAAGAGCTGCAGGAGGTCAAGGAGTTTCTTGAGGACCCGCGCCGCTTCCAGGCTCTGGGTGCGCGCATCCCGAAGGGCGTGCTGCTCTACGGACCGCCGGGCACCGGCAAGACGCTGCTCGCACGCGCGATCGCGGGCGAGGCCGGCGTGCCGTTCTTCTCGATCTCCGGATCGGACTTCGTTGAGATGTTCGTCGGTGTTGGCGCCAGCCGTGTGCGCGACCTCTTCGAGCAGGCAAAGCAGAACAGCCCCTGCATCATCTTCATGGACGAGATCGACGCCGTCGGTCGCCACCGCGGTGCCGGCATGGGCGGCGGTCACGACGAGCGCGAGCAGACGCTGAACCAGCTGCTCGTCGAGATGGACGGCTTCGAGACGAAGGACAACGTGATCCTGATCGCCGCGACCAACCGTCCCGACGTCTTGGACCCGGCGCTGCTGCGCCCAGGCCGCTTCGACCGCCAGGTCACCGTCGACCGTCCGGACCGCAAGGGCCGCATCCAGATCCTGAAGGTGCACACCCGCGGCAAGCCGATGGAGCCGAGCATCGAGCTCGAGAAGCTCGCCGGCCAGACCCCGGGCTTCACCGGTGCCGACATCGCAAACCTGATCAACGAGGCCGCGCTGCTCGCCGCCCGTGACGGTAGGAAGGCGATCGGCGAGAAGCAGCTCGAAGAGGGCATCATGCGCGTGATCGCCGGCCCGGAGAAGAAGTCGCGCCTGATGAGTGACAAGGAGCGCCTGATCACCGCGTACCACGAGATGGGCCACGCACTTGTCGGCCACTACCTGCCGAACTGCGACCCGGTTCACAAGATTTCGATCATCAACCGCGGCCAGGCGCTGGGCTACACGATCAGCATGCCGGCCGAGGACAAGTTCCTGACCTCGCGCAGCGAGCTCACGGACACGATGGCGATGACGCTCGGCGGCCGCGCCGCCGAGGAGATCATCTTCGGTGAGATCACGACCGGCGCGTCGAACGACCTCGAGAAGGTCACGCAGACCGCCAAGCAGATGGTGATGCGCTTCGGCATGAGCGAGAAGCTCGGCCCGCGCGTGTTCGGCCACGACCACGGCCAGCCGTTCCTGGGCCGCGAGTTCAGCAGCGAGCCGGACTACAGCGATGAGATCGCCAGCGAGATCGACGCCGAGCTGCGCCGCCTCGTCGAGAACGCGCACCAGACTGCGCACAAGGTTTTGGAAGAGCACCGCGAGAAGCTCGATCGCATCAGCAAGATCCTGATCCGTCAGGAGACGATCGAGAGCGACCAGTTCCTGCGTCTGCTCGATGGCGAGCCGGAGGACGAGGTCTTTACGGCTCCCGAAGAGCCCACCACGCCGGAGCCGACGGGCCGCCCGTTGCCCGAGCGTCCGGTGCCCGGCCGCGGTTCGCGGCCCAACCCGCTGCCCCGTCCGGGCTTGGCGGGCGGCGGCGCCGAGTAGACGCGCCAGGCGCGTCGACGCGGTAGGTTGCGGGCATGTACCGCGACGCCGAACCTTCGCATCCGCAAGGTCGCAACTTCACGCCGGTGCCGCTCGGCATCACGGCCGGCGCGCTTGCACTGGTTGCCGATTTCTTCGCGTTGTTCCTGCTGTCGTGGGGCGTTGCACCGACCAGCATCGGCTGTGGCGCGGCCCGCTCGGTCACGATGGTCATCGCGTTCGCGGCGATCACGGCCACGATCTTCGCGATCTTTGCCGGCGTCGGCCTCGGGTTGATGCGCGAAGCGCGGGCGCCCCAGCTGCGTCGTCGTCGTTTCGTCGCCACCGCCGGTGCGATCTACGCAGTCGGCGTGATCCCGCTGTTCGCTTTTGCGGCGCTCGTCGGCAGCTGCTTCGACTTCTAGTTGCGTTCCTAACGGTCCCCGTAGGCACTGCCGATGGCAGTTGCAATGCGGTCTGCGCTGAAAGAACTCGCGTCGCACCTGACCTACGCCAACGTGATGGCGACCGTCGCCGTGTTCATCGCGCTCGGTGGGGCCAGCTACGCGG
>JBOGYW010000093.1:0-9777 GCA_050696815.1 Solirubrobacterales bacterium | reverse complement strand
CCTCGGAGACGGCCTTGACCGACTCGACCTCGCCGTAAGAGGCATCTTTGGTGACCGTCGAACCGACGGCCGGCGGCTCGAAGAAGACGATCTCGCCGAGCGCGTCCTGGGCGAACCAGGTGATGCCGAAGGTCGCGACGTCGCCGTCGATCCGCGCCCAGTCGTGCTCGGGGTGGTAGATCAGGTCGTCGGGATAGTTCTCTTCGGCCACGGCGCTGCCTTTCGGGGTCGAGACTGCAGGAATCGAAGCGCGAAGCCTACAGCGCGAGCTACGTGGACGGCGTGTAAAGCGGCTTCTTACGCACCTGCGCCGGGCGAATCTTGCCGCGCACGTCGACCTCGACCTCGCTGCCGGGTTCGGCGAAGCGCGCATCGATGTACGCCATGCCGATGCCGGTGTCGAGCGACGGCGAAAGCGTGCCACTTGTGACGACACCAATATCCGTGCCGCCGCGCACCACGACGTTGCCCTGCCGAGGGATCCCCGGCCCGTGAAAGACGAACGGCACGAGCTTCTGCGCCGGACCGTCGTTCTTGACCGCGCGCAGCGGTTCCGATCCGATGAAGCCCGTTTCAAGCGCGCAGGCCCAGGCCAGGCCAGCCTCGATCGGGTTGCGGTCGCGCGAGAGGTCGTTGCCGTAAAGGTGGAAGCAGACTTCGAGGCGCAGCGTGTCGCGCGCGCCAAGGCCCGTCGGCTTCGCGCCGGCGATCAGCAGCGCCTCCCAAACCGCGGGCGCGTCGTCCGGGGCGAGCAGCAGCTCCACCCCGTCCTCGCCGGTGTAGCCGGTACCGGCGATCAAAGCGTGATGGCCGCCGACCGTAGCTTCGGCGATCGTCATTCGCGCAGGCGCCTCGCCCTCGATCAGCTTGGCGAGCGTCGCACGCGCTTCAGGGCCCTGCAGCGCGATCATCGCGTACTCGTTCGCCCGGTCGATCACGTCTACGTCAAAGTCGCCGGTGTTCTGCGCGAACCACTGGAAGTCGGTCGCGTGGTTGGAAGCGTTGGTCACCGTCAGATAGCGCTCCGTACCGAGGCGATAGGTGAAGAGGTCGTCGATCACGCCGCCGTCGTCCTGGCAGAGCAGCGAGTACTGCGCGCCGCCGACCGGGATCTTCGTGACGTCGTTGCTGACCAAGTGCTGCAGGTACTCGGTCGCCTGCGGACCGGTTGTCTCGATCTCGCCCATGTGCGAGACGTCGAAGACACCCGCGTGCAGCCGCACGTTCTGGTGCTCGGCGCGGATCCCCTCCGGGTACTGCACCGGCATCTCCCAGCCCGCAAACGGGACGATCTTCGCCCCGGCAGCGAGGTGCTGGTTGTAGAGGCTTGTGCGCCGGAGCTGCTCAGTCGTTGGGTCGTCGGACATGCAGGCGCGAGCCTAGATGATCGACCCACAGCCGCAACCGGGGCACCTTCGCAAGCTTCGCGATCCGGCGTTCGATGCCGCGATGCGGCGGTGGCGAACCGCCCTTGACGAACCAGATCCACAGTTCGAGCGAGAAATACATCACGTAGAGATCGAACCGCGCGCGCCAACCACCCGGCAGTTCGCCGTATCCGCGGGTCAGCGCATTCAG
This sequence comes from Solirubrobacterales bacterium, assembly GCA_050696815.1. Classification (GTDB taxonomy): domain Bacteria; phylum Actinomycetota; class Thermoleophilia; order Solirubrobacterales; family JACPNS01; genus JACPNS01. Next base: position 8,199 of record JBOGYW010000093.1, on the reverse strand, counting down.
CGTCGCCTCATCACGACTGAAAGACGCGTGGTACGCCTCGGCCAGGTCCATCAGCGGATCCCCGGCTAGCGCCGATTCGAAGTCGACCACGCCGGACAGCCGGGGTCCCGGTTCAACCAGCAAGTTTGCGGGGTGGCAGTCGGCGTGCACCAGAACCGCCTGCTCGCAGCGGGCGAACTCGGCGCGGTGGCGCTCAACGTGCGCCGCGCAGGCCTTCGCCAGACACGGACTACCGCCCAGCTCTTCGTAGCGCGCGAGCGCCCAGGCGAACTTGTCGGCCATCAGCTCTGCGTTGCTCGCAAACTGCGGCGGCGCGTCGACACTGAGATCGCCAAACGACGGCATTGTGCTGCTGTGCAGACTCCGCAGGAACTCTCCGAGCTGCTCGTAAATGCCCGGTCCGGCGTCGCCGACCTCGGTCAGCGGGCGGCCACTCAGGATGCTGAGCGCCGTCCACCCTTCGCTCGTGTCGGCTGCGAGCAGGCGCGGAATCGGCAGCTCGGGGCGCTCACCGGCCGCGGCGTAGAAAGCGATCTCTTGCCCGATTGCCCGCGGGTGTCCGGGTTTGTAGGACTTGACCGCGAATTCACGGTCGTCGTCGCAGCTCACGCGCCAGACCTCGCTCTTCACCCCGTCGCCGAGCAGTTCGACCGAACGGACTCGCAGGAGTTCGTCGATGCGCATGGCGATCGCCCGCGCCTCTTCAATCTTCAGCGTGCGCGACTCAGCGCGCGTCAAGCTAGTCCTCGCGGAGAAAGTCCGGCACGTCGATCTCGTCGTCCGAGATCTCGAGCGAACCGCGATCCACGTCGCTACGGCCGACGTCGCGCCGCGGGCGGCGCTCCGAGCGGGAGCTGCTGAAGTCGAGTCCGCCACCGCGGCTGCGGCGGTCGAAACCGGTTGCGATCACCGTGACGCGGACCTCGTCGCCGAGCGTCTCATCGATCACGGCACCAAAGATGATGTTCGCGTTCTGGTCGGCGGCGCTGGAGACGATCTCGGCAGCTTCGTTGACCTCGAACAGACCGAGCTCGCGGCCGCCGGTGATGTTCAGCAGGATGCCGGTCGCACCCTCGACGCTCTCTTCAAGTAGCGGCGAACTGATCGCGTTCTTCGCGGACTCACCTGCGCGGCTCTCGCCGGAGGCGGTGCCGATGCCCATCAAAGCGCTGCCGGCGTCGTGCATGATCGTGCGCACGTCGGCGAAGTCGAGGTTGATCAGGCCCGGTGTGGTGATCAAGTCGGTGATGCCCTGAACACCCTGGCGCAGCACGTTGTCGGCGTCGCGGAAGGCGTCGAGGATCGAGGTGCGGCGCTCGACGGTGCTGAGCAGGCGCTCGTTCGGGATCACGATCAAAGTGTCGACCTGCTCGCGCAGGCGCTGGATTCCGTCTTCGGCCTGCTTAGCGCGCTGGGATCCCTCAAAACTGAACGGACGGGTCACGACGCCAACGGTCAGCGCTCCGACCTCCTGCTTGGCGATCTCGGCGATCACAGGGGCGGCGCCCGTTCCGGTGCCACCACCCTCGCCGGCCGTCACGAAGACGAGGTCGGCGCCCTTCAAAGCTTCTTTGATGTCGTCACGGCTCTCGGCCGCGGCTCCCGCGCCGATGCTCGGGTCGGCGCCTGCGCCGAGACCCTTGGTCAGATGCGAACCGATGTTCAGCTTGACGTCCGCGTCGCACATCTGCAGCGCCTGCGCGTCGGTGTTGACGGCGATGAATTCGACGCCCTTGAGTCCGGCGTCGACCATGCGGTTGACGGCGTTTGTACCGCCTCCGCCCACGCCGACGACCTTGATCACGGCGAGATAGCTACCCGCGTCGCGGCCCGAAGACCCCGCGCCCTGCGATGTGTAATCGAAATCGTTCATATCTTCCGAACTTAACGGCCTCCTGGCGCCGAGGTAAAGCTCTACAAGGTTTCTTGCAGCCGAAACCCTCGACCCTTGGTCGAGACTTGCGCTTGTCTCAGGTAGAGGTTTAGGGTTTGATCCTTAAGCCTTCAGTGGTGAGTTATACACGGTTTGCGCGGCTTGGTTTGCGAATCTATTGGCTATTGACCGGACGGTGGTGCCACCGCCCCGCCGGCGGGTTGCTGCGGCTGCGGCGTCACAGGGGTTTGTTGCGGCTGCGCGGCCGGCGTCTGCTGCGGCGTCGCAGTCTGAGTGCCGGGGGTCGTCGCGGCAGGGTCTGCGGTGGTCGTCGCCGCTGTCACCTCACTCAGCGAGGATGCACCCACCGTCGTCGGCGCGGCTCCAAGCCCGCCGATCGCTGGGCGCGAAGGCGCGCGCAGATCGATGTAGCTGGCGCCATGCGCCGCAGGGTCGGCGAGCACAGCCGACACGGCGCGCCATTTGGCGCCGGTGCGAGTCGCGTCTCCGAAGTACAGCTCCACGCCCTTATCGAGCACGATCATCAAGCCGTTGCGGCCCCATTTGACGCTCTTGACCTGGCGCAACAGAACATCTGGCGCCGCGCCGAGAACAGTGGCGGCCGCGAGCGCCTTCTGATCCGTGATGTGGCCCGATTTGAGCGGCCCGGAGACCTCGATCACGGGCAGGTGCGAAAGACTGGTGCTGCTGGCGAGGACAAGGCCGTTGCCGGTCAGGCCGACCATCTCGTCGCCGACCCGCGCAGCGGCCACCGGCCGGCGCACATCCACGTAGATCGTCAGCTTGTGCGGGAAATCAGAGTTCACGGTGACGCCCTCGACGCTCACATACGAACCCGCGGCCTGCGCGAGCGCCTGCTCATCCACATTCATCGTCGTCATGCCTTTCGCCTCGGCGACCACCGCCGCGCGCGCTTGGCGGTCGTAGTAGCCGCCGAGTCCGACCACGCGGACCTGTTCGACGGCGACGAGGCTGGAGTTCCGCACCAGCAGCCATGCCGGAACCGCGAGCAGCAGCGCCACGAGCAACGAGATCACGACGCCCTTGCGCGTGGGCCGAAAGCGCTTGACCGCCGCGAAGTTCGACCGCGGCAGGTCGCGCATCGCCGCGCGGCCGCGGCTCAGATCGATCGCGCCGGCGAGGCTCATCGGCCGGCCTTCCACAGAGCCGGATCCACGTCGCCCAGCACCTGCACCTCGGTCTCGAGCGCCACGCCGAACTGCTCGGCGACGCGCGCGCGGCCCTTCGCAATCAGTTCGATCACGTCTTGAGTGGTCGCGCCGCCGGTGTTTTCGACGAAGTTCGCGTGCTTCGGTGAGAAGCGGGCCTTGCCGCTGGTCAGCTGGGAGGCGTCGACGGCCGCCAGCAGCTGGCCGGCCGTGCGGCCTTCGGCACGCGGGTCGTCCGGGTTCTTGAAGGTTGAGCCAAAAGTCTTGATGCCGGACGGCTGAGCCTCGCGGCGGCGCGCGCGCAGATCGGCCAGCGTCGCTTTGACCTCGGTGGCGTCGCTGCGCTGCAGCTGAAAGCGCGCGCGGGTCACGATCTGCATGCCGGAGACGTTGCTGTGGCGGTAGCTGAACTCGAAATCTTCCGGCCTGCGCCGCTCAACGCCGTCCGGCGTCGCCACCTCGGCCCATTCGAGCACGCGCGCGAGCTCGCCGCCGTACGCGTTGGCGTTCATGCGGATCGCGCCGCCGACCGTTCCGGGAATGCTCACACCGAACTCCAGACCGGCGAGCCCGTCTTCGGCAGCGCGCGCGGCGACGCGTGGCAGACGGGCGCCGCCGCCGCACAAGACGCAGTCGTCTTCAAAGGTGATTTCGCTGAGGTGCCCATCGAGCTTCAGTACGAGTCCGCGGAATCCAGAGTCCGCTACCAATAGATTCGATCCCGAGCCCACCACCCCTACCGCGAGCGATTCATCCCGCGCCCAGGCGAGCAGCTCGACGACGCGCTTATTGCTCGCCGGTCGCGCGAAGTAGTCGGCCGAGCCGCCGGTGCGGATCGTCGTCAGGCGCGATAGATCGTGGTCACGATCGACGTCTTGCGGCGTCTTAGCCATCGATCAGCTCCCGGCCGATCACGAACACATCACCTGCGCCGACGGTGATGCAAAGGTCGCCCGGCCGCAGCCGGCCGCGCAACAGATCGGCCGCCTCGCCTTTGGTCGACCGCAGCGCCGGTACCTGTTCTCCGATCGCCGCCGCGATCAGCCCGGTGTCAACACCTGGAAAATCCTCGGCGCGCTCACGTGCCGGATAGATATCGACCAACACGACTTCGTCGGCCGCCGTCAAAGCCGCGCCGAACTCCGCCGCCAGAGCCGCCGTGCGCGAATAGAGATGCGGCTGGAAGACCGCTACGACGCGCCCACCGGCGGCGATTTCGCGCGCGGTCTTCAGCGCCGCGACCAGCTCGGTCGGGTGGTGCGCGTAGTCGTCGTAGATGTGCACGCCCTGCGGCGAGTCACCGACGTATTCAAAACGGCGCGCTACGCCTTGAAAGCTCTCCAAGGCCGGAATCGCGGCATCACCGGAATAGCCTGCCGCGCGCAGCGCCGCCAGTGCCGCCAGCGCGTTCAAGACGTTGTGCTCGCCGGACACCGCGAGGTTGAGGTCCTCGTCGCCAAGCCCGAATGTCGTCGTGCGCCGCGGTTCGACGAGCGATGCAAGCTCCGGCTGGCCGCGCCACACGATCGTCTCGCGCGCAGGCGCGGCGAACTTCGCGAAGGCCGCCATCAGTTCGACCAGGCCGCCCTGCCACGAGTCGTGGTGATCGAGCTCCACGTTCGTGACGATCGCGATCGTCGGGTCGAGCTTCAGGAACGAGCCGTCGGACTCGTCGGCTTCGACCACGACGATCTCGCCATCGCCCCAGCGCGCGTTGGTCAGCTCACCACCGATCCTCACCTCGCCGCCGACGAAGACGGCCGGGTCGGCGCCCAGCTCGGTCAGCGCGTGGCCGATCATCGCCGTCGTGGTGGTTTTGCCGTGTGCGCCGGCGACCGCGATGCAGACCGGCTTGAGCGCAACGAACTCGCGCAGCAGGTCTGCTCGGTGCAGAATCGTGCGCCCTTCGGCGCGGGCCACCGCGAGTTCGGGGTTGTCGTCGCCGATTGCGGTTGAGACGACGATCTCGGCGCCCTCCGGCACGTTTGCCGCGTCGTGGCCGATCGCCACCGGGATGCCCGCTGCCACCAAACGCTCCGTGTAGGACGAGCTCGCGCGGTCGGAGCCGCTGACGGTCGCGCCGAGCCGGTCTGCGACGAGCGCCAAAGCGCTCATCCCGGCGCCGCCGATGCCGATCAGGTGCAGCTTGCGGTCTCGCCAATCACTCACGACGCCACCTCCACCAGCGCGTCGGCGATCCGGTCGGCCGCGTCCGGCAGTGACAGTTGCCGGGCCGACGCGCCCATCGCGTCCAGCCGCGCGGGATCCGCCAGCAGCGGATCGAGCAATGCTCGCAGTCGCGGCCCGTCCAGCTCTTCGTCGCGCACCATCAACGCAGCGTCGCCGTCGACCAGCCAGGAGGCGTTCTTCGCCTGGTGGTCGGCGGTCGCGTGCGGATACGGCACGAGGATCGACGGCAGCCCCGCGGCCGCCAGCTCAAAGATCGAGCCGCCTGCACGGCAGACCGAGACGTCCGCCGCCGCCAACGCGGTGTCGAAGTCGGTGGTGAAGTCGAAGAGCCGGTAGCGAGCGTGCGCGGCCGCGGCGGCCAGCTCAGAGTGCGAGTCGAGGATCTCCCGCGCGGCGACGAAGTCGTTGCGGCCGCACAGATGCAGCACGCAGAGCCCGTCGGGCACGCCATCGGCAAATGCCGCGAGCGAAGCACGGTTGATGTTGCGCGCGCCGAGCGAACCGCCGAACACCAGCAGGCAGCGGCCGTCCTCGGGCAGCCCGAAGTGGCGGCGCGAACCTGCCTTGTCGAGATCGTCGCGGCGCGGAGCGATCGGCCGGCCGGTGACGCGGTACTTGTCGCCGACCCGGCCCTCCAGCGGAAACGCCAGGCAGACGCGGCGCGCGAACGGCGCCAGCAAACGGTTCGAGAGACCGAGGTGGGCATCGGCCTCGGTGATCACCAGCGGAATCCGGCGAAGCACCGCCGCGGCCCCGACAGGTCCGGCTACGTAGCCGCCCCCGGCCATCACCGCCTGCACGCCCTCACGCTTGAGCAGCCGCGCAGCGCTCGCGACGCCCCGCACGGCAAGCCACACGGCCCGCAGGGCCTTCAGTGGGTTGCGGCGATCCAGTCCGGCGAGCTTCAGCTGGCGGAACTCGAAGCCGGCGGCGGGCACGAGTTCGGCTTCGGCGCGTTCACCGCCGAAGAAGACGACTTCGTCGCCACGTGCGCGTAGAGCCTCAGCGACGGCCAGCGCCGGGACGGCGTGACCCGCCGTTCCCCCGGCGGCTATTGCGACTTTCATTGGATCCACGCGATCGTCGCGATTCCGGCGCGGCGCCACCGCCGGCCGCAAGTTTTCCGGTCTCCCGCTGGCGCTCCGCATGCCGCTCGCGCGCCGACGCTCCGCCGCCCTTGATCACCCGCACGCGCGCCACGTGACGGCCCGAGGCGACGTTGACCAGCAGGCCCATGCCGCCGAGCATCACGATCAGGTTGCTCGCCCCGTACGAGATGAACGGCAGCGGGACGCCGGTCAACGGCGCCATGCCGAGCACGGCGAAGAAGTTCAGCAGCGCCTGGCAGGCGATCATCGACGTGATGCCGATCGCCAGCAGCCGGGCGTAGGCGTCCCTGCTGTTCTTGGCGGCCCTCAGACCGCCCAAAACAAGCGCAAAATACAGCGCGGCAAGACCGGTGATGCCGAGCAGGCCGAGCTCCTCGCCGATCACCGCGAGGATCATGTCCGTGTGAGCCTCCGGCAGGTAGAAGACCTTCTGCACCGACTCGCCCAGGCCACGGCCGACGACGCCGCCGGAGCCGATCGCGATCCGTGCCTGCTCGGACTGAAAACTGATTCCCGTCGGGTCGTGCCCCGGATGCAGAAACGCCGTCAGCCGCGCCATGCGGTACGGCTCGACGACACTGAACATCAAGACGAGCATCGCGAGAATCGCGCCGACCTTCGCCAGATCCTTCATCTGCGCGCCGGCCGCGATGAGGATCATGCCCATCGTCGCGCAGATCACGAGGTCCGTTCCAAGGTCCGGCTGCGCCGCGATCAGCAGCACCGCGGCGCCGAGCACGTAGAACAGTGGATTCGACATCGATTTGAGGTCGCGGACGCGCCGCGGATCCTTGGCGATCAGCATCGCCGCGTAGAGCACGAGCGCGAGCTTCATCACCTCCGACGGCTGGAAGCGTAGGATGCCCGCGCCGAGCCAGCGCTTCGCGCCGTTGACCTCGACTCCGAAGCCCGGCATCATCACCAGTAAGAGCAGCACGAACGATCCGGCGAGCAGCAGCGGCGTCGCCTCGCGGACCTTGTTGAGGTCGATCGTCGAGGTAAATCGCATCACCAGCAGACCGATCGCGCCGAGCACGAGGTAGCGCTTCAGGTAGCCGAGCGGATCGCCGCCCGTCTGCAGCGCCGAGGAGGCCGAGCTGGCCGAGTAGACCATCACCGCGCCGGCCGCGAACAGCGCGATCGTGACGGTCCAGAGCAGCGACTGCTCGGACGACGGCTTCAGCGAAGCCGCTCGCGATCGCCCGGTTTTTGATCGGGTCTGCGGCCGGGAAACTTTCATCCCGATTGATTTCGACGGCGCTCATGCTTGCCCTGCGGCTCAGAATCACAGCGGATTCAAGAACAGCACAAAGCCGACCGCGGCGCAGCCGGCGGCGACGATCCAGAAGCGCAGGATGATCTTCGTCTCCGACCAGCCGCGCATCTCGAAGTCGTGGTGAATCGGCGCCATCAGGAAGACGCGCCGGCGGAACATCCGGAAGCTGAATACCTGGATCGCGACGGACAGCGCCTCGATCACGAAGATCCCGCCGATCAGCACCAACAGCACTTCGGTATCGGTCATCACCGCGAGCGCCGCGATCGCGCCCCCCAGCGCCAGAGATCCTGTATCGCCCATGAAGATCGCCGCCGGGAACGAGTTGAACCAGAGAAAGCCGATGCAGGCGGCCGCGAAGCACGCCGAGCAGAGCGAGAGGTCGGTCCAGTTGTAGTTGGCCGTCATGAACGTGTAGGTCGTGAAGACGATCGCCGCACAGCCGGCCGCCAAGCCGTCGAGACCGTCGGTGAGATTGACGCCGTTCGTCGCGCCCGCGAGCACCAGGAAGACCAGCACCGGATAGAAGTAGCCGAGGTTGATCGAGGCGTCGAAGATGCG
>JBOGYW010000092.1:0-9935 GCA_050696815.1 Solirubrobacterales bacterium | reverse complement strand
GCCTCTTCGGTCTCCGGGGTCCGGAGTGGTTTTCGCGCAACTTGGCTGAAGTATTGGTCCTTGCGGATGAGTTCGGCCACTCGCTCTTCCGAGTACCCGAGGTCACTAAGGATGCAAGCGCGGGAGATGAACCAGATTCGGTGGAAGAACCAATACATGTCGATTCCTTCGGTGATCGAGTATTCGTCGACAGTGAGGTGCGCGAAGTAGTTGCGCGTGTCGCGCGCCACCTTGCTGAAATTCTTCAGACGCTCCTCTCGCGTCGGAAGGTCCGCGTTTCCCAAGAGCGGGTAGAAAAGGTCACCGAAAGAATCGATCGTTTCTTCCAGCCGAATCCGAAAGCTCGGTCTACCGGAGATCGAGAGTGCTCCGTTGACCCACTCCTCATACTCCTCCGGCACAGCCGCCAGTACTTCATCTTTTTTCCGCTTTTGCTCCTCACGGAACTCTTGAGTTTCTGGATTCCTGATGGTGTGGTGGAGGTCAATGAAGCGAAGCGCGTAAAGCGTTCGATCCATGAGCCCGCCGTGCCCTTGAACTAAGTCGCCGAGTGCGGCGAAAAGCAGTTTGTCTTCTCCGGCAAGCTTGATCCACCTTTGAGCGGTGTCCTCAAACTCGTTGAAAACATCGCCAAGCTGCAACCAGGGGCGGTTTCTGTGGTCCTTTGCGTCCGCCGAAGTTGAAATCAGCTCAATGCCCTGGCCGTCGGCCGTTCTTCCGGTGAGTTCGGTTTTCTGTCCCGGCTTTAGCGAGAGGAAATCGACATAGGTGTGAAGGACTTCACAGGGGGCAAAAAGTGTGGAGTACGTGGCTGGTTCCTCGCTGGTCGTCTTGATTAGTCCCGCATTTTCGATGTATCCGCGACCGTTGCTCGTGCCGCCTGAATAGACATGAAGCAGGGAGAGGGTTACCCCATCAAGTTCAATCGACCGATCGGCGCCAAGGTCGCTCCACACGACACGGAAACTGTCCTCCTCCTGGCGCGGGATGATCGCTCGCGTTAGGGGATCAATGAACTTCACGAGGTTGGTCGTTTGCAGCGATGCGGATACAACTTCCGGATCCGCCTCATGCGATCCGACGATGAGTCGGTTTGCGAAGACGGTCTCAGGGTGTTGGACGCCATGGGGGAAGTTGCCCTTCATATTGATCGTGAAAGCATCGACCAAGCAGAGCTGCTTTCGGTCGAACGTCGTTCCGCAAATTCGGGCATAGTCGCGACCTTCAGGGAGAGGGTCGAGTGGATTTTCTGGCTCGACCAATCGATCCTCGAGACGCACTTCTACCCGGCCATCATCGGACACATGTAGCGCCCCACGACAAGTTCGGTTGGGGGTCTCGGGAATCCAGAAGTCTCCTTCGAAGTCACGCTCTGCGATGGTCATTGCGAAGACCCTAAAGAAGATGCGACTGCATTGTCGTCAGCCTCGAGGGACGCAGCAAGAGTCGCGCGGTACGCCTACGCCGGCATTGGTGCGTGCGTCTCTCGGATGGTGAGGACTCGGCGCACGAACAATTGCGAAATTGGTTCGCTTTGGCGCGTTTTTGCGGGGAGATTTCTGTTCTAGCCAAGCAAACTTGGGTTTTGATCATTATGACCCAAGTTTTTCCGGTTATATTTGGGTCATGGATAAAACGTTGCTCCAATCGAGTCCGATAGGACAACTCATCCCGTTTCTAGGGCCAGATCCGACGACCAACGAAATCGTTGAGGGCCACGCATTCCTTCCGAGTCCCTTGCCTCGAGGAATTGACCTGTCAACGCAAACCTGGAACGAGATCAATACTGCCACTGCGGCGCTGGCGCGACTGGATGGGGCGGCGAGGCTAATCCCATCGCCCGCATTGCTGCGCCGACCAGCGTTGCGGCGCGAAGCGCAAAGCACGAGTGCGCTGGAAGGTACGTTCGCTCCTTTTGTCGATGTCTTGGCGGCCAACCCTGATGATGAAACAAGCATGACCGCTGAGATTCACGAAATCCTGAATTTCACGACGGTCGCCGAGCTCGCTTTCTCTTGGCCCGAGACCCGACCAATCTCGATCAGCATGCTTGGCGAGCTTCAAAAGAGATTGGTGTCGGGCACTGCCGGCGAGTTGAGCGATTCCGGTCAGATCCGCGATCGGGTGGTCGTGATCGGGAGTAGGGGCCAACGCTTCGAGGACGCACGATTTATTCCTCCACCGCCCGGAGATCAACTTCGGGCGGGTGTCGAGGATCTACTTGGCTGGATTCACAATCCTCCGGCGATACCGACGGTCGTGCAAGCCGCGATGGCGCACTACCAATTCGAAACGTTGCATCCGTTTTCGGACGGGAACGGCCGGCTCGGACGACTTTTGGTTGTCGTCCAACTTCTCCGGGGCGCTGTCATCCGTGAGCCACTCCTCGTCGTATCGCCCTGGTTTGAACAGCGTCGAGAGCAGTATCAAGACGCGCTACTTCAGTTGAGCTGCGACGGCAACTGGAACTCATGGATTTCATTTTTCGCGCAAGGGGTCGCGGCGTCCGCCACCGAGTCTCAGCTCAAGGTTGAGCGATTGGTTCAACTTCAGGGGGAGCTTCGCGAGCGAGTTCAAAGCGCGGGCAAACGCGGCGCGGCGGAACGGCTTGCTGCCGTTCTCATTGGACGACCGTTCGTGACGGGCCCCGAAATCGCGAAACTCTTCGAACTCTCGGGTCAGGGAGCCGCAAACGCAATCCGTGCTCTGGTCGAAATCGGCGTGTTGCAAGAAGCTGGATTTCGGCAGTCGCACGGAGCACAGGTGTATTTTTCGCGCGAAGTGCTTGAGATCACTGCCCCATAAAGCTCGCTGTCGATCGCGGCGATCAGCTGAGCCGTGGAGGTCAGTCGAAAGCAGTTGTAATCAATGTCGCAGGAATCGATGTCGAACGGCGCCGGGCGATGGGCCATAGCGATGGTTGAAGGTGCCGCCAGCTCCAGACAGGACGTCTACATGCTCCTCCATACTCTTTTGAGGGCGGCGGAGCTGTGTGTCCGAAGCACTACTTCTACTTCTGTCTCAAACATCCGTCGAGACGACCACCGAAACTCTTCCATCTCACCTATTGTTGACTCGGTATGGGGTTATTGAATAAGGGCTCGCGTTCGATAGGGATTGCCGCCTTCTTCCTCGTCCTGACGAGCGCCGCGGCATTTGCTGCCGCCGGCGTGACCGTGAAATCGTTCGGATCCCATGGTGTTGCCGTGGTGCCCGACCGGCAATCCCACGTGATCAATCGCCCGGCGGATCTTTTGCGGGATGGCCATGGCCGCATTTTGGTGGTTGGATCACGAGACGTGTTGTTCCGTCGCGCTTCCACCGGGTTGCCGGCGCTCTACCGCAGCTCAATGTCGATTTCGCGACTCAAACCGGATGGGTCGATTGATCGAACCTTCGGCAACAAAGGCACCGCAATCGTCTCCTACAAGCGCCTACGCAATGCCAACGGCCTCGCTGCCGCGGTTCAGTCGAATGGAAAGATCATTTTGGCCGGGCTGGCGGACCGGACTCCTGTGAATTCCGATCGCGATTCTGTCGAGCATCCCATGATTGCCCGGTTGCGTTCCAATGGAAAAATTGATCGAACCTTTGGCTCGAACGGGTACGTCGTGCTCAATTCGCGAGGGAAATTCGTCGGCGAGGTCTTCGCAGGTGTTGTGGTGCGATCCAGTGGCAAGGTCGTCGTTGCAAGCGACGACAACGGAAGCTATTTGGCGGTGACTCAGCTCAAATCCAGCGGCAAGCTGGACCGTGCGTTTGGAAAGAACGGTGTTAGAAGAGTGACCCCCATCGGCGCAGACGGGCGCGTAACTGGCGGCGCCCCAACCGCGATCGCCTTGGCGAAGAACGGCTCGATCGTCGAACTCGGCTCCAGCAAGTTCGACTCCACACCCGTGAACTCGGACATACAGGAGTGCATCGCAATTCGCTTCACGCGCTCCGGGGCACTCGACCGCTCGTTCGGAAACGACGGATTCTTCAAAGCCTCTTCCGTGCTTGCCAAATCAACGACGAGCGACTGCACCTCGCTCGCGATCGATTCGCACGGGCGACCGGTGCTGGGGGGTCGAACGGGCGCGGTCGCATTCTCCGGAACGGGGGAGCTGATACCCATCCGCTATGCCCCGACTGCAATTCGTCTTACTCTGAGCGGCAGCGTTGACACGTCGTTCGGATCGGGGGGAATCGGGATTGCGTCCTATTCGGCGCGAAGCCTTGCGATCGACTCGATCGCCTTGTTGCCGAGTGGCGGCCCTGTCCTCTGCGGATTCGCCGATGACTCGATGACAGGCAACAGCGACCCATATTTCGCGGCTTTCAAAGGCTCGGGTGCTTATGACGCGACCCTTAGCAGCGTGCTCGCCAAGTCACTGCGAGTTGATGAATCTAAGGTCGATCTGTTTGCGTGCGCTCGCTCGTCCAATCGCCTCCTTGTGACCGGTCAGGACGCAGCGGGGTCGACGGTTCGATCTGCGGTGCAAGCCCTTACGGCCCGTTAGTAGAGCTTGCGGGCGCTGCACCTGCTCGGCTGCACGGCTGTTGGGTGAACGCTTTTTCTTGCAAATTGCATCGTTTCTCGGCGTGCCAATTTTAGTGGACCTACTCATGGGTCGGAACGTGGTGTACGTTGCGCGCCAATGCTCGGTTCATCTCGGTTCATAAGAGCGGCGCAGGTCGTATTGCTCGGCGTGGTCTGCGTGCTGCTGCTTCCTGGCGTCGGCTTCTCGGGATCGGGAACCGATTTGTATCCGAACTCGATTTCGAAACGCAACTTTGACATTCCGGGCTCCAAGCACGCCACCCATTGCCGGCAGGTACGAGAGCAGGTTGGGCCGAGCGGCCCGGTATCAATTGTCATGCGTGATTTTCAGGGCAACCCGATGCTCCAAGGTGCCAACTCCGACGAGCTAGTTGTGGTGGTTAACAAGCGCATTGGCATCAAGGGTCGCACTGGTTGTCTCAACGACCTCGGCAAACCCACCGGAATCAAGATCCAGGGCATCGAGTCCTTGACTACGCCGCAGGGCGACCAGTACTACTCCTGGGGTTGGGGCCCAGACTGGACGACGAAGCACGGGAAGTGTCTGAAACGCTCTGGCCCGAATCGGAAATGCGTGAAATGGCAGATCAAACGAGTAGAAGCAATCGGCGGGACGGACACCCAGTCGCAGTCGGGAGGCATTCGTAGCGAAGATCTTGCGGGCGGCGCGGCACAAAAACGGGCGCTGATCGCGAGACCTGAGGCGCACGCTATGGGTTGTCGGCAGAGCACGTGCAATGGCCAAGCCGCTGGCGACATCGTTGAATCCGGAATCAACTACACCGACGGGTCCCATTCGTCGCCGTTCGTGTACCAGGTGCAGCCCGTCTGCCTGCCCGACGAAGGTTTGGGGTTTTATGGACCCGGAGATCCTCAATGGCGGCCCGTTGCAGACTATGGATGCCCGAACCGGCGCAGCAGCGCTTACACGAATCTCGTCTGGTCGCTTTTCGATGTGAAGGGCGGAGGTTTGACGCGCACCCACGTGCCGAGGGGTGCCTATTTCCACAGGAGCGCTGTCGACGCCATGCTGCTCCCCACGTACCAGGGCAAACGCGGAGATGTACGGCCCGCACACCCAGTGGCAAACGGGTCTGTCCTTTTCTACTACGGCTACGCGATCGCGGATTCTCCTCCCAAGCACCGAATCTACGGATGGATCCTGGCGGGGCACAGTCTCACCGGGCCGCCCGGAGTGCCCGTCCAATATTTTCCGCACGTCGAGAGCGAGGAGGTTTCGCTGTCGTCGCCCTCGGGGTCAGATAACGCCCCGAGTTCACCATTTTCGGCCTACGCAGACGAAGGTCTGGGAGATATCCACCCTGAAGATCAGATTCTCGCCGACCTCCAGGATGAAGACCTTTCTCCCAACCCGGACACACCGCAGATCTTCTCGTGCTCCTCATGCAATCAATTCGGCGAGGGCATCGGATCGGACGGCGGAAGCCAACTGACTGGCGACGTAAATGGCGACGGTCTAGATGACGCTATTGCCATAGATGCTGACACTGGAGATTGGAACGTCGCACTCAACAAAGACGGTCGCCTTGCGGCGCCAATGACCTGGGCCAGCGACTTCGGAGCAGATCGCGATAACGAATTCGTTGCAGATGTGGATGGCGATGGTCGAGCCGATGCGATTACGTTTACGGCGTCTTCCGGCGAGTGGGACGTCCGTCGCTCGACGGGCCACGGATTTGCGGCGGCTGAGGTTTGGGAGACAGGGTTCGGCAACGATTCAAACTTTCAGCTTCTTGCCGACGTGACGGGAGACGGTCACGTTGACGCGGTGGTGATCGACAACGACACCGGCAAATGGTGGGTCGCGCGCGCTATGCACGGGCAGTTCTCGAGTTCGCACCAGCAGTGGGCCAATGATCTCGGTGTCGACGCTGAAACACGACTCTTGGCCGATGTCAACGGTGACGGCAAAGCCGACGCGATCTTCGTCGATGGAGAGTCAGGCGATTGGAAGGTCGCCGTGTCGACGGGCTCCGTGTTTGGCTCGGCAAGCGTCTGGGCGGAAGCGTTTTATCCGGACGCTGATATCTACGACGTGGCGGACGTGACCGGTGATGGCAAAGCCGACGCGGTCGCATTCGATGCGTCGTCACAGTCTTGGCAAGTAGGAATTTCAACCGGCACCGGATTCGGAGCGGCAACGCAGTGGATTGCTGGCTTTGGCAGTGAATCGACGACCAATCTGCTCGCAGATGTCAACGGCGACGGTAAGTCTGACGCGATCGCTGCCGATTTCGAGTTCGGATCTTGGCTCGCTGTGGAGTCGACTGGGTCTGGTTTTAGCGGCTACGGCGCGTGGTCGCCTGGTGTCGGCGACGAGTCCAAAACCCAATTGGCAGGCGATGTAGACGGCGACGGAAAAGCTGATGCGATCGCCGTGATGCCTGACGGGTCGTGGAGCGTGGCGCTCTCCAACGGGTTCGGATATGGCAGCGATTCTGTCTGGCTTTCTGAACTCGGCGATGCCGATGGAACCCAGCTGGTCGGTGATGTCGACGGCGACGGAAAAGTCGATGCCGTGAATGTTTCATCGAGCGGTGATTGGACCGTGGCGCTCTCAAGCGGATCGAATTTCGATTCAGGAGAAAGCTGGAAAAGTGGATTCGGCGCCGGCGCGAAAGCGGTATTTCTCGCTGACGTAGATGCCGACGGAAAGGCTGATGCCGTAGCGGTGTCGAGCAGCGGAGTGTGGTCAGTTGCTCTTTCTTCAGGAACGGGATTCGGGACGTCCAGCACTTGGCGGAGCGACTTCGGATCGACCGCCACAAGTCTTTTTCTGTCAGACGTAAACGGCGACGGAAAATCAGATGCTGTGAGCTTTGACGCGAGCACTGGCGAGTGGCAGGCCGCGATCGCAGGAACCGCGACGTTTGGCTCCGAGATAACCATGAGTGAGAACTTCGCGATGTCAGGCGACGTTCCCCTCATGGCCGATGTCAACGGAGACGGGAAGAGTGACGCTGTCGCTTTTAGGCCCGGGTCCGCGAACTGGTACGTCGCTGAATCCAACGGAAGTGCGTTCCATGCTCCGGAGCGGTTGATGTCAATGTCGGGCTCGGGGTCGCACACCCAGCTTCTCGCCGACGTGAATGGCGACGGAAATGCCGATTCCATCGCCTACTACGACGCGACTGAAGAGTGGTACGTGAATCCCGACTTGACACAGGATTTGACGGACGACAATTCAAGCTTGGACGCATTCGATACGCCCGCGTCGTGGATGAATTCGTCCACCGATGCGTCGACCGACGCCCCATTGCTTGGAGATGTTGACGGCGATGGTAAAGACGACGCGGTTACGGTTGACCCGACAGACGGAACCGTTCGCGCAGCGATTTCGAGCGGGTCCGCGTCGCCCGATGGCTTTGGCGGCGGCTCGTACGTGACGTGGGCGACGGGCGTTGACACGTCGGCGGCATCGACATTCCTCGCCGACATGAACGGTGATGGCAAAGATGATCTGATCACCGTTCAACCAAGCCATTGGGATCCGTACGAGTTTGCCTTTACAAACGTCTGGCAAGTGTGGCTTTCGGACGGTGGTCAATTCAATTTTGACACCGGCGATTTCGACGGCGCAAACAACCTCAGCGACTACTCGACGAAGAGCCTTGCTGCGGACGTCAATGGCGACGGAAAGGCCGACGCGATTTCTATCGGATCTGGCGGTGCTGCTTGGGTCGCCACGTCGACAGGCAGCGGATTGAACAGTCGCCAGTTGTTTTTCGATGATTCGGAGCACGCTGAATTTGACATTGGCCTTAACGCGCTAGTCGGGGACGTAAACGGTGACGGCAAAACTGACCTGGTCTCCATCAGTAGGGATAGCGAGTTTGGCCCGGAGTCGACATGGAAAGCTGCGCTTTCAAATGGGTCCGAGTTCGTCGCCGAGACCGATCCGTTCGCCACGGCATTTGGTCGCGGCGCAGATGCCCTTTCGTTGGCTGATGTAACTGGCGACGGAAAAGCCGATCCGATTGCGTACTTCGCTGGCGACGGTCGCTGGGAAGTGCATCCATCGGACCTTGACTCGACTGATCCTGGTGAAACATGGCGGACTGGCTTCGGCGGTTCCACCGATTCAGCTCTTATCGGGGACGTCACGGGTGACGCACTCGCAGACGCTGTGACCTACGAGCACGTTGAGTCTTCTGGCGCCATATGGTCGGTTGCTCCCGCGGTACCGGGAGAGCCGACTACGCGATTCACCGCGGGTCCTCCCGACGAGAGCGAAATAACTGACGCCGAGACCTCGTGGGAATTCGATTCGGATATCGGTGCGACCTCCGAGTGCCGAATCGACGACGAGTCTTGGGAGTCGTGCACCTCGCCGTTTGCGCCGACCGGGATTGGCGACGGATCCCACACAGTCTCGGTTCGCGCAACCAGCAGCTTGGGCGAGCTCGAGACTTCTCCGCCACAGCTCAGCTTCACAATTGATTCAAGCGCCCCCGACACCGAAATCGATAGCGGCCCCACCGGAGGAACAACGATCACGAGCGGGCGTGCGGATTTTGAGTTTGCCTCCTCAGAAGATCACGTGACGTACTTTTGTGAGGTCGACGGTGCTGACGCTGAACCGTGCGCGTCCACCTATTCGACCGACCCGCTGGACGACGGATCGCACACCTTGAGCGTCGCGGCCCAAGACCGCGCGGGCAACCGCGACTCTTCGCCCGCCGCCGCAACGTTCGTCGTGGATGGAACATCGTCGGCACCAAACACAACCATCTCCAGCGCTCCGAGTGGAGTGAGCGGGGACGGCACACCGACGTTCGAATTCTCGGGTTCATCTGGCACTGACGCATACCAATGCCAGGTCAATGACGACGAATGGGCTGACTGCACGAGCCCGGAGACGATCAAGCTCCAAGCGGGGATCGACGATGACCAATCCTTCGCGGTTCGTGCCATCGCCGACGGTGTCCCGGACCCGTCGCCCGCGTCGGCTAGTTGGCATGCGGATCTCCTGCCGCCAACGATTGATATCGCCGCTCCCGACCCTTCGGATGATTTTGAATCAGGCGATTTCACGGTCGAATTCTCATCTAGCGAATCGCTGGACGGAACGACGTGCGCGATCGACGAAAACGAGGCGGTGGCTTGCGACACCGAGGATGTTTTGTCGACTGACTCGTCCGGTTTCCACAGCCTGACGGTGAGCGGCATCGATGCCGCGGGGAACGCCGGCACCGCAGTCACATATTTCAACGTTTCGAGCGACCTCGACACTGAACTCGATCCAGCGAGCGGCGCTATCTCTTCAGACGCCGGACCAGAATTTGAATTTGATAGCGCGACGGTGGGCGCTACCTATCAATGCCAAGTCGATGATGGCTCTTGGGCGACGTGTGCCTCCCCCTACGTAGTG
>JBOGYW010000091.1:0-10040 GCA_050696815.1 Solirubrobacterales bacterium | reverse complement strand
GCTTCATGATCTCCCACTGGGAGGCGTCGAGCTTGCCCGGAGCGTGAAGAATTTCGTTCGGGATCCCGATCTTGCCGATGTCGTGCAGCAGCGCGACGTCGGCGATCGTCTCGACCTGTTCGCCCGGCAACGCCAGCTGGCTGGTCACGGAGTTGACGAGCTCGAGCGTCTCGGCCGAATGCTCGCCGGTGTAGCCGTCGCGCGCGGACAGCGCGGCGCAGAGCGCCTCGACGGTCGCCTTGAAGCGCTGGCGTTCGGTGCGGCTGACGCCGCGCACGCGATGCGCCAGTACGCCGACCATCATCGAAGTCGCGATAAATGTCGGCATTGCGACGATCAGCTGCTCGGCGCTGACGGAGCCGTCCCGCATCACCTCGGCGGTCGTGAACCATCCGCCCCAGATGATGTAGCCCGGAACCATCACGTCCCAGCGGCCCCAGTAGAAGAATGCGAGGAAGACGAGCGGGAAGAGATGGAACGCAGCGATGCCCGGCTTGTCGAGCACGACGGTCGCGATGCTGATCACGGCCGTCGCGTAGGCGATCATCGGCAGCACCCACCAGCGCTCGGCGCGGCTCCACGGCACGATCAGCGAGGCGGCGAACCCGAACAGGCAGAGTCCGAGCATCAGGATCGACTCGTCGGTTACGTGGCCGGTCGAAACCAGATAGATCGAGGACAGGATGCCGCCGAGCGCCCAGGCGCCGGCAGCCAGGCGGCCGACCCAAACGAAGGTCTGCTGCGCTTCGGCCTTCCAGCCTTGCCAAGTGATCGGACTGTCCTGAACGTTGTCCACGTCTGTAGTTGCTCCCCAACTAACCGAGCGGCGTCCCCATACGTATCCGCTCGGCAATTCAACGCCTTGTAACCGTTCAAGTTGGCTACTCAGCTAAACGGAAGTATGACGATCCGCACAAAGAAAAACAATCCAAAAACGCGGTATTTGCGTGTTCTGCAGCGCTATCCCGCGTTTGGTGTAGGAATCAACACTAGCGAACGCGGACGCCCGTTCGATGCGAGTCGTAGCGCCTAGACGCGGGCGGCGGCAAGCGTGCCGGCGGCGGCGCCGGCGGTGAAGGTGTCACCGTCGCCCGGATCACGCCTGTCGAGCACGTGCAGCATCGCGCCGACGACCTGTGGGTCGAACTGCGTGCCGGCGTGCTCGGAAAGCTCAAGGCGCGCGTCGGCGACGCTCATCGCCGTGCGGTACGGACGGTCGCTGGTCATCGCGTGGAAGGCGTCGCAGACGAGCACGATGCGACTCGCCAGCGGAATCTCGCCCTGGCGGAGCCCGTCGGGATAGCCGCCGCCGTCCCAGTGTTCGTGCTCGTGACGGATCGCGCGGGCGACCTCTTCGAGGCCGGGGATCGTCTTGACGATCTTCTCGCCGATCACCGGGTGCTGCTTCATGATCTCCCACTGCTCCTCGTTGAGGCGGCCAGGCTCATGCAGCACGTCGTTGGGAATTCCGATCTTGCCGATGTCGTGCAGCAGCGCCACGTCGGCCACGTATTCGCACTCGTGAGCAGAGAGCCGCAGCTCCTCGCATACGGCGCGCACGAACCACAGCGTCTCCTGTGAGTGCGAGCCGGTGTAGCCGTCGCGCGCAGTCAGCGCCGTCGAGAGCGCCTCGATCGTCGCCTTGTAGCGGCCGCGCTCGCGCGAGCGCATCGTGTGGAAACGGTCGGCGAGCACGCCGGAGAGCGCGGCGACGGCGACCATCGCCGGCAGAGTGATGATCAGCGCCGAAGCTGGGTCCTCGACCTCACCGGATACAACCGGCACGCAGAACGCCGCGATCGCGCCGAGCATGTGTGAGATCAGGATGAAGCGGTCGCGCCCGAAGAAGTAGGTCAGGCCCATCATCGGCAACAGCAGCAGCACGACGAAGGTCGGCACGTCAAGCAGGTAGACGCCGGCGTCGATCACGACAAGGGCGATCCAGAACATGCTCAGCTGCCACTCGCGCGCCAGTTTGCCCCACGGCACGACGATGCCGAACACCGCGCAGCCGAGCAGCGCGACGACGAGCGTGATCGAGTCGGCGTCCCAGGCATCGGCGATGAAGGCGTAGAGCGACACGCCGAGCGCCGCGACGGTCATCGCCGAAGCGAAGATCATCCCCATCACGTCACGCGTGTCGCGCCGTTCGGCGTACGCCGCTCCGACGGAGATGAAGTTCTGTAGCTGGACTTCCGGGTCGCTAGTACTCATCGCGCAATCTGTTCCACCAGACAATGCATCGAATCCGCGCAGGTCTACCCGTGCGGAGTTGTTCCGAAACCAATGTAATGCGATTAAAACGGATTGCCAGGGCCGGCGGCTATCCGTCTACGCCCCGTTCTTCGCCGACCAGCGGCGAAATCATTCTCAGGAAAACCTGAACGACGCCGGGATCGAACTGGCTGCCGGCGGCGACGCGCAGCTCCTCGAGGATCGCGCGCGGCGGAATCGCAGGGCGGAACGGCCGCGGCGTGCTCATCGCCTGAAACGCGCCGGCGACGGCGACGATCCGGCTGGCCAACGGGATCGCTTCGCCCTTCAGCCCGTCGGGATAGCCCTGGCCGTCCCAGCGCTCACGCACGTGGCGCGCGGCGTCGGCGGCCGATTCGTACCCGGGCGTGCCGGCCACCAGCGTCTGCGCGGCGAGCGGCGCGGCCTGCAGCTCGCTGCGCTCGGGCGGGCTCAGCTCGTGCTCGGCTCCGATCGTGGCCTGACTGACCGCGAGCAGCCCGAGGTCGAGCAGCGCGGCGGCCTTCAGCGCCTCTTCGCGCACGTCCGGCGGCGTGCCGAGCGCGTCGGCGAGCTGCTCGACCAGCGTGCGCAGCTCCTGCGCCGACTGCCGGTCGGCGCCGTCGCGCGATTCACGCGCGATCTGCAGTGCCTCGATCGTTTGCCGGTGACGGTCCCGCGTCATAGCTCTTTGATTGTGGTCGACACCGGCGACGATGGCAAGGCCACCGTCGCCGGATCGTCCAATCTCAGATCCGCTGGATCAGCGTGGCGGTGCCGATGCCGCCGCCGCAGCACATCGTCACGAGGCCGAGCTCCTTGTCGGAACGCTCCAGCTCGTGCAGCAGCGTGGTGATCAGACGGGCGCCGCTCGAACCGAGCGGGTGACCCAGCGCGATCGCGCCGCCGTTCACGTTCACACGGTCCCAGTCGGGCTGGATCTCGCGGTTCCAGGCGGCGACCACGCTGGCGAACGCCTCGTTGATCTCGATCAGGTCGATGTCTTCGATCTTCAGGTTGTTGCGGGCGAGGATCTGCTCGGTCGCCGGGATCGGTCCCGTCAGCATGATCACCGGGTCGACACCGACGGTCACCTGGTCGACGATCTTCGCGCGCGGCGTCGCGCCGAACTCGGCTGCCTTCTCCTTGGTCATCATCAGCACGGCGGCGGCGCCGTCGCTGATCTGCGACGAGTTGCCGGCCGTCGTGACGCCGTCCTCTTTGAAGGCCGGCTTCAGGCCCGCGAGGTTTTCGATCGTCGTCTCCCGGAGACCCTGGTCGGCGGTCACGGTCTGTGAGTCGCCGTTGCTGCCGATCGTCATCGGCACGATCTCGCGGTCGAAGCGGCCCTCGTCGGTCGCCTGGATCGCGCGCTGCTGCGAGAGCAGGCCGAGCTCGTCGAGCTCGCTACGCGGGATCTCCCACTTCTCGGCGATCATCTCGCTGGAAAGGCCCTGCGGAATGAGCTGGTACTTCTCGTAGAGCTCAGGCGGGAACGGCGAGCCGATCGTGTCGGCGAACTGGAAGCCGACGCCCATCGGCAGGTGGCCGAGGTGCTCGACGCCGCAGCTCATCACCACGTCGTTGGCGCCGCTGGCGATCAGACCAGCGCCCAGGTTGGTGGCGTGCTGGCCCGATCCACACTGCAGGTCCAGCGTCGTCGCGGGCGTCTCGATCGGCAGCCCCGCCTGGAGCCAGGCGTTGCGGCCGATGTTCAGCGACTGCTCGCCAAGCTGCTGCACGCAGCCGGCCAGGACGTTCTCGACCTCACCGGCTTCCACCCCAGCGCGCTCGACGACTTCCTTCTGCACGGTGCCGAGAAGCTCGTTGGGGTGAGTGTCTTTGTAGTAGCCCTTCTCGGGGTGACCGCGCCCGATCGGCGTGCGACAAGCCTCGACGATCGTCACTTCTCGGCCGCCGCCATTCTGCATGCTCATTAGGTGTGCCTATCCTTCCGTCTCGTTGAGCAAAGGTGCTACCGGAGAATCTAGTTGCACACGACGCCAACAACAGCCGAACACGGCACAACTCAATCGGACAAAGGGGAAGAAGTGAGCGAGTCTCTTGGAATCGTCGGCAGCGGATTGATCGCCTGCGGCTTGGCCGTCGCGTCGGCCGGCACCGGACACGACGTCGTCATCCGCGCCCGTTCCGAGGAGTCGGTCGAGAAGGCCAAGGCCTCGATCGACAAGCAGTGCCAGCGGCTCGACGACCCCGCGACCGCACTTTCGCTGATCACCCACACCACGGAGCTTGCCGACCTCAGTGGGTGCAGCTACGTGATTGAAGCGGTCGGCGAGGACTACGAGATCAAGAACCCGCTTGCGGCCGAGATCGCCGCGGCGATCGGTCCGGACACGATCCTCGCTTCGACCACCTCTTCGCTGTCGGTCAACAAGCTCGCTGAAGCTTCGGGCATCGCCGAGCGCTTCGTCGGCTTCCACGTCTTTTCGCCCGTGCCGGTGATGAAGCTGATCGAAGTGATCTACGCCGACGGCGTCAGCGACGAAGTCAAGTCGCGCTCGCGGGCGCTGTGCCTGGCGATCGGCAAGGTCGGTGTCGAAGTGCCGGACAGCCCGGGCTTCATCGTCAACCGCTTGCTCTTCCCGTACCTGTTCGACGCGGCGCGCTTCTTGGAGACTTCAGGTCTCGAAGCCGAGGCCGTCGACACCGCGATGAAGCTCGGCGCGAACATGCCGATGGGCCCGCTCGCGCTGCTCGACTACGTCGGCCTCGACGTCTCGATCGCGATCGGTGAGCAGATCGGCGTCGAAATCCCGGCCAACTGCCGCGCGCTGCTCGACGCCGGCAAGCTCGGCCGCAAGACCAAGCAGGGCTTTTACAACTACGAGAAGTAGGCGACGTTAGGCGTCGGGGTTGACGACTTCGGTCTCGGTCGTGTCCCCGGTCGCCGGCACCTCTTCGATCCGCACGGCCTCGACGCGGTTCTCGCGCACCGACTCCACCCGGATCAGGTAGCCGTTGGCCCGAATCGCGTCGCCGCGCTTCGGCAGGCGGCCGAGCTCGCTGAACACGAACCCGCCGATCGAGTTGTAGGCGTCGCTGTCGACCGGAAGCTCGACGCCGTGATCCTCTAGATCCACCAGCGGCACGTGTCCGCGCACGAACAAATCCCCGTTGGCCAGCCGGCGCACGGCGGCCAAGGCACTATCGGTTTCGTCGTCGATCTCGCCGACGACCTCTTCCACGATGTCCTCAACCGTGACGATGCCGACGGTGCGGCCGTACTCATCCACCACGATCGCCATCGACATGCGCTCGCGTTGGAGGTCGGCCAGCAGATCGTCCAACGGCTTCGTCTCGGGAACGATCAGCGCGTCCTTGACGGCCTTGCCGATGTTTGCGTCCTCGCCCTTCGAAAGCATCAGCCGCACCAGCGACGACAGGTGCAGCACGCCCTTGATCTTGTCGGTCGAGCGGCCTTCGGTGACCGGCAGGCGCGTGTGTCCTGAAGACGTGCAGCGGCGCAGCGCGACCTCGACCGTGTCGTCGACGTCGATCGTGACGACCGCCGGAATCGGCGTCATCACGTTGCGCGCCTGGTTCTCGTGCAGCTCGAAGACGCCGGACAGCATGTGCGCCTCGCCCGGGTCCAAAGTGCGATGCGAGCGGCCGTGTTCGACGATCGCGCGCAGGTCCTCGCCGGTCGCCCCAAGCTCCATCTCGCTTGCCGGCCTGATGCCGACCAACCCGACCAGTGCGTTCGCGGTGCCGTTCAATGCGGTGATCGCCGGGCTGAAGATGCGTTTGAAGACCGACAACGGTCCGGCCAGCCACAGCGCGGTCGGCTCGGGCTTTGCAATCGCGATCGACTTCGGCGCGAGCTCGCCGATCACGATGTGCAGGACCGTGATGATCGTGAAGGCGATCGCGACTGAGATTGCGACCGCGGCGCCGTCGCTGACAACGCCATCCAGCACGGGTTCGAGCAGGTGCCCGACCGCCGGTTCACCGACGAAACCGAGGCCGATCGAGGCCATCGTGATGCCAAGCTGGCAGGCCGACAGATACGAGTCAATCTGTGTGATCGCGGTCAAAGCGGCGCGCGAGCGGCGCGACGAATCATCCTCGTCCTGCTGCTCGATCAGCGAAGCCCTGGCGCGCACGAGCGAAAACTCCGCAGCAACGAAGAAGCCGTTCACGATCACAAGCAGGAGCGCGACGAAAAGCAGTAGGCCGGTCATACGCGACTAAGCCCGATTGTCCGAAGGACCGTGATACAGCAGGGACTTCGTGGAGGCTCGTCTTCGGGCAAATCCATTGGTCCGATCCAAGCTAGCAAGCTGGACGGTCAGGCCGTGCCTGCCGTGGCCGCCTCGTCGATCTGCGCTGCCAGCGCCAGATCGTTGCCGGTGATCCCGCCGGCGGAGTGAGTGGTGAGCGTGACGGTCACGTCCTTCCAGGAGATCGCGACGTCGGGGTGATGGTTGGCCGCTTCGGCGATCGGCGTGATCCGGTTGAGGAAGTCGACCGCGCCGACGAAGTTGCCGCGGTCGAACACGCGCACGATCGCGTCGCCGTCGCGCGACCAGCCGGGCAGAGCGACCAGCCCTTCGGCGATCTCGTTGTCTGGCAGCAACCCCATCGATCCGATCCTACGCCCCCTGAACCCGTCCGCGCGAGTATCTTGCCCGCCATGCGCATCGCCAGCCTCGTCCCATCCGCCACCGAGATCCTCTTCGCGCTCGGGCTCGGCGACCAGGTCGTCGCCGTCACGCACGAGTGCGACTTCCCGCCCGCGGCGCTCGACCTGCCGCAGCTGACGCGCAGCGTGATCCCGGCCGGTCTGCCGCCGGACGAGATCGACCGCACCGTGCGCGATCTGACCGGCGAAGGGCGTCACCTCTATGAACTCGACGAAGAACTGCTGCGTGAGGAGGAGCCGGACCTGATCGTCGCCCAGCAGCTCTGCGAGGTCTGCGCTGTGTCGTTCGAAGACGTCCGCGCGGTCGCCGAGAAGCTGCCGTCGAAGCCAAATGTGATCTCGCTCGACCCGACGACGCTGGGCGAGGTGCTCGGCGACGTGCGCACTGTCGCGGCAGCGGCCGAAGCGCCAGAGGCCGGCGAGCATCTGCTCGGCCAGCTCGCCGACCGCATCGACGACGTGCAGATCGCGCTGCGCAGCGTGGGCCAGGACGATGGTCCGCCGCGCGTCACGGTGGCTGCGCTCGAGTGGCTCGACCCGCCGTTCATCGGCGGCCACTGGGTGCCGCAGATGATCGATATGGCCGGCGGCGTCGACTTTCTCGGCCTGCCCGGCGAGCGCTCGCGCGATCTCGGTTGGGACGAGGTGGCAGCTGCCGAACCCGAGGTCGTGGTGTTGATGCAGTGCGGCTACGACACGACGCGCTCGGCCGAGGAGGCCGAGGACTACGCGCGGCAGTTGACCGCGCTCGGCGCGCGACAGATCTTCGCCTGCGACGCCTCGGCCTACTTCTCGCGGCCCGGGCCGCGGCTGGTCGACGGGCTCGAGCTGCTCGCGCACACTCTGCACCCCGAGCTGATTGCCGAGCCCGAAGCCGGGCGGATGCTCGAAGTCGAGCTGAACGCCTAGACGGTCCCGGCGGCGATCGCCGGATACTGGTGGCGCGCGATCACAATGTTCGCGGCGAACAACCCGATCGCGAACAGCGCGATGATCAGCGTGCCGGCCCACTTGTTGCGGCCGAATACGTGGCGGCGCTCGTCGAGTTCGAAAAGCACCACGCCTGCAAGCGCGCCGCCGAGCAGGCCGCCGAGGTGGGCGCCCTTCGAGATGCCGGAGTAGCCGAAGGTGATCAGCAGGTTGATGCCGATCAGCACGCCGATCTGTTTGACCGCGTCGTTCAGGCCGCGTGCCCGCGCGATCACGATCGCCAGACCCATCAGGCCGAAGATCGCGCCCGACGCGCCGGCGCTCGGCGTGCCGGGTTCGAGGATGATCGAGCCGAGTGAGCCGGCCAG
This sequence comes from Solirubrobacterales bacterium, assembly GCA_050696815.1. Taxonomy (GTDB): domain Bacteria; phylum Actinomycetota; class Thermoleophilia; order Solirubrobacterales; family JACPNS01; genus JACPNS01. The sequence continues at coordinate 1,844 of JBOGYW010000091.1, read as the reverse complement.
CAGCGCCGACAGGTAGACGATGCCGTAGCGCACGCTGCCGATCTCGGGTTCGAGCATCTTGCCGAGCACGTAGAGCAGATACATGTTGAAGCCGATGTGGATCAGGCCGAAGTGCAGGAAGCCGCTGGTGATCACGCGCCACCACTCGCCGTCTGCGATCGCCGGGCCGAAGAACACGCCGTGCAGCAGCACATCGCCCTGCACGTTTGACGGGAACGGGCTGAGCGGGTAGCCGCTGACCAGTTCGGCGATGAAGGCCACGAGGTTGATCGCGATCAGGATCGTCGTCAGCGGCGCCTCGCGCCACAGCGCCGCCACGGCGCTCTGGTCGCCGACCTGCGCGGCCGTGATCACGCGAGTGCGCTCACCGGCGCAGTCCGGACAGCGCATGCCGACCGGCGACGGCGTCATGCAGTCAGGGCAGATCGGCTTGCCGCAGGACGAGCACGCGACATTCGTCTCGCGGTTGGGGTGCCGGTAACAGAACTGCTGCGGCGGGTCCTCGCGGAATTCGCTGGTGGAGGTGGTCGAGCCCATTGGAGCGCGAAGCGTATTGCTGCGCGCGGCGCGTCCGGCCGCTACTTGTCGAGAGCGCCGATCATTGAAATGTACGCCGCGCGGAGCGCTCGACTTCGCGCCGCACGTCGCCGAGCGCGCTGCTCAGCGCCTTGACGGCGGCAGCGCCCTTGTCGTCGTCGCGCCTGCGGTGGCGCATACCGAGGACGACCAGCGTCCCCGCGGCCGCGGTCCCGGCGACGACGGCGACGGCCGGCTTCACCCAGTTGCGCGGATCGCGCATCGCCACAAGCTCCCAGTCGGAAAGTTCTTCGGCCGCGTTGAACGAGACCTGTTCGAGTTTCGACTCGAAGGCCTCGTAGAGGTGCGGCGGCGGCTCGACCGGCGCAAACGCGCGGGTCAGCACACTTTCGATGTTTTCATTGCCGTTCATGGCGTTTCCTCCAGCTGTTCCTCGAGCTGTTTGATCGCGCGGTGCAGCAACACCTTCGTCGCGCCCTCGGTCTTGCCCATCGCGCGTGCGATCTCGTGGTTGTCCATCCCCAGCGCAAAGCGCATGATCAGCGCCTCCCGCCGGTCGTCGCCAAGCTGGGCGACCTTCTCGAAAACATGTGCAAGCTCCTCACGCGAGGCGACGAGATCCTCGGTGTCGTGCTGGTCGGCGAACTCGCCGGCCGCCTCGAGCGGGGCCTGCGGCTTGCGCGAACGGTCGCGATAGAGGTTGATCGCCAGGTTCTGTGCGATCCGGATGAGCCACGGCCGCAGCGAGCGTCCCTGGGACTCGGCGAGCGCCTTCGGCAGATGCCGGTAGGCCTGCAGGAAGACCTGTTCGCTGACGTCCTCGGCGTCGTGGTGATTGCCGAGCCGGTAGTAGAGGAACGAGTAGACGTCGCGCAGGTGGTCTTTGTAGAGCTGGGTGAAGGCGCGGTCGATCGCCGCCTTGTCGAAGTCAGCCTCGGCCACAGCGGGCTCTCCCCCTTGCTCCTCTTGACTGACGGCCACATATCCAGCCTACCCGCGTTGCCTACGCCGCGCGACGAACTATCCGCACCCATTCGTCTGGCTCGATCTCGCCCTGGATCAGATCGCGCAGCGCGAACACCGTGGGCGCCTCGACGCCGCGGTTCTCGATCACGTTCGCCAGCAGGGGCACGGTGTCGACCGCTTCGGCGACGTGGCCGAGTTCTTGCTTGATCTGATCGGCGGCGACGCCGGCGCCGAGCATCTCGCCGGCGCGGCGGTTGCGGCTGCCGGCCGCGAGCACGGTGGCTACGAGGTCGCCGGTGCCGGCGAGTCCGCTGAAGGTGGAGTGGCTCGCGCCGTAGCCG
>JBOGYW010000090.1:0-10120 GCA_050696815.1 Solirubrobacterales bacterium | reverse complement strand
GATCTCGCCACGGAACTTGCCGGCCTTCTTCGGGCGGTACATCTGCTCCATGTTCTTGAAGAGCATCCGCGTGCCGAAGCGTGTGCCGACGATGCGTTCCAGCTGCGCGTCGCTGGCGCGGCCGACGAAGGCACGCTGGAACTTGTCTGCGCGCTTGAGTGCGACCTTCTTGAAGCTGCGGCGCGAGCGCGACGGCCGCGCGCCGGCGTTCGCGGCGGCGGCCGGCTTTGCGGCGCCCGCCTCGCCCTGCACGCCAAACTTGTAGCCGGACGACTCGCGTGGCTTGTCGCGGCGGGCGAGAGCCGCCTCGATCACGGGCGCCAGGCGCTCGGCCTTCGCCGCCGCCGCCACCTCGATCTCGGCGTCGCGGAAGTGCGGCATCACCTCTTTGGCGAACAGCTCGTAGCTCTCGACGATGTGTTCGTGCTTGACCGTGCCGCACTGTGAGACGAAGATGATCTGGTCGACGCCGGCCTCGCGATAGCGCTCGATCAGTCCGACGATCTGTGCCGGCGTGCCGATCGCTCCGCGCAGTGAACCCATGCCGTCCTGCATCAGCTTGACGCCGAGCGGGCCATCTTCGTTGAGGTTTTCGGGCTCATGGCGGCCGAAGCCGAACTCGCCGCGACGCTCCGCGAACTCTTCGGCGATGTTCGTGCGCCCGGGTTCGTGCTCACCGAAGACGTAGTAGTGAGCGAGCGAGAAGCCGAAGAAGTTCGCGCCATCGAGCGCGCGCTCGACCGCAACCGCCTCGTCTTCGTGGCAGAGCATCGGCAGCACGACCGCGAAGTTCGCGTTGACGTCGAAGCCGGCCGGCCTGCAGCGCTCGGACTCGACGATCGCGTAGTACTCGTCGACCCACTCCTGCGCCTGCTCGGGCTCGACGAACGCGAAGCTGAGCGCGCCGACGCCGTTCTCGGCCGCGGTGATGATCGTGTCGCGCCGGCTGCAGGCGACCCACATCGGCGGGTGCGGCTTCTGCAGCGGCTTCGGCAGCACCTCGCGCGGCGGCATGCTGAAGCCCGGTCCGTCGTGCCCGGCATACGGGCTCTCGGTGAACATCCGCGCGATCTCGCCCAGCGCCTCGCCCCAGAGCTCGCGCTTGCGCTCACGGTCAACTCCGAAGCCACCAAGCTCGGCCTGCGAGCTGCTCTCACCCGTGCCGAACTCCACGCGGCCGTCGCTGATCAGGTCGAGCGTCGCGATGCGCTCGGCGACCCTCGCCGGGTGGTTGACCTGCGGCATCAGGTTGACGATGCCGTGACCGAGGCGGATCTGCTTGGTGCGCTGGCTCGCCGCCGCCAGAAACACCTCGGGGGCCGACGAGTGCGAGTACTCCTCGAGAAAGTGGTGCTCGACTTCCCAGACGTAGTCGAAGCCGAGCTGGTCGGCGAGCTCGATCTGGTCGAGCGCGTCCTTCAACAGCTTGTGTTCGTGGTCCGCAGACCACGGCCTGGCCATCTGATGTTCGTAGAAGAGTCCGAACTTCATGGCCTGTGCCCGGCCGTCAGTGCTCGACCGGCGGCACGACTTCGGCGCGCAGCGTTTCGATCCGCTCGAGGATCTCCGGCAGCACGCTGCCGTCGGCGGTGCGCATCACCGAAGACGCCATGCCCTGGGCGATCATCCGCCGCCCTTCGATCACGACCGCTGCCATCTCCTCGGCGTTGAGGGCGAGTTCGTCGCGGCGCAGGGTCAGCGCGATCGCGCCGTTCCAGGCGGCCCACCAGAAGTTCGACGCGTTCTGCGGGTCGATGTCGTTGCGCATCACGCCTGCCTCGATGCAGTTGCCGATCACCTCGGCCAGGCGCTCCTGCTGGTGCGCGCCACGCGCGACGACCTGGCGGCCGACAGGCGTGTCGTGCGTCTCCTCCGGCACGTCCTCGTGCGGGATCATCAACATGCGGAAGTACGCCGGGTGCTCGCGGAAAAACTGCAGATAGGCCTCGCCGAGCGAGAAGATCTTCTCCAAGTCGGGGATCTCCGGGTTGTCGAAGATCGCGTCGAAGTAGCGCGCTTCGATGCTGAGTGCGCGCTCCATCAGCGCCGCGTAGAGACCCTCCTTGCTCTCGAAGTGCACGTAGATCGAGCCGATCGACACGTCGGCGTGACGCGCGACCTCGCTGACCCGAGTGCCGTGGTAGCCCTTGTCGATGAACAGCTGCTCCGCCGAGTCGATGATCGCGTCGCGCGTGTTGCGCGGCCGGCGCGGCGCCGGCGGACGCGGCGCCAGCGAATCCGCGAAGTTGGGGTCGATCGCGATCGGCTTATTCATGTCCGGTCCTGCTGGCCCTTCGACTTTGTCGGCGTCTCTGCCTGCGGCGCGCCGGAGTCCGAGCCGGCGCCGCGTGGAACGGCGTTCACAGTACCACCGTTTGGTGACAACGTCAAATCGGAACGGCCTTGCGCGCAGTCCATAATGGTCCTGCCCACACTAGGATCGGTCGCGCATGTCCGAGGTGAAGATCTACACGCGCAAGGGTGACGACGGCACGACCGGCCTTTGGTACGGCGGTCGCGTCGCGAAGAACGACCTGCACACTTCTGCTTACGGCGACGTCGACGAGGCGATCTCGGTGATCGCAGTCGCGCGCGCGGATTCCAAAGAAGCGTTTCCCACGCTGAGCGCCGACCTGCTCGAAATGCAGCGCTGCATGTTCATCGGCTGTGCGCAGCTGGCGACCGCACCGGAGAGTTTCGCCAAGCTCGAGGCGGGCGTGACGCTGGTGGAGCCGGAGATGGTCGACGCGCTCGAAGCGCGGATCGACTGGTACAAAGAGCGCCTCGACCTGCCGCCGAAGTTCATCATCCCGGGCGGTACCCGGCTGTCGGCCGAGCTTGACGTCGCGCGCACGGTGGTGCGGCGCGCCGAGCGCTCCGTGGTGAGTCTGCACCAGGCCGAACCGCTGCCGGACACCAACGTGCTGCGCTATCTCAATCGTGCCTCGGACCTGCTGTTCGCGATGGCGCGGTACGCCGATGAGCCGTCACCGACGGTGTTCGAAGGCCGCGGCAAATAGATAGACATTTGTAACCCTTTTGCCGGGTTTCGCGCGTATCTTTAGTAGAGATCCGATCGACAAGGGAAGGTCCAGATGGCAACGGAAGTCAAGACCAACATCAAGCAGGCGCTCGCGAAGCGAACCGGGCACTTCGAGCACTTGGTGGTGATCGGCGATCACCGGATCGTCACGGATGAACCCGTCGAGATGGGCGGCGCCGACGTCGGCCCGTCGCCCCAGGAACTGCTGGCCGCGAGCCTCGCGTCCTGCACCGCGACGACGATCGAGATGTACGCCTCGCACAAGGGCTGGGACTGCGGCGACGTGAAGGTGAAGGTCGAGTACGAGCCCGCCAAGCGCGGCGCGCCGACCACGTTCAACGTCAAGCTCTGCGTCCCGCCCGGCCTGAGCGAAGAGCAGATGCGCCGGATCGAAGAGATTGCCGCGAAGTGCCCCGTGCACCGCACGCTGGAAGGCGAAGTCATCTTCAACGAGTCGATCACTGTCCAGTGACGCAGTGATCGCAGTGCACATTGATTGATTGCATCGCCGGCAAGCTGCTGACCACGGAAGAGTCGCTCGAACTTCACGCCCAGGGCCGCAACGCGGCGGTACTGATTCCCTTTCGCCCGCAGGCCGACGGCTCGCTGAAGCTCGTCTTCACGAAACGCCACGACGACCTGCCCCAGCACGCCGGGCAGATCTCCTTTCCCGGCGGCCGCGCCGACGACGGCGATGCCGACTTCGTGGCGACGGCGCTGCGCGAGTCGTTTGAGGAACTTGCGATCCCGTCCGATTCCGTCGAGGTGATCGGCGCGCTCGAGCCGATGTCGACATACGTGACCGACTACGCCGTCTATCCGATCGTCGGCCTCGTTCCGGCCGACATCGAACTCACGCCCAACCCCGGTGAGGTCGACTCGGTGTTCGAGGTCGACCTGCACGAGCTGTGGCGGATCCGCGAGAAGCGCGAGATGGTGCGCGCCGGCCTGACCTTCAAGACCGAGGCCTTCGACTCGGACGGCGGTCTGATCTGGGGCGTCACCGGGTACATCCTCGGCCGCCTGCTCGACCGCATCGACGGCTGCCTGAGCTAGCGGCGGTTCTAGCGGTAGTTCTCCGGCACGAACTCGGTCGTCGGTCCGACCCATTCACACTCACTGCATTCGAGCAGTGGCTCGTCGACTTCGGCCTGGTCGTCGGGGTCTTCCGGCACGAACGGGTGAACGTACGGCGACATGCAGTTTGGGCAAAACATCGCCCCCAGACTACGCCGCGCGGATGCGGCGCGCTCTAGATACCGAGGGATCGATTGACGGCCGTCACCAGCGCGGCCGCCCACTGCTCGCCGCCCGCGGCGTCGGCCTGGTCGATCTCGGCGATCGGGATGTGCCAGGTGGCGCGTGCGTGCTCGACGTGTGGGTTCACCTCGCCCGGCGCGCCGCGCTCGAAGACGAAACCACGCACGCCCGTGTCCACGATCTTGAGCAACACGGTCTCAAGCTGCTCGCCGTTGGCGAGGGCGTGTGGCTCGTCGCCGGCGCCGCGCAGCCATGCGACCACGGCAACACCTTCGAGCGCTTCGAAAACGTTGCCGGGCAACAGCGGCTCGCCCACGACGGTGCGCGTTGCAAAGCCCGCTTCGGCCAATGCGGCCGTCGCGGCATCCGCGCGTCCCGCGCTATCGACGATCAAGACCCTTGCCATCGGCGCGCAACCTAGCGCGCGTGCCGCCTAACCTCTGCGCCGTGCCGGTCGACTACGGAGACGTCTACATCCTCGATGCGCTGCGCACGCCGATCGGCAAGTTCGGCGGCGCGCTGGCGACGGTGCGTACCGACGACCTCGCCGCACACGTGATCAAGGCCGCGGTCGAGCGCAACAACCTGCCGGCCGACGAGATCGCCGACGTGTATTTCGGCTCTTCCAACCAAGCGGGCGAGGACAACCGCGACGTCGCGCGGATGGCCGCGCTGCTCGCCGGCCTGCCGGTCGGCGTGCCGGGCGCGACCGTCAACCGCCTGTGCGCCAGCGGTATGGAAGCGGTCGCCGACGCGGCGCGCTGCATCGCCGCCGGTGACGCCGACCTGTATCTGGCCGGCGGCGTCGAGTCGATGACCCGCGCGCCGTTCGTGTACGCCAAGCAGGGCACCGCCTGGTCGCGCGGCCCGGTCGAGGTCTATGACACGACGATCGGCTGGCGCTTCGTCAATCCGAACTTCCCACACAGCACCGAATCGATGGGCGAAACCGGCGAGAACGTCGCCGAGCGCCACGACATCTCGCGCGAGGATCAAGACGAATTCGCCGCGGCATCCCACCAGCGCGCACACGCCGCATGGGAGAACGGCGTGTTCGACCACGAGGTGATCCCGATCGACGCGCCTGCGCAGCGCAGGAAGGACTCGCCGACGACCGTCACGCGCGACGAAGGCATCCGCCCCGACAGTACGGTCGAATCGCTTTCGAAGCTGCGCCCGGCGTTTCGCGAGGGCGGCACGGTGACGGCCGGCAACTCTTCGCAGATCAACGACGGCGCCGCCTGTCTTGTGCTCGGCACCGAGTCACGGGCGAACGCGCTCGGCAGCGACCCGGTCGCACGGATCGTCGCCTGCGCCTCGGCCGGCGTGGACCCGGCGGTGATGGGCATCGGCCCGATCGACGCGGTCGCCAGACTGCTCTCGCGCACCGGCCTTGCGGCCGACGACATCGACCTCTGGGAGATCAACGAGGCGTTCGCCAGCCAGGCGATCGCCAGCGCTCGCGCGATCGGCGTCGATCACGAGATCCTCAACGTGAATGGCGGCGGGATCGCGATCGGGCACCCGCTCGGCTGTACCGGCGCGCGGATCACGGGAACACTTGCCTACGAGCTGAAGCGGCGCAATCTGAAGCGCGGCGTAGCCGCGCTGTGCGTCGGTGTCGGCCAGGGACTCGCGGTGCTGATCGAGAACCCCGCGGCCGCGTAACAAGCGCGACAATCGGTACAAAAGCCGCAATCTGGCGTTTCCGTAACCAGTCGTTCACGACATATTCACGATTCGCTTGGTGATTGACGCCAACCTTTGCGTGTGGAATTTGGGCAAAATGCTCCTGCCCGAGCCCGCAAGCTCGAACCGCTCGGCACCGGAGAGGAAGCGATCCAATTCGCCGAACTCGAGGTGCAGCCGGATTCGCGCCAGGTGCTCGGCGCCAACGGTCGTGTCCAACTGACCGGGCGTGAGCTCGCGGTGCTGCTTACGTTGATCGAACAACCCGACCGCGTGATTACGCGCGACGCGATCTACGCCGAAGTCTGGGGCGGCCCGATGCCCTACCGCGACCGCGCAGTCGACGTGTATGTGCGCCGCGTGCGTGAGAAGCTGCGCAAGCTTGCGCCGGAGTCGGAGTTCATCCACACGCACTTCGGCATCGGCTACCGCTTCTGGCCCGAGCCGGCCGCCGCCGAGTAAACGCTCGCTAACCGCCCGAAGCGGTCTTGTTGAAGACGCCGTCGGCCAGCGGCGCGACGCTGACGTCGTTCGTGTAGCCGAGCTTCGAGGTTCCTAGCCAGTTCTGGATCGACGCCAGCAGCGTGAAGTGGTTCGACTGTTCGGTCGAGTACGTCGTGCCCTCCTGGATCAACGGGGAGAGCAGCAGCAGTCCGACCTTGCCGCCGCCGGCGTTCTCACCGGCAGGTGTCTTGAAGATGTACGGCAGCGGTGCGGGGTCGGCCGCGGGGCCGCTCGCGCCCGTCGCGCCGGCCGGATCGTTGGCTCCGGTCGGTCCGGTCTCGCCGGTCGGTTCTGCCGGCGGCGCGGCCGGCGGCAGCGTGAGATTCGGGAAGACCGGCTGCACACAGCAGCTCGATACATCCTGCGGCGCAGCGTCGAAGGTGATGGCGATCAGGCCGCCGTCTTGGTAGTCCTTCGAGCCCATGATTTTGGTGACAGAGTCTTGGAGGAATGCGTCGCTGTCCGCGAGACCGGCGCTCGCTCCAGGCGCACACGGTGTATCGCTGCCGTCGTGGCAGCGGTTCGGGATCACCATCGCGAAGGCGGGCGACCGCGAAGAAGACAGATCGCCGTCGAGCGTGTTCAGGCCGAACAACTGGTACTCGCAGTTGCCGCCGTTCGTGACCGACTGGAAGTAGACGAAGGGATTGCCCCAGCTCGCGTAGGCGTTGCTTGCGTCGGTCGCGTGGTCCGGGTCGTTCGCGCCGAGCTCTGGGTGACGGCAGGACGTCGTGCTGCCGTTGGCCTTGTTGTCGATGTCCTCGACGTAGGCGGAGGCCGACTTGCCGGTGCCGCTGACGGTGTCGAAGATCGTCTTGGCGCTGTCCGGGAAGACGCAGCCGTCGCCCTGGGCCTGAGCGGTCGTCGCGTCGATCGTTCCCGGCGTGACGGTGTTGTAGTTCGGGCAGTTCTGCAGAATCTGCCAAGTGGGTCCCTGGCCGGAGACGAGCGCGATCGAGTTCGCCAGCTGGCCCTGCGCGACCGCGTAGTGGTCGGGTACCAGTTCGCCCTTGCCGACGAGGTCGGTCGTCAGGTACGACTGGCTCTGCGTGTCGCCGAACGACTTGTCGTAGCCCTGGCCGGAGAGCACGATCAGCCACACATGGTTGATCTTTTTCTCACCGGTGCTGCCGGTCGCCCCCGGCGTCTCGCCGGGGGGCTCTTCCGCTACCTCTTCTGCGGCCGCGTCCGCGGCGGGCGCGGCTGCCGCCGCAGGTGCCGCGGCGACCGCGGCGGGCGCGGCAGGCGCCATCACGTAGATCGGCGACTTGTTCGCCGTGACACCGACGACCGAACCGAGCAGCACTCCGAAGGCGAGCAGGCTCATCACCATCAGCGCGGCGATCCGCGGGGTCGGATACTCGGCGTTTTCGAGCCAGTCGTCCAGCGCCGCCGAAAGGCCGGCGATCGAAAAGCCGACCGCGACAGGAGCGATCACGTTCGGTGGAACGCCCGCGACGACGGGCGGTGCAGACATCGGCGCGTCAAGCGCCTTGATCAGCTGCGAAATCCGGGACGGCAGGTCGCCGCGCCGTGCGCCGCACGAAACGCAGTACTTCTGATCGCTCGCCAGTGGCGAGCCGCATTCCTTGCATCCGTACACGTCGAAGAAAATGGTTGCAGCGGCGCGTCAACAACCCGTGAACATCTTGAGAACGAATGGTGACAATTTTTCGACCGCGCCGCGTACCGATGCGAAGCGGTCGTAAGACTTTTTATCCATTCGGTTACATCATGTTCACAAGGTTTCGCCGGGGCCGTTGGATACTTGTCGCATGCAAACGTCTGCGCGAACGCAAGACGCGGCCGCAACGCGTGAAATGCCATCGATTCCGGCTAACGAACCGACTCCCCTGCCGCCCGCACCGACTCTGGTCGGTCCGCCCGGCGACGCCTGCTCAAGCTGCGGCTCGCCGATGGCGGGTGACCAGCGCTACTGCATCGAGTGCGGTGAGCGCCGCGGCGAGTCACGGCTTTCGAGCCTCGAACAGGCAGCGGCGACGCAGCCTGGAGCGGCGACTGCCGCGACCCCGGCCGGCTACGCACCGCCGCCCGCCGCCAACACCCGCAGGTCTTCCGGCATCGCGCTGCTCGCAACGATCGCGCTGCTGCTGCTCGCGATGGGCGTCGGCGTGCTGATCGGCAACAACGGCGACTCGAAGAACGGCACCGCCCAGCAGCCGATCGTTTACGGCGCCGCCCCGACGGCAGCCGCCGGCGCGACGACCGCGACAGCCGCGGCCGACGCCGGCAAAACCGACAACTCTGGAGGCAGCGATGCCAGCGGCTCCGACGCCAGCGCACTTGCCAAGAAGAACCACGTCAAGCTCGCGAAGCCCGACGTCAAGCTCGGCGACAAGTGCGAGAAGGGCGCCGCCGGCTGCAACGGCGGCAAGTTCGACGGCGGTTTCTTCGGTGGCGAATAGCGCGCGCATGAAGTCGCCGATCAAAATTCGCAAGAAGGGTGGCGCCCCCGCGGCTGCGGCACACCCGCAGACGGCTGCGACCGCCACCTTCGCCCCGCCGGCTGCGTACGGCGTGCCGACCAACGCGATCCCCGCCGCGGTCACGAACGGCAACGGCAACGGTGCCGCCCCGGTGACCATGCCTCAGGCGGCGGCCCCAGCGATTGCCCCGGCTGTCGCCGGCCAGGCCGCCAACGCGGAGACGCTCGACCTTGAGCGTCGGCGCGACCAGCTCGCCGCCCGTGTCGCAGAACTTCAGTGGGACCTCGGTGGTCTCGCCTACGAGATGGCCGTGCGCAATCGCATGCGCCCAGAGGTGTTGGTCAAGCGCGCAGCCGCGCTGCAGAGCGCCGACGCCGAGCTCGGTGAGATCGAGCGCATCCTGCGCATGGAACGCACCGGCGTGGCCGCACTCTGCCTGACCTGCGGAGCGCCGCACAGCTCGGGTGCCGTCTTCTGCTGGCAGTGCGGCAACACGCTGCTCGAGCAGGTGCCCGGCGCCACGATCGCCGCGCCGAAGCCGCTGGTGCCGCCGGCAAGCCCGCCGCCGCCTGTCGCCAGCTAACTGGCTCAGCGCTGGCTAGCCGAAGCGGCCCGACACGTAGTCCCGGGTGCGGATGTCGCCCGGGTTCGTGAAGATCACGTCGGTCCAGTCGTCCTCGATCAACGCGCCGACATTGTTGCCGTCCTTCTCGGTCAGGCTGAAGAAGCACGTGCGGTCGGCGACACGCGCCGCCTGCTGCATGTTGTGGGTGACGATCACGATCGTGTAGCGATGCTTGAGCTCGTGCACCAGATCCTCGATTTTCAGCGTCGCGATCGGGTCAAGTGCCGAGGCCGGCTCGTCGAGCAGCAACACCTCGGGCTCGATCGCAAGCGCTCGCGCGATGCAGAGACGCTGCTGCTGTCCACCGGACAGGCCCAGCGCGCTCTGCTTCAAACGGTCCTTCACCTCGTCCCAGATCGCCGCCTGGCGCAGGGCCTTCTCGACGCGATCGTCGAGGTCCTTCTTCATCCCCAGGTTGCGCGGACCCCAGGCGATGTTGTCGTAGATCGACTTCGGGAACGGGTTCGGCTTCTGGAAGACCATGCCGATGCGGCGGCGCACCTCGATGCGGTTGACCGCCGATGCGTAGATGTCGTTGCCGTGGTAGAGCAC
>JBOGYW010000089.1:0-10123 GCA_050696815.1 Solirubrobacterales bacterium | reverse complement strand
CCGTGAGTGTGATTGCCGACCGCTCGCGCACCCGCGAACTGGAAGCCGAGATGCGTCGCCAGGAAGCTGACTTCAGCGCAGAAAGCGCGCGGCTGTTGCTCGGCGGCCGCGACGTCGCCGAATCGCTGCCGACCGTCACCCATCGCCTCGCTCGAGTGCTCGAACTGCCGTCGGCGGCGATCGAGCTGCGCGTCGTACCGGGCGATCTACGTCGCACGGCATTCGCCCTAAGTGACGACGGTGCGCAGATCGGCACGCTGCTTTTGCCGTCGGATCTCTCTCCCTCGGCGGCCAAGCGAGTCGAGCAGCGCATCGTGCCGGCCCTGCAGACGCTGCTCGCCGCCGCGCTGCATCGCGAATCGTTGCAGGCCGAGGTCGTTGAATCACAGGCGCTGCGGCGCAGCGACGAAGTCAAGACCGCTTTGCTGCGGGCCGTCTCTCACGACCTGCGTAGCCCGTTGACTTCGATTGCGACGGCCGGCGAAGCGTTGCGTTCGCCGAGCATCAGCGCGTTCGACCGTGAACAACTGGCCGACGCCGTAACTGAGGAGGCGGCGCGGCTTTCGACGCTCGTCGACCAGCTGCTGGACCTGTCGCGGCTACAGGCCGGCGCGGCGACGCCGCGCCGCGACTGGTGCTCTGTCGAAGAGATCGTGCGCGAGGCAGCCGAGCAACTCGATCCGCCGCGTGGCGACCCGCCCGCCACCGTGCAGATCGATTTCGCATCGGATATGCCGCTCGTTTTGGCCGACGCGGCGCAGCTCGAGAATTCATTCGCGAATCTGCTGCGCAATGCCGTCCGCCACGCCGCGGGCGCACCAGTGCGCGTGCAAGGCCACGCCACGGCGGAGGCCGTGTCGATCACGTTCAGCAATCAGGGCCCTGGAATAGACCCGGCCGAGCTGACGCGGATCTTCGAACCGTTCTATCAGGGAGCGGGCGCATCTCACGCGGGATCGGGGCTGGGTCTGGCGATCGTCAAGGGATTTGTCGAAGCAAATGGCGGCACCGTTCACGCGGAGTCCCTTCCCGGGCGAGGCGCGACGTTCATCGTCGAGCTCCCGCTGGACCCCCGCCACAGTGGTTGACGCGATGGCATCGCGAGGCGACGGTTGAACGCTTCCGAGCGAGTCCTCGTCTGCGACGACGAGGCGCAGATCCTGCGTGCGCTGAAGGTGGTGCTGCGCGATGCCGGCTATGAGGTCACCGCGGTGGCGACGGCTCGCGAAGCGCTTAACGCCGCAGCGGTCAGGCCACCCGATGCGGCGATCATCGACCTCGTGTTGCCGGATGGCGACGGCGTCGAGATCTGCAAGGAGCTGCGCACGTGGAGTGAGATGCCGATCATCGTTCTCTCGGCCGTCGACGAAGAAGAACAGAAGGTGCTTGCTCTCGAGGCGGGCGCCGACGACTACGTTACGAAGCCGTTTGGCCCGAGGGAGCTGGTCGCGAGACTGAGCGCCGCCCTACGTCGCGCAGGCGCGAATCAGGACGAGCCGAGGATCGAGGCCGACGGCCTTGAGATCGACCTCGCTGCGCGAACCGTCACGCGCGACGGCGAAAACGTGCATCTCACCCCGATCGAGTACGACCTGTTGACCACGCTCGCGCGTAACCGCGGGCGGCTGATGACGACCCGCGCGTTGCTTCTCGCGGTTTGGGGCTCGGCGTACGAATTCGACACGCAGGTGCTGCGCACTCACATCGCGCGACTACGCGCAAAGATCGAGCCCGAAGGCGGCCCGCGCTACATCCGAACGGACCCCGGCGTCGGCTATCGATTCGCTGCTTGAGCGGCACGCAACGCGCCTGACACAGAATCGTTAGACGAACCAATTTGATCGTCACAAACCCGTGACGAGGGCGGCCATATGTTGGTTGCATGGACGTACTCGCAGTTCTACTGGCCCTCTTGATCTTCGCGGCATTGCTGTTCGCGATCGAAGCGCTGGATCGCGTATGAGCACGGGCGACGCAATCGGTTTGGTCATTGCTCTGCTGGTCTGCGGCTACCTCTTCTACGCGCTGATCCGCGGCGAGGAACGGTTTTAGAGCGATGGCGCAGGGCTGGCTTCAGATCGGCATTTTCTGCCTGGTGCTGCTGGCGATCGTTCCGTTGCTCGGCAGCTATATGGCTCGCGTGTACAACGGCCAGCCCGTCGCACTCGAGCGTGCGTTCGGCCCAGTCGAGCGGATGATCTACAGAGCTATCCGCGTGCGCCCCGAGCGCGGTCAAGGCTGGAAGGCGTACACACGAAGCGTGATCCTGTTCTCGCTTGCCGGCTGGATCGTGCTTTACGCGATATTGCGGCTGCAGGGTCACCTGCCGCTGAACACCCAGAGCTTTCACGCGATGCCTTGGGATGTCAGCTTCAATACCGTTTCGTCGTTTGTGACGAACACCAACTGGCAGTACTACGCCGGCGAGACTTCGCTCTCGTACCTCTCGCAGATGGCCGGCCTGGCGGTGCAAAACTTCCTTTCCGCGGCCGTCGGCATGGCGGTCGCAGTCGCCTTGATCCGTGGCATCGTCTCGCGCAGCGGCAAAGAGCTCGGAAACTTTTGGCAGGACGTCACCCGGTCCGTGCTCTACATCCTGCTGCCACTGGCGTTCATCGGCGGTCTGCTGCTGGCTTCACAGGGAGTGATCCAGAGCCTTTCGCACTACTCGGATTTCGTCAATGTGACCGGCGCGACGCAACAGTTCGCATGGGGACCGGTAGCCGGCCAGGAAGCGATCAAACTGATCGGCACGAACGGCGGCGGCTTCTTCAACGTGAACTCCGCGATGCCGTTCGAGAACTCGACGGGGTTCACGAACTTCATTGAAATGCTGATGGTGCTCGCGATTCCGGCGGCTCTCACTTTCACGTATGGGCGGATGGTCGGTAACCGCCGCCAGGGGTGGGCGATCTTCGCCGCGATGGCGATCATGTTCATCGCGGCGGTCGCGGTCGTGTACACCGCCGAGTCGCACGGAACACCGGCGATGCATGCAGCCGGCTTGAACGCCTCTGCGGTGGACGGTTCGACCGGCGGCAACCTGCTCGACAAGGAGCAGCGCTTCGGTATCGCCGACAGTGCGCTCTTCAATGCCGTCACCACCGTTACATCTTGCGGCGCCGTCAACTCGGCTCTCGAATCTTTCAGCGGACTGGGTGGTGCGGTGCCGATGGCAAGCCTGGGCACGAGCGAAGTGATCTTCGGCGGCGTCGGCTCAGGGCTCTACGGGATGCTCCTGTTCGTGATTCTGGCCGTGTTCATCGGCGGACTGATGGTCGGCCGCACTCCCGAATACCTCGGTAAGAAGATCGAAGCCAGGGAGATCAAGCTCGCGACGCTCGGAGCGCTCTACATGCCGTTTGCGGTGCTGATCACGACCGCACTGGCGGTCGGCACGGCCCACGGTCAAAAATCGATCTACTCCGATGGCCCGCAGGGCTTTTCCGAGTCGCTGTACGCATACCTCTCGCAGGGCAACAACAACGGGTCGGCATTTGCCGGCTACACGGGATTCGTCCAGCCCACTCCTGGCAATGCGGGTTCCTTCGGAATCACCTTCGCCGACCTACTTGGTGGCGGTTCGATGCTTTTCGTGCGCTTTGCGCCGATCTTGATCGTGCTTGCGATCGCCGGCTCACTCGCCGGCAAGAAGGTCGCGCCGGCCGGCCTTGGAACGCTTCGTACGGACTCCCCTACTTTCGTCGTCCTGCTGATCGGCATCGTCCTCTTGATCGGCGCACTGACATTTTTCCCAGCCTTACTGCTTGGACCAGTGGTGCAAAGTCTCTCCGAGGGACTCTTCTGATGCGTACGTCGCTCGCCAAGGAGGCGCTGACGTCACTGCTTGCGATGCTGGTGTTCACAGTCGCATTGGGGTTGATCTTCCCCCTGGCTTTGACCGGTATCGCGCAGGTCGCCTTCAACAACGCCGCGAACGGTTCGCAGGTCACGTCGAACGGGAAGATCGTCGGCTCGAAACTGATCGCGCAGCCGTTCACTGTTCCGGTGCTGGACGCCCACGGAAAGCAAAAGGTCGACGCCGACGGAAACGATTTGACCAAACCCGACGTGCGCTATTTCCAGCCGCGTCCCTCGCAGACCGGCTACAGCCCCGCGGGCACGTCTTTCAACAATGCCGGACCGAACAACCTCGCAACACGCGACATGCTGGTCGCCAATGTCGAGGCGTATCTGCAACTCGAGTCGCCGTACAACTCCAGCCTCAATGCAAAGAACGTGCCGGTCGACGCGGTGGCGGGATCCGCGTCCGGCGTAGATCCGCACATCTCTCGGGCCAACGCGAGGATTCAGGCGGCGCGGGTTGCGAGCCGGCGAGGGTTCACGCCCCAGCGCGTAGTGCAGCTGATCGACGCGAATACAGATGGCCGTTGGCTGGGCTTGATTGGCGAACCGGGTGTGAACGTGCTGAAACTGAATCTCGCTCTGGACAAGGAGGGCGCGCGATGACCCCGAGACGTTCTGCCTCCGTTTTTTCGCCCGACATCATCCGACCGGCGATCGTCGCGAGCTTCGCAAAGCTCGATCCACGCGTGCAGCTCTCTAATCCAGTGATGTTCGTTGTCGAGATCGGCGCGCTGGTCACCAGTGTCGCCTGGCTGATTCAGGTGCTTGGCGGCGCCGGTGGAGGTACTCACGATCCCGCCTGGTTCACGTTTACCGTCGGCGTCTGGCTGTGGTTGACCGTCGTTTTCGCCAACCTCGCCGAGGCGTTGGCAGAAGGCCGTGGCAAAGCGCAGGCCGACACCCTCCGCGCAATGCGCACCGACACCCTGGCGAAGCTGCGCGACGGTACTACTAAGCCTGCCGGCGAGCTGTCACCGGGCGACGTTGTGCTCGTCGACGCCGGCGAACTGATCCCCGGAGATGGCACCGTTATCGAAGGAATCGCGTCCGTCGATGAATCGGCGATCACGGGTGAGTCGGCCCCGGTGATCCGTGAGGCAGGCGGCGACCGCAGTGCGGTAACCGGTGGAACGCGCGTGCTGTCGGATCACATCGTCGTGGAGATCACGCAGGAACCCGGCAAGACGTTCCTAGACCGCATGATCGCTCTGGTGGAAGGCGCCGAGCGGCGCAAGACACCCAACGAGATCGCTCTGGGGATTTTGCTGGCAGGTCTAACTCTTGTGTTCATGATCGTCGTCGTTTCGTTGAAGCCGTTCGCGCAGTTCAGTGGAACCGACGTTTCGATGACGACGCTGATCGCGCTGCTGGTTGCATTGATTCCGACGACGATTGGGGCATTGCTTTCTGCGATCGGCATCGCCGGCATGGACCGTTTGGTGCGGCGCAACGTTCTCGCCCTGTCTGGCCGCGCGGTTGAGGCATCCGGAGATGTCGACGTGTTGCTACTCGACAAGACCGGCACGATCACGCTCGGAAACCGCCAGGCGACCGCGTTC
This sequence comes from Solirubrobacterales bacterium, assembly GCA_050696815.1. Taxonomy (GTDB): domain Bacteria; phylum Actinomycetota; class Thermoleophilia; order Solirubrobacterales; family JACPNS01; genus JACPNS01. The sequence continues at coordinate 4,697 of JBOGYW010000089.1, read as the reverse complement.
ATACCGATGCCGGGCGTCAGTGAGTCGGAGTTGGCCGAATCCGCGCAATTGGCTTCGCTCGCTGACGAAACGCCCGAGGGCCGCTCGATCGTGGTGCTGGCCAAGCAGTACGGGTTGCGCGAGCACGAACTGGCGACACACGATGCCGAGTTCGTTCCGTTCACTGCGCAGACGCGGATGAGCGGAGTGGATATCAACGGCGATCGGCTGCGTAAAGGCGCCGGCGACTCGGTCGTCGAGTGGATCGAGGCAGACGGCGGCAGCGCGCCGCCGGAGTTGCGCATCGAACTCGATCGCGTCGGCGGCGAAGGCGGCACACCGCTGGCCGTCGCGTGTAACAACAAGATCCTCGGCGTCGTCTACCTGAAAGACGTGATCAAGGACGGCATGAACGAGCGCTTCGACGAGCTTCGGCGCATGGGGATTCGAACGGTGATGATCACCGGCGACAACCGCTTGACGGCCGCAAAGATTGCGGAAGAGTCCGGCGTCGACGATTTTCTCGCCGAGGCAACGCCGGAAGCCAAGCTGGCTTTGATCAGGGAGCAGCAGAACGACGGCCGGCTCGTCGCGATGACGGGCGACGGCACCAACGACGCTCCCGCGCTCGCGCAGGCCGATGTCGGCGTCGCCATGAACACCGGGACGCAGGCAGCGCGTGAAGCGGGAAATATGGTCGACCTGGATTCGAATCCGACAAAGCTGATCGAGATAGTCGAGGTCGGCAAGCAGCTGCTGATCACACGAGGAGCGCTCACGACCTTTTCGATCGCCAACGACATAGCGAAGTATTTCGCGATTCTGCCGGCGATCTTTGCGGCGACGTATGCCTCCGGCGGTGCCGCAGGCCCGCTCGACAGGCTCAATCTGATGAATCTGGGATCACCGCGTTCCGCGATCCTCTCCGCGATCATCTTCAACGCACTGGTGATTCCGATGCTCGTACCGATCGCGCTGCGCGGTGTGCGCTATCGCCCCGTCGGTGCGACCGCGCTCTTACGACGAAACATGTTCATCTACGGACTCGGCGGGATCATCGCGCCGTTCATCGGCATCAAGCTCGTCGACATTGTGGTTCACAATCTCCTTGGAGCTTGAACGCCCCGGGTTGAGTCAATGGAAATGCAAACGCCCTCTGCGACGGACCCCCCTGTGAAAGGAAGGCTGAAAGTCTTCCTGGGGATGGCTGCGGGTGTCGGCAAGACCTTCAGGATGCTGCGAGAAGCGCAGCACGAGGCCGAAAATGGCCGTGATGTCGTGATCGGCTACCTCGAGCCCCACGACCGCGACGAAACGATTGCCGAGTCGGCCGCTCTTGAGCATCTGCCACGCAAATTGATCGCATACGGCGGCGCAGAGTTGCCGGAGATGGACACAGCGTCGGTGATCGCCCGCAGGCCCGAACTGGTGTTGGTCGACGAGCTCGCGCATACCAACGCACCGGGCTCGAAGCACCGCAAGCGCTACCGCGACGTCGACGACATCCTCGCGGCGGGGATCGACGTCTTCACGACGATGAACGTGCAGCACCTCGAGAGTCTCAATGATCAGATCTGCGAGCTGACAGGCACGACGGTGCGAGAAACGGTGCCGGATTCAGTGTTGAGCAAGGCCGACGAGGTGGTCCTGATCGACCTTACGCCGGAGGCCTTGATCGAACGTCTGCGAGAAGGCAAGATCTACTCGCACGAACGCGTGCCGGCAGCGCTCAACAACTTCTTCAAGATCGAGAACCTCACTGCTTTGCGCACCGTCGCACTGCGGCAGGTTGCCGACGACGTCGAGGCGAAGCGGCTGGTCGAAGATTCGCCGCGGCGGCGTGGCAGCGGCGAAGAGCCGACTGCGGTGCCGCAGGCAGTGGCAGAGCGGGCAATGGCCCTGGTGGAGCCGAACACCGGCGCACACCGCATCGTGCGACGCGCATGGCGATCCGCCCAGCGGCTGGGCTGTCCGCTCGACATCGTCTGGGTGGCGCCCCACGACTACGAGCCAACTGAAGATGAACAAGATCAGCTCGACGCGATCTTCAATCTTGCGTCGGTACTTGGAGCGCAGTTCATGATCGAGCGTGGCGACGACATCATCGAGACGGTCCGCCGCGTGGCTGCACGCCGCGCGACCACCTACCTGATGCTCGGGCCACCGAACCGGCGGAGCGGCATTTCGCGCTGGAGCGGTCCGTCGCTGGTGGACCGCCTGCTGCGCGAGCTGCCGGGAATCGACGTCCGCGTCGTCGCCGACCGATCGCTGCTTCAGCGGCCCGAGGAAGACTCCGAATGAGCTGGCTTGGCGATCTGGGGATCGGGCTGCTTGCCGGCATATGCGTGACGGTTGCGGCCGAGTTCGTGCGTCGCGCAACGATGAAACGGCGTCTGCGGCCACCCGATCGCCGCCGTCGCATCTTGTTTCCGTTTGTCGGCGCAGCGATCTCTTACGGTGCGCTCGACGCAGCTATACGTTTGGCAAACGCCGAGCAGGCAACGTTGGTTCCCAGCTATCTGGCACGCGTCCCCTCGCGGCTGGCGCTTGATGCAGCGCTGCCTAAGCAAGGATCGAATGCCGTGGACCTCTTGGAAGCGGCTGACCAGCGAGCGCGACGGGCCGGCGTGACGGTAGACAGCCGAATCGTGCGCGGTCGCACCGGTCAGCACGCGCTGCAGACGCTCGTCGAAAACGAGAACTACTACCGCATCGTTCTTCCGGCCGCCTCCGGCACCGAGGATGGGCTCGATGCGACGGCCATCGCTTGGGCGCTCGAACATGCACCCGGAGAGATTGTTGTGCTGCGACCGGGCGCGGATGCGCCGACGTCCGTTGGCGAGCGAGATCAAAAACGCTCTAAATCGCGCCGACGTCCCGGTGCCCGCCTGGTCGGTCGAATCAGTTCGGCGCAGGGTCGCTCCTGAAAGCAGATCCGACTAAACCGCTCCACCGCTCTGGTGCGCGTACGGCCCCTCGACCTCGCGCAGCGCGCCGGTCTCGTCGAACTGAGGCTCTGGCGGGCGCAGCTCTCCGGGAGCACGGCCCTTCGGCTGCGTCGGCGCCGGCAGCTCTTCGATCGCAGCGATCGGTAGCGTCACCGGTCCGTCGCCGTCGACGAGGATGTCCTCGCCGTGATGGCGAATCTTCAGCTCTTCGCCGTGCACGAGCGAGTAGGTCGCTTCGTCGCGCGCCACGTCGACCATCAGCGTGCTGCCCTGGATGCGCAGCTTGAAGGTAAGCCGGTCGATCTGCTTCGGCAGTCGTGGAGCAAACGCCGGGCGGTCGCTGTAGTCGCGGAAACCGCCGAAGCCGGCGACCAGTCCGAGCCAGCCACCAGCCGATGCGGCGAGGTGCAGCCCATCGCTGGTGTTGTGCGCGAGGTTGTGCAGGTCCACGTAGACCGTCTCCTCGAGGTACGCGAATGCGAGGTCCAAATACCCGGTTTCGGCGGCGACGATCGCCTGCGTACAGGCCGAAAGTGACGAGTCGCGAACCGTGATGCCCTCGTAGTACTCGAAGTTGCGGCGCTTTTCTTCCTGCGTGAAGTAGTCGCCGTTGGTGTAGAGAGCGAGCACCAGGTCGGCCTGCTTGACGACCTGCTTGCGGTACAGGTCGAAGTACGGGTAGTGCAGCAGCAGCGGGTAGTCGGCTGCACTCATGTGGTCGAATGGCCAGCGTTCGTGGTGAGTGAAGTTGTCGGCCTGCGGGTGGACCTGCTGGCCTTCGTCGTACGGCACGTGCATCGAGTCGGCGGCGTGGATCCAGTGCGAAGGCTCATTCGGCCCCACCTCCAGCTCCTCGGCGGCATCCGGGAACAGCTCGACCACCTCGGCGGCCGCGCGCAGGTTGCGGGCGGCCATCAGGTTCGTGTAGACGTTGTTGTCGGTGATCGCGCTGTATTCGTCGGGGCCGGTCACGCCGGCGATACGGAACTCACCGCGCGCGTCGTGGCGACCGAGCGAGGTCCACAGTCGCGCGGTCTCAACCAGGACCGGCACGCCGACTTCGCGATAGAAGACCTTGTCGCCCGTTGCGCGGAAGTAGCGGTATACGGCGTCGGCCACGTCGGCGGACACGTGAAAAGCGGCCGTACTCGCGGGCCAGTAGCCCGAGCACTCGCGGCCGGCAATCGTGCGCCATGGGAACGCAGCGCCGGCAAGCCCAAGTTGAGCAGCGCGCTCACGTGCAAGGTCGAGGGTTGCGTGACGCCAGTGCAGTGCGTCGCGGGCGGCCTCCGGCAGCGTGTACGTGAGCACCGGCAGTACAAACGTCTCGGTGTCCCAGAAAGCGTGTCCGTCGTAACCGGAGCCGGTCAGTCCCTTCGCGGGGATCGCACGGCGTTCGCCGCGGGCGCTCGCCTGCATCAGATGGAACAGCCCGAAGCGAACTGCCTGCTGCAGTTCCGGGTCGCCTTCGACCACGATGTCGGCGTTGTCCCAGAAGTCGTCGAGAAACGCGCGCTGCGCCTTCAGCAGGCCGTTCCAGCCTGTGTGGCGCGCCTCAGAGAGCGAACCGCGTACCTGCGCGCGAACGGACGAGAGCGAACGTCGTCCGGACCACCCATACGAGAGAAACTTCAGCACGCGCAGCTTCTGTCCCGGTGCGACGCTGGCCGTGACCGTGAGGCGGCCGACGTCGTCGCCGGCCTCGCCTTCGATGTACATGTCGTCGGGACCCTCGATCTCGTGGTCCATCGCGGAGGCGACGCGCAGGTT
>JBOGYW010000088.1:0-10266 GCA_050696815.1 Solirubrobacterales bacterium | reverse complement strand
CCTCCCGGCTCGAATGAGCCGAAGATGCGGTCCCAGATGATCATGATGCCGCCGTAGTTGCGGTCGAGATACTGGGCGTTGCTGCCGTGGTGCACGCGGTGGTGGCTCGGCGTGTTGAAGACGAACTCGTACCAGCGCGGCAGCTTTTTGATCGTTTCGGTATGGATCCAGTACTGGTATACCTGGCTTACCACTCGCATGCCGACGATCATCGCCGGGGCAAACCCAAGAAAAGCAAGCGGTATCCAGAATGGGATCTCACCGAACGCAACCAGCCATGAACGCCGAAGCGCCGTGGAAAGGTTGAAATGCCGGCTTGAATGATGCACTACGTGCAACGCCCAAAAAAGACGCATTTCGTGATGGATGCGATGGAACCAATAGAACGCCAGGTCGTCGGCAAAGAAAAGTAGGACGTACGAATAGATCGCGTCGCTCGGCATCGTGAAGAAGCGCCAATGCTGGTAAATGAACGCCAGCAATGCGATCTCGCCGATCCGCCAAACCAAGCTAGCTGTCCCATTGGCGAGCCCCATCACGATGCTCGCTTGTGTGTCCTTGCGCTCGTAGCCGATGGGGTCTTCGAGCGGTCCGACGCCGTCCGGCCCCTCCTCGTCCTCGGGACGGTGATGCGCGTGCCGGAGCACGAACATCTCCACCACCAAGAGAACGATGAATAGGGGCACCGCGTAGAGAATCAACGAGTTCAAGTACTGCTCCTGACGAACATTGTTCAAACCAAGTATGCGACAGGGTATACATTTTTTGTGTATCAGATGATGAATCCTCGGGACAAATAAGAGTGATTGATAGCGGTCATATGGACTCAGCCGTCGTACGCCGTCTGCAGCTCCGCGATGTCGAGCTTGACCATGCCGAGCATCGCCTCGGTCGCGCGCTGGCAGCCTTCGGGATCGCTGCCGGCCAGCACGTCCGGCAGCATCTCGGGGATGATCTGCCACGTCACGCCGAACTTGTCGGTCAGCCAGCCGCAGCGGCTCGGCTCGCCACCGTCGACCAGCTTGTCCCAGAAGTAGTCGACCTCTTCCTGCGTCTCGACGAACACGAACAGCGAGAACGCCTCGTCGAGCTTGTGCATCGGTCCGCCGTTGAATAGGCGCAGCGTCAGGTCCTTCAGGCGCAAGGTGACACCCATCGGCTCATCGCCCGGTCCTGGCATCGTGTCCACCAGCTCGGCGTCGTCGAAGACCTCCAGGTAGTAGTCGCTCGCGGCCTTCGCTCCCGACTCGAACCACAGAAACGGCGTGATGCTCTTGGCTTGCATTTCGTCCCTCCAATGTTGCTGTTATTATCTAACTGGTTAATTAACCTATCAGATAACTATGAGTCTCGAATCGCAAATCCTCGATCGCGCCTTCGCCGCCCTTTCGGATCCGACCCGTCGTGAGATCGTGATGCGCCTCGCCGAGGGCGAGGCGACCGTCACGGAGCTCGCCAAGCCCTTCGCGATCTCGCTACCCGCCGTATCGAAACACATTCGTGTGCTTGAGCGCGCCGGATTGATCGAACAGCGCCGCCAGGCTCAGCGGCGGCCGTGCCGCATCGTGCCGAACCGGCTGCGCGAGGTCACCGAATGGCTCGAGCAGTACAGCGCGCTGTGGGATGCGCGGCTCGACCGGCTGACCGCACACCTCGACGAAATCCAAAAGCGACCAAAGGACTGACAGATGGCCGACTCAACGATCGTGATCACCCGCGTCCTCAGTGCTCCGCGCCAGCTCGTCTTCGACGCCTGGACCGACCCCGAACAGATGAAGCGTTGGTACGGACCGAGCGTCTTCGCCAACAGCGAATGCGTCATCGACGCACGGCCTGGCGGCAAGTTCCTGATCGTGATGGTCTCGCCCGACGGCAATGAATACCCGACCGGCGGTGAGTTCATCGAAGTCGTGGCGCCGGAACGTCTGGTCTACCGCGAGACGTCGGCCGACCTCTCGGAGGCATTCGCGCGGATGGTGCGCCAGCAGCTCTCGGCGGCCGGCTCCGACCCCGACCAAGACACCGCTTCGACCGTCACGGTGACGTTCGACGAGCACGACGATGGCACGCTGGTCACGATCCACACCGAGTTCCCCACCGAGGCCGTCCGCGACGCCGTCGCCGCGATGCAGATGGAGGCAGGCTGGAACGAGAGTCTCGACACGCTGGAGCGCGTGCTGGCCGCTACTTGACGGGCGGCGCGCTGAAGTGGTCTGCCACGAGCTTGACGGCGCGCTTGCCGGCTCGAGCGTAGTAGACGGCAAGGCCGTCGCCGCGGTTCGTCAGGGCGACTTCCGTCGTCTCGAGCTCCCTGTCCGGGAAGAGGAGCGCCGGGCCGAGCTTAAGGTCCGCGCCCAGCGCGGCGAGCCTCAGACCCTTGCGGCCGTACCAGCGAAGGTACGGCTGCGAGTTTGCGCCGATGAGAAGCCGCGGCGTCGGCTGCGGCGTGTCCGATACCGGCGATTCGACGCCGTTGCGAGTGATGCGAATCGGCGCCGACAGCGGTCCGCCGAGAACTCCTGCGGAGGCGACAAGATGAGTTTCCCAACGCTCTTCGTCCAGCCGGCGCGAAAGCTCGAAGACGACGATCACGCGCCCGTCGGGAAGCAGCTCCATGTCGGCGATTCCCACGTCGGAGCGGCCTGGCGAGATTCGTCTCGTTGGGCCAAACGGCTGCCCCGGCGCACGCTCCGTGTACCGCAGCCCACGATCGCACCAAGCCAGCAGCGCCACCGCACCCGACGGCGCGGCTCCGATTGTCGGTCCCTCGCAGCCTTGGACAATGCGTTGCGGCGGAAGAAAACCGCCAGCACCGTCGCTGTTTGCCGCATATATCGCCGAACGCTTGGCCTTGCAACGGCTTGCGCGTAGGGCAACGAGATTCCCACACGCGACACTACCGTTCGACCAGTAGAGCGTCGGCACACCCGCCGCATCGAAACTGACAGACGGCTCGAATGGCCCGCCGTCCGCACTCGCGGTGTGGACCGCCCGCGGCGGCGAGATCACGCCGCCGGGGCCACGAGTCGCATACATCACCGACTCACGACGCCCTTCGCGGATGCCTGTACTCGCAAGCTGCCCCTGTGGCCCGATGTCGGCCTCGTAGTCGCCGCCGAATCCAAGTGGCAGCATCTCGGGTGGCGCCACAGGGCTTGCCGCAGCTGGCCAGACGGCCGCAGTCGGGAGCTTTGGCGGCTTGCGCGTGGAGTAGTAATTGAGCCATTGGACAACGCGGGTTCCCTCCGGTCCAACGCGCACATACGGTTCGGCAGAGGTCTTGCCACCTACGAGCTGCGGCAACGCCATCGGCTCGCCGAGCGTTCCATTGACGACCTTCAACGGACCGCCTTGCGTCCACCTGCCCTCGGTGTCCCACGCAAGCACGTACTGCCCATCGGGGTTCATCGCGAAGCTGTAGTCGTACACGCCGACGCTGTTCGGGACGTCGGCCACTTCGGCGCCCGCGGTGTACGGGGCGGCAAGCGCTGACGCGCCAACCAGTAGAGCGATCAGGAGATTTCGACGCACGATTGAACTTCATCGACTCAATCCGCGGACGGCTGAAGAAGCTGCAATCGATGTCATGATGCGCCCGTGGAAACCGCCGTCACCGACAACCGCGACGCACAGCAGTTCGAGATCATGGCCGACGGCAAGCCGGCCGGAATCGCCGCCTACCGCCGCAAGCCGGGCATCATCGCCTTCATCCACACGGAGATCGACCCCGCATACGCAGGCGAGGGTCTCGGCGGCAAGCTCGTCTCGACGGCGCTTGACACGGTCTCTGAAGAGGGACTGCAGGTGCTGCCCTTCTGCCCGTTCGTCAACAGCTACATCGCCTCGCACGAGCAGTATCTGCCGCTCGTGCCTCAGGACATGCGCGCGAAGTTCGGGCTGCCGGAGTAGCGTGAAGGCATGAGCGACGCGAAGCAATACATCGGCGAAGACGTGGTCGTCACATTCGACGCCGGCGTCTGCCAGCACGCCGGTGAGTGCGTACGCGGCCTGCCGAGCGTTTTCGACACGAAGAAGCGTCCCTGGATCGCGCCCGACGCCGCACCCGCAGACGAAGTCCGCGCGCAGGTCGAGCGCTGCCCCTCTGGCGCGCTGCAGTGGCACAACCACGCTTGATCCCACTGGACAACTGAGCGAAGGTTCAGCGCGAACGGGGTACCGAGCGGTATCTTCAGCGAAATGAATCATGTTCAATCGCAGCAACTGCCGCGCATCTGCGTGATCGGCGCCGGTTCCTCCGGCATCGCCGCGTCGAAGCAGCTGTTCGACGGCGGCTTCGACTTCGACTGTTACGAGAAGGCCAGCCAGGTCGGCGGACTCTGGAACTTCGGCCACGACGCCGGACACCACGCCGCGTACAAGTCGCTGCACATCAACACGTCGAAGCAGATCATGGAGTTCTCGGACTACCCGATGCCGGGCGACTACCCCGACTACCCCAGCCACTGGGAGATCGCCGCGTACTTCGCCGACTACATCGAGCACTTCGGCTTCGGCGATCGCATCCACCTGAACACCGCCGTTGAGCGCGCCGAGCGCAGCGCGGACGGCGTCTGGACGATCACGCTCGCGGGCGGCAAGACCCAGCAGTACGACGCGCTGCTGGTCGCCAACGGTCACCACTGGAACCCGCGCTGGCCGGAGCCCGCCTTCCCAGGCAAGTTCGACGGCGTCGAGATGCACTCGCACGACTACGTGGACCAGACCGACTTCACCGGCAAGAACGTCGTCGTCCTGGGCATGGGCAACAGCGCGATGGACATCGCGGTCGAGACCAGCACCGTCGCGAAGAACGTCTATCTGTCAGCGCGCAGTGGCGTGCACGTCGTGCCGAAGTACGCGTTCGGCAAGCCGTTCGACCACTTCGAGCCGCCGGTCACACTGCCCTGGCCGATCAAGCGGCGAATCTTCGAGGCCACGGTGCGCGCGTCGATCGGCAAGGTCGAGAACTACGGCCTGCCAACGCCGGCGCAGAAGCTCGGCGAGGCGCACCCGACGGTCTCCAGCGACATCCTCACGAAGGTCGGGCACGGCTTCGTGAAGATGAAGCCGAACATCGAGTCGCTGGACGGCGACCAAATCAAGTTCATCGATGGCACCAGTGTGGAGGCCGACGTCGTGGTCTACTGCACCGGCTACAAGGTGATGTTCCCGTTTTTCGCCGACGACTTCATCTCGGCGCCCGACAACGACCTGCCGCTGTTCAAGCGCGTCGTCAAGCCGGGCCTCGACAACCTCTTCTTCATCGGACTGCTGCAGCCGCTCGGCGCGATCATGCCGCTGGCCGAAGTGCAGTCCAAGTGGATCTGCGCCTACCTGCGCGGCGACGCCCCGCTGCCGAGCGAGCCGGAGATGACGCGCGATATGCAGCACGAGCGCGAGAAGATGTTCAAGCGCTACACGAAGTCGAAGCGCCACACGATGCAGGTCGACTTCCGCGAGTACCGCGAAGGAATCAAGCACGAGATCAAGGCCGGCGAAAAGCGCGCCGAGCGCAGCGGGCACGCGCTGCCGGTGCCGCCGCGGGCGCTAGACGGCGGATCAGACGGCGGAGTGGACTCCGATGTTGAACGGCCCCGCGCCGAAACCGCCGCGGGCGATAACTAAGTCGATCCACAGCGGCATCAGCATCTCGGCCGCCGCCGCGGTCTTGATCCCGCCGAGGTCGACGATCTGGATGTCGCGCCAGCCGAACTCCTTCAGTAGCCCCTTCAGCTGATCTTTCGCCGCCGCGTCGTCGCCACTCACGAAGACGCTGTGGTCGCCTTCAACGATCGACGGATCGACCATCACCTGGTTGTTCATCGTGTTCAGCGACTTGACGACGCGGGCCTCGGGGAAGCGCTCCTGAATCTGCGCGCCGAGGCAGTTGTCGAGTGTCGCGCCCGGCCGCGGCATACCCTCGCCGCTGTGGTCGAGAAAGTTGCCGGTGTCGACGAGCGTCTTGCCGGCGAGGTTGTCCGCACCGGCCGCTTCTAGCGCGGCGAGCGTGTGCTCGCCGTTGACACAACTGAAGACCAGCTCACTCGCCGCGGCGGCGTCGGCGAACGATCCGGCGGCGACACCGGTGAACTCCGAAAACGGTTCGAGACTCGGCGAATCGGCGCTGCGCGCGCCTACGGTCACCTCGTGGCCGAGCTCGCCCAAACGGCGGGCGATCGTCTGGCCGACCGCGCCGGTGCCCAAGACTGCGATTTTCATGGTCAAAACCCCTTTGAAACTGCTGATTTAAAGCGATTTCCCTGCAGACACCTTAGTTTCGATGATCGAAGGTCCGCCCGGGTGCGCCGAAGTCAAGAGTGACGTCAAAACCGGCGATCTGTCGCGGCCGCGACATCGTCGTACAACCAGCAACCAAGAACCGAACACGGATGTTCGACTCCAGGGCTAAAACAATCGCGCGAGACGTTCCCGCGCAGGAAGAAAAGCGGCACCTCGACGTGCCCAAACCGAGACAGAAGATCAGCGAACGCGAGCTGATGCTGAACTCGGGCGCGTTCCTCTGGATGGCAACCGGTCTGGGCACCTTCATCGTCGGCGTCGTCGCGCCGCAGCTCGCGCCCGAGCATCTCCATGTGTGGCAGGTCACGCTCTGCTTGACCGGCGCGATAGCGGTGTGGTCGATGCTGACCTGGATGAAGAAGCTCGACGACGTGCGCGTCTACCAGGCGATGGCCCTGTTGTGCACGCTGTCGGTCGCGATCGACGGCGCGCTGATGATGGCCAACCCGCTGTCGATCGGGGCGCTCTACATCTCCGCCCTCGCACACGCTGTGTTCTCGAGCTACTTCCTGCCGAAGCGGATGGCGATCGTGCAGGTTGTCTGGGGTACGTTCGCGATGCTGCTGCCGGTCGTCGTTCACTACGACGAGATCGAGACCGCACACGTCGCCGCACGCGTCGCCGCGTTCCTGCCGATCATGTGGTCCGTTTCGTACGCCGTGTTCACGCACAAGCGCAACCGCGCGAAGGCGATGGAGCACAACGAGCGCTTCGCCTACACCGACCCGCTGACCGGTGTCGCGAACCTCCGCGCACTTGAGGCACGCGCCGCCGAGGTGCTGAGCGATCGCAACGCCCGCATCTCCGGCGAGACCGCCCTGCTGCTGATCGACCTCGACGACTTCAAGGGCGCCAACACGTTGCACGGCCACGCCGGCGGCGACCAGGTGCTGCGTTCGATCGGCCAGGCACTGCGTCGCGCCGCGAGCAAGTCGCACCTCGTAGCGCGAATCGGCGGCGACGAGTTCGCGGTGCTGATCGAGAACGCCGACCCGCGCGACGTCAGGGACCTCGCGATCCGTTACCGCAACGCCGTGATCTCGGCACGCGGCGAGATCAAGCTCGAGGGCGTCAGCGTGGACGCCAGCATCGGCAGCGCGATCACAACCACCGACGGCCCGACGCTCGAAGATCTGATGACCGCGGCCGACCGCTCGATGTACGAGGTCAAGGACCGCCACACGCTGAAGTCCGAGGCGCGCCGCGCCGAGGAGCTGAATTCGCGGCTACCGATTGAGTTCCAGACGCGCGGCGAAGGGCACTGGCAGGGCGAACACCCGCCCGAGCCCGAGCTGCGCCGCACCGACGAACTGCGTTGGCGCAACCGCCCGGCATACGCGAAGTTCGCGGCACTGACTTGGGCGCTCGGCGTGACGGTCGGCCTGATCAGCCTGGCGATGCCCGACGCGGACCACTCCCACTTGGCAGTCGCGCTGACTGGCCTGCTCTGTGGCTACGGCGTCTCGGTGGTCGCTTACATGACCGCACCCGAGATCGGCTCCTGGCGCCACCTCATGAACGACATCTTCACGCTCGTAAGCATCGCCCTGATCGCCTATCTGACCGGCGGCAGCGACAGCCCGCTGTGGCCGCTCGTCTTCTTGTTCATCATCTACGAAGCCTGGTTCCTGGATTCGCGGAAGGTCTGGTTCCGGCTGATCGGGCCGGTCGCCGTGATCCTGATGCCGCTGCTCTACGAGTCGCCCTCCGAGATCGGCGCGCCGGCCGGCGCGGCGCTCTACAGCGGCGTGCTCGTGGCCGTCGGTCTGACGATGGTGATGTCGTACAACATGCTGCATATGGAGCGTGCGGAAGAAGAGGCCGAGCGACTTGCAAAAACCGACGCCCGCACCGGCCTCGCCAACCGCCGCGAGTTCGAGAAGCGCGTGCAGGCCGAACTCGACCAGCTCGGCTACAACGACACCGACGCCTTGGCGATCGTGATGCTCGACCTCGACAACTTCAAGAACGTCAACACGACGCACGGTCACAAGGCCGGCGACGAGCTGCTCGAGGACATCGCCGACGCGCTGGCCGGCTGCGCGCGCGCCGACGACTGCGTCGCCCGCGTCGGCGGAGACGAGTTCGCGATCGTCGTCACCGACGTCAACGCCGAGACCGCTCGGACGCTGGCGCGGCGCTACATCAACGCGGTCGCCGCCTGCACTTCACGTTCGCCGCTGCCGGCATGCAACGCGGTCACGGCCAGTGCCGGCTTCGCGCTCTACGGCCTGCACGGCCGCACGCTCGACGCGCTGATCAACGCAGCCGACGTCGCCCTGATGTCGGTGAAGACGTCAGGCAAGGGCGTCGAACGCGTAAGTAGTTACGTCGTTTCTTTGTAGTCGCGACGCGCTCGTACGCCCGCGACGCGGTTCTTCCACAAGCGAAAGATCAGACAAGTCCGCCGGATCTTTCCGCGCGATTCTGCATTGCAAAGCGATTTGTCTACCTAGCGAGCTAGAAAGATCCGGCGGACTTGTCTGATCTTTCGGGGAACTATGGGGCGTCGGGCGTGGGGCGCGAAACGCCTAGGCGTTGAAGGTGGAGCCGTACAAGTGCGGCTTGCCCTTTTTCGCGTTGCTGATCGCGAAGTCGAGGCCGTCTTCGCGCTCGGCGACACCGAACGTGACCTTCGACGGCAGCAGAATCGGCTGCTTGAAGGCAACCTGCACGGTGAACGCGCCGGGCAGTTTGTTGTCGACCGCGGCCAGCGCACGCGCCTTCGACCACATGCCGTGCGCGATCTGCGTCGGGAAGCCGAGCGCCTTCGCGGTGATGCCGTACATATGGATCGGGTTGCGGTCGCCGGAGACGGCGCCGTAGCGGCGGCCGAGGTCACTCGAAAGACTCCAGGTGGCGGTCGCGGGCAGCGAGTCGAAGTCGGCCGTCAGAGTTGGTTCGGCGGCGACTGAATCGTCGCTCTTGCCGCGGCGCAGGTAAGTGCTGGTCGCGACGGAGACGATCTCATCCCCGACACGCGCCTCGCTGATCACGTCGAACTGCCTGCCTTTGGCGTGCGGGCGCAGGTCTTGCACGCGCACCGCAAGGCCGAGCGGCTCGCTCGCCTCGACCGGACGCTTCTGCTCGATCTTGTTCTCGATGTGCACCAGGCCGATCGCCGGGAACGGAAAGCCGTCGCTGGTCAGCTGGGCCATGTGCAGCGGGAAGGCGAGGACGTTGAAGTAGACGGGCGGCAGCGTGCCGGTCATCGTGTGTTCGGTGACACGGCAGAAGCCCGACAGCTTGTCGAGGTCGACCGGCGCCGGCGCCAGCGTCAGCACCTTGTCCGGTAGCTCCTTCTTGCGCTTGCCGGCGAGCGGCGTCATGCCGAGCGCGGCCTTCAGGTACAGGCCGCCGGATCCAGGCGCGCTCTTCAGTTCAACGGTGCTCATCTTCCTATGCCCCGATCAGCATCTGGCCACAGACGCGAACGACGTTGCCGTTCAGGCCGGTCGAGGCCGGGCTGGCGTACCAGGCGATCGTCTCCGCGACGTCGACCGGCAGTCCGCCCTGCTGCATCGAGTTCATGCGGCGGCCGACTTCGCGCGGGCCGAGCGGCATCGCCGCGGTCATCTGCGTCTCGATGAAGCCCGGGGCGACGGCGTTGATCGTCACCTGCTGCTTGGCGAATTCAGGGGCCATCGACTGCACCATGCCGATCACGCCGGCCTTCGACGTCGAGTAGTTGGTCTGGCCCGCGCCGCCGGCGATTCCGCTCATCGACGACACGCAGACGACGCGGCCGTTGGCGTTGAACAGCTTGCGCGCGAGCAGCTCGTCGTTGATGCGCTCCTCGGAAGAAAGGTTGATCTCCATCAGCACGGACCATTTGTCCTCGTCCATCTTGCCGAGCGTCTTGTCCTTCGTGACGCCGGCGTTGTGCACGATGATGTCGACGCCGCCGTGCTTCTCTGCGAGCGCGTCGGCGATCGCCTTCGGGGCGTTCTCGTCGGTGACGTCCTC
>JBOGYW010000087.1:0-10428 GCA_050696815.1 Solirubrobacterales bacterium | reverse complement strand
GCAGCACGCAGATCTCGGCGATCGTCGCCAGCCTGTCGTCGGGCAACTCTACGTCGCCGACGGCCTCGCGCGCGCCGGCGAGGATCTCGCGCAGCGCCTGCTCGGTGCCGCCGAAACGGTCGGCGAAGATCCTCGGCTGCTGCTCGTAGGCGATTCGCCGGGCGACGATGTCGGCGCGTTCAGCGTGGTCGCGTGAGGCGTCCACGCGCACGGAGAGGCCGAAGCGGTCGAGCAGCTGCGGACGCAGCGCGCCCTCTTCGGGGTTCATCGTGCCGACGAGCAGAAAGCGCGAGTCGTGCTGCGCGCTGAGACCGTCGCGCTCGACGCGTACGACGCCGAATGCCGCGGCGTCGAGCAGCACATCGACCAGGTGGTCGGCAAGCAGGTTGACCTCATCGGCATAGAGCACGCCTCCGTCGGCGGCGGCCAGCAGCCCCGGCAGCAGTTCGGCGCCTTCGCCGGCGAGCAGCTTCGCGGTGTCGAGCGACCCGGTCAGGCGGTCGATCGTGGCGCCGAGCGGCAGTTCGACGAACGGGGCCGCGTCGTCGCCGTCGAGCATCGCGGCGAATGCACGCGCGAGCGTTGACTTCGCGGTGCCGCGCTCGCCGACTGCGAGCACGCCGCCGATCAGCGGATCGACAGCATTCGCGAGCAACGCGAGTTTGTAGTCATCCTGACCGACGACGGCCGAGAATGGATAGCGCGGCTTAGCCTCAGACATCGAACTTCAGGATGCACTGGGAGGCGGATGAATACGCGATTTCCAGCGAAAAAACTGCGGGACAGGGGCTCGAACCCCGACTTCTCGGACCAGAACCGAGCGTCCTACCATTAGACGATCCCGCAAGGGCGCTGTGAGGATACCGCGCCCTCGCGGAGCTTCGTCTAACGCAGTCTTACGACGATCGCTTTCGCACCGTCGCCGTCGTGTCCGGAATCGCCGGACCAGCGCGCGATGAAGATCGTCGGCTTCTTGACCTTCCACGACGTCGTGAACGTGCCGTTGGCCGCCACGGTGCGCTCCTGCGACGCCCAGTTCGTGCCGCCCTTCGCACCGATCGTGCGGGCGAGCACGGTCACGCGCTCGCCGCCGGAGTTCGGTGCCAGCTTGCCGGTGACCTTGATCACCGTGTTGCGCTTGACCTTTTTCGACGACGCCTTGATCGTCAGGTTCGACGGCTTGCCGATCTGACCGTTGCTCGTCGTCGCAAACAGCTTGTTGGTGCCCAGCACGAGCATGAACGCCGAACCGCCGGTCGGCGCATCGATGTCTTGGTACGACCCGCCGTTGTTGTCGAAGAACGGGTACTGGCGCGACCAGGTCCTGCCGGCGTCGCCGGTGTAGAGAATGCGGCCGGTGTCGTCGGTCATGTAGCCGTGGGCCATGTCGCCGAAGGCGATCTTGAAGCCGTAGTCGGCACCCGTGGTGTCGATCCGCGTCCACTTCTTGCCGGCGTTGCGCGTGACGAAGAGCTCGCTGCGTGAGTCGAGCAGATAACCCGCCTTCGCGCTGACCATGTCGAGGTCGCTGATCGTTGCGCGACGCGGCAGCTTGTACGGCAGCCACTTGCCGCCGCCGTTGACCGATACGAACGCACGCTTCGAGCCGTACGCGAAAAGCGCCTTGCCCGCGACGTCGAGATCGCTCAGCGGAGCCTTCTTCAGGCCCCTGCCGCTCGCCGCCCCGAAGCTGTCGCCGTTATCGGTCGAGCGGCGCACGCCCTTCGGGCCCACGAGCACGACTGTGCCGGCGTTCGGCGAAGCGAGCGCACGCGGCTTGCTGGACGTGCCGGTGTCGAGGAACTGCCAGCTGAGGCCCGAGTTGTTGCTGCGCAGCACCACCCCTGCCTCGTCGAGCACGAACCCACGCGTTGCCGTCGGGAAGGCGACGTCGAAGATCCGGCTGGAGGTCGATACGCCGACCGGCTGCCAGGAGTTGCCGCCGTCCGTCGTGCGCGCGAGCGCGCCGTTGTCGCCGTAGGCGAAGGCGGTCGTGGCCGACTGGGCGCGCAGGCCGTCGTAGGCACCGGCAGCGCCGCTGCTGATCGCATTCCAACTGACGCCGGAGTCGTTCGAAACGACGGTCGCGCCGCCGCCACCGACCGCGACGGCTCGTGTTGCGGAGGCAAGTCCGACGCCGAACACGCCGTTGCTGGTCGGCGAGACCGCAAGCCAGCTTGCGCCACCGTCGATCGTGTGCAGCAGCTGAGTGCCCTTGACATTGGTCACCATGCAGGTGAGCGCGTCGACGCAGTCGATCGAGCGCAGCGCGCCGTTGGTGGCGCCGGTCGCGCCGGTCGGACCGCCCGGAATCGGTTCGGTCCAGGTGGCGCCGCCGTTGATCGTCTTGGCGATCTTGCCGCCCTCGCCGACCGCGAAGCCGTCGGTCGCGCTGACGAAGCTGAACTGATGCCAGGCCGACGAGACCGGTGCCGTCACCGGCGTCCATGAGGTCGCGCCGTCGGTCGTCTGGAAGATCTGGCCGCCGGCACTGACCACGCCGGTGTTGCCACCGGTAAACCAGATGTCGCCTGCGCCCGCGCCGCCGCCGGCCGCAACCGTTCCCGGAACCGCTGTCTTCTTCGCCCACGAGTCGCCACCGTCGCTGGTCGTGAACACGTCGCCGTTTTCGAGCAGCAGATAGCCGACGCTGCCGTTCGGGAAGTAGAAGGACTGGATCTTGACCGGGCACGAGGCGTCGCTCGGACCCCAGGTCAGGCGGCGAACCGTGTTGCCGCCGTCGTCAGTGCGCCGCAGCGCGCAGCTGCCGGCAAAGACGACCGAGTCCGCGCTGATCGCGCGCGCGAGGCGCAGGTTGTCGAGCAGTCCGGTGCGCACGGCCGTCCAGGTCGAGCCGGCATCGTCCGAGCGCAGCAACGTGCCGGTCTCTCCACCGGCGTAAATGCGGTTGCCCACGGCGTCGACCGTCGTGAGCGTGTTGCCCTGTGGCAACGGATTTCCCCAGTGCCAACCGGTGTTACCGGCGGTCACTGCGGCGAACGCGGCGACGGCCGCCACCAGAGCGATGGCGAACGACGCGCCGAGCGCGATCGAAAACTTCTTGGACATATTGAATTGTTCCCCTTATTTGGCTAAGAGCAATCCGAGCAGAGGCCGCTTCGCATACTCGCGAAAGGCGCGGACATAGGGCAAAACACTGACTCGTCAGTAGAGTTGCGCAATTTTTGGCTACGCAGCCAAAGACGCCAGATCGGCAGCGTCGTCGGCCAGCGTCGCGAGTTCTTCGGCGCTGAGTGAACGCCGGCTCGCGATCAGGCCGCGCGCGACGTCGAGATCGTCGGAGCGGCCGACAGTGGCCGCCTGAGCGACCCGGTCGCCGTCGACGTACCAAGCGCTGAACGAGCGCGCGCCCGGCTCGGCCGGGTCGCCGCGCAGGATCACACGGTCCCAGTGGTACGCCGGGCCGACCGACTCGATTTCGACGTCGGCGAGTTCGGTCCAGAAGTACGGCACGACGGTGTGGTCGGTCGGCTGCCCGAGCATGTTCAGAGCGGCGGTCTTGCCGTGGTTGAACGCCACGTCCCAGTGCTCGATGCGCACGTGCCCGCCGTGCATCGCCGACTCGTACTCGCAGACGTCGCCGGCGGCGTAGATGCCGGGCACCGAGGTCTCGAGCTTCGAGTTGCAAAGAATGCCGCGGCGCTCGCCGATCTCGAGACCGGCCTGCTGCGCAAGCATCGTGTCGGGGTGCACTCCGGCGCCGATCACGACGACGTCGGCCTCCAGCTCCAGACCTGACTCGCAGATCACCTTGGTGACGCGCTCGCCGTCGCCTTCGAAGCGTGCCAGCGACTCGCCGCCGTGGAACTGCACCCCGAGCTCTTCGAGGTGGCGCTTGGCCCAGCCGGCGATCTCGGGCCCGAGCGGGCCTTCGAAGGGCGTGTCCTCGAGCATCACGACCGTGCAGTCGCAGTTCTGGCGCGACAGCGTGGCGGCGATCTCACAGCCGATGAAGCTGCCGCCGATGCAGACCACCCGGCGGCCGAGCCGGTCGAGATCTTCGCGCAGCGAGTCGGCGCTGCCGTAGGCGCGCATGTAGTGGATGCCGTCCTGCCCCATGCCGTCAACGTGAAGCAGATTCACGTTCGCGCCCGTTGCGAACAGCGCGTGGTCGAACGAAACCGACTGCTTGTGCGCGAGCGTCGCCACTTTGTTCTCGGCGTCGAGCTTCATCACGTTGGTCTTCGTCAGCACCTCGATGTTCTGCTCCTGCCAGAACTCCGGCGGGCGGAAGTACTCCATCGCGCGGTCTTCGGTCGCGGCGAGATAGTTCTTCGTGAGCGACGGGCGGTAGTACGGCGGCTCCGGCTCGCGGCCGGCGATCACGATCTCGCCGCTGCCGTCGCCCGCCTCGCGCAGCCAGCGCGCGCAGTTGGCGGAGGCAAGGCCTCCGCCGATCAGCAAGTATTTGACGTGCCTGTCGGCCACGAAACGAACTTACGCGAAAGATTCTTCGGGCGCGGTGAAGAGCTTGGTGATGCCCTCCTCGATGCCCGGGTTGAGAACCAGCAGGACCTCGTCGCCCGATTCGATCACGGTGTCGCCACGCGGCACGAAGCCGCTGCCTTCACGCAGAATCGCGATCAACAGGCTGCCCTCCGGCAGGTCGATCTCTTCGACGCGCTTGCCCGACGCGTGCGAACCGACGCTGACCTCGACCTCGATGATCTCGAGGTCTTCCGCCTGCAGCTTCAGCAGGTGCACGAGGCCGTACTGCGGCACCTCGTGCTCGATCAGGCGCAGGATCAGATCCGTTGCGCTGACGACCGGCTTGATGCCGAGCAGATCGAAGTGCTCCATGTTGCGGATGTTGTTGCAGCGCGCGATGATCTTGTCGCGGCCGTACTTCTCGCGCGCGACCTGGGAGATGATGATGTTGTCCTCGTCGTCGCCGGTGACCGCGATCACCATGTCGGCGCGCTCGATACCGGCGCGCTCCAGCACCCACAACTCCGTGCCGTCGCCGAGGTGTACGACGTGCTCGAGCTGCGGCTCGAGGATCGTGTAGCGACGGCGGCTGGCCTCGATCAGCGTCACCTCGTTGCCCTTCTGCATCAGCTCGCGGGCGAGGTTGAGACCGACCTTTCCGCCTCCGACGATGATCGCGTACATCGCTAGACCGGCTCCGTGACAGTGTCCACGCCGCCGCGAACGGCCGCGGTCAGCATGTCGATACCGGCCTGGGTCGGGCAGATCGTGTGCAGGCCCTGCTCGGCGTACCAGGTGGCGCGTCGCGGGTCGAGCACGCGAACGACGACCTTCGGGACGTTGAAGCGCTTCTGCGCGATCTGCGCGATCACAAGATTGGTGTTGTCGCCGTTGGTGCCGGCGACGAAGGCGTCGGCCTGCTCGATGCCGGCTTCGATCAACGCGTCGAGCTCGAGTGCCGTGCCGACCGTGAACATGCCGCCTGCGTCTTCCCAGTTGGTCTCCAGGCCGACGTCGAGCAGGCGATGCGACTCCGCGCTCTCATCGAGCACGCTGACGGTGTTGCCGTCTCCCAAAAGGTTCTTCGCAAGTGCCGAACCGGCACGGCCGCAGCCGACGATCAATACGAACATGGCGCGAAGACTATCGAGCGCAATTCGCCCGGGCGCCATCGTCCACACCGCTGTGCAGGCGGTCTAGACGATCGTGTCGATGAAGTCGTCGGGGTCTTCGTCCTCGGCGACGGCGGCGTGGTCGGCCTCGTGCTCGTGCGGACGCACGGGCTGGTCGCCGAGCGCGACGCCCGGCGTGACCGGACTGTGCTCGGCTGTCTGGCCCGCCATCCGCTCGAGGCGGGCGCGCTCCTTGGTGGCGAACTCATCGCTGACGTGCGGGTTGTTCTTGATCGAGGTGATCAGCGACTCGACGTCGGTCTCCGGCGGCGCCGTGAGGATCACGCGGCACGGCGATTTGCGCGCGACGTACTCGGTGACCTTTCCGATGAACTCCGCCGCACGCGGCTCCACTCCTCCGAGCAGCGGGCCGCCGCGAATACGCGACGGACGCTCGGCCGCCAGCACGATCACTTCGACGCCGCGGCGCGCAGCCTCCCTGACGATCGCTTCGCCGGTCGAACGTGCGCGCACGGTCGCGGTCGCCACTTCAACGCCCTCGTACTCCTCACCGACCTCCTTGGCCCGCGCGAGGATCTGGCGAGCGCGCTGCAGACGCTCGGCCGGCACCGGCGCGTCGATCGGCTGTGACATCGGAATCTCGATCACGTGCAGCGCCTCGATCATCGCGCCGCCCTCCTCGTCGTCGCCCTCCTCCATCGCGAGCCGCCCGGCGGTGCCGACGATGTCGTCGTCGAGCACGCCGCCGAAGACCGGCACGAGGATCGAGCCAAAGCCGCTCTGCTCAGCTGCACGCGGGCCGCGGCTGCGCAGGTCCTCCTCGGGGATCGTCACGCGCTGGCGCAGCGGCTTGCCCTGGGTCTTGCGATACGACACGTAGAGCGTGACGCCGAGCGCCAGCCAGACGATGCCGACGGCCGTCGCGGTGTGGCGCAGCACGAGCACCCCGATCAGCGCCGCGACGCTGGCGATCAACGCGAGCGCCGAAGGAATCGGCAGCGAGCCCTCGCCGACGTTGACCGAGAACGGCACGCGATAGGCCCGCGGAGCCGTCGGCTCACGGAAGCGCAGGCGGATGATCGAGAGGTTTGCGATCGAGAACGTCAGCAGCGCGCCGAACGCGAAGATCGCGATCAGCAGCTCGGGGTCGTCGAGCAGCGCGAGGCCGCTCGAAACGACGGCGACGCCGATCGCGGCCACGTACGGCGTGCCGAACCGGCGGTGCAGGCGACCGATCGCACTCGGAATCTGGCGGTTGGTGGCGAGCGAGTAGGTCATTCGCATCGGGCCGAGCATGTAGATGCGCGCCGCCTGGATCAGCGTGATCGTCGCCATCGCGCCGACCACGTACGTGAGCGTGTCGCCCACCCAGGCCGGATCGAAGCCCGTGACGACGCCGATCACCGGCTTCTCGACAAACTGGCTCGCAAGCGTGGTGTCGGCGTTGCCGCCGCTGATCAGCACGGGGTCGGCCATCAGGGCGACGATCGAGATGCCGGCGAAGGTCGTGATCGTGGACACCGCGCTGGCGGCGACGACGGCCTTGAGGTCGCGGCGGCCGATGCGGATCTCGCCCGCCAGGCCGGAAGCCGCCTCGATGCCGGTGCCGGCGACGGTCGCGAGGATCGCGCCGACGAACAGGCCCTTCCAGGTCGGCGTGACGCCGAGGTCGACCGTGTCGGTCAACGCCGACGGGTTCCACACCAAAACCGCGCCGACGACGACGATCGCGAGCATCACGAAGAGGTCGATCCAGCCGAGCGGCAGGCGGCGGCGCAGGCTCTGCGCGCTGACGCCGCGGATGTTGATCACCGCCATCGTCACGATCAGCACCACCGGAATGATCATCTCGCCCGGCTTGCTCTCGAACTCGGACCAGAACGGCGAGAGATAGTTCGGCACGGCCGAGGCGACCAGGGCGAGCACGATCGCGTAGTCGAGCAGGATCGCCCAGCCGGCGATGAAGCTGATGAG
Source organism: Solirubrobacterales bacterium (assembly GCA_050696815.1). Classification (GTDB taxonomy): domain Bacteria; phylum Actinomycetota; class Thermoleophilia; order Solirubrobacterales; family JACPNS01; genus JACPNS01. The sequence goes on along the minus strand of JBOGYW010000087.1, from coordinate 2,872 downwards.
CTCGTCGAACGCGAAGCGCGCAAACGTTGAGGCGCCGCCGCGCTCGATGTGCAGCGACGAGCCTTCGACGTACGACATGAACGTCAGCACGAAGAAGATGCCGGCGATGATCATCACGAACGGCGTCAGGCCGAGCGACTGCTCCGCGATGAAGCCGAGACCGAAGTACAGCGACGACGAAGCCGCGATGTAGACGACCATGAACAGCGCGCCGGCGCCGATGCCGGACATCGGGCCGTAGCGGACGCGTGCGAGCAGGCGGCCAAACATCAGGCGTTGTGCCTCATCGTCAGCCAGAGGCGGGCGCCGGCCATGATCGCGAGCACCGCGCCGAGCAGGATGCCGCGCGACTGTGCACCGCCACCGTGGGTGAGCGTCACGACGATCGTCGCCAGGCCGAGGATCAGCGCCGCCGTGCTGAGGCCGATCTTGACCTTGCGCAGCGGATCGCGCGGCGCGGGTTCGGGAACTGGGTTCGAGTTCGGTTCGCTCATGCTCAGACGGTCACGGTCGGGCGCTTGACGGTCGGCGCCTCGTTTGCCGGCTCTGAAGTGATGATTACGCGGCACGGGCGGTCGGCAAGCACCTTCTGCAGAGCAGAAGAGAACAGTGAGCCGCCGACGTCGCGCTTCAACGGCACGACGATCGCGCGCGCGTTGATTTCGCGGGCTTCGTCGACGATACGCCGGCCGGCCTCACCGGCGCGGACCTTCTCCCAGTGGCCGCTGACGCGGCGGCCGCCGAGCACGCGTGCGCGCTCGATCGCGGTCGCTGCCTTCGCCTCGGCGGTCGGCAGCTGGGCGTGGATCGGGGCGTTCGCAGGCACCGTGATCGTGACCAGCACGTGTACGCCACGCTTGCGCCGGGTCGCCATCTTTACCGCCGTGGACACGGCCTCAGCCGAGTAGTTCCCGTCTTCGAAGACGACGAGGATCGAGTCGTACTCGACGTCGTGCTCGACGATCTGCTTCGGCGCGGCGATCTTCGCGGTCTCGGTCAGCGAGAGGCCTTGGTTCCTGCGGTAAACGAAGTAAAGGGTCAGCCCGGTGGCCATCCAGAAGGCGCCCGCGATCAGCGTCTCCTTGTTCAAGACGATCACGACGATCCAGAAGACGAACGTTGCGAGACCACCGATCACCGACGTCATCGGCACCGGCCGACCACGCCACTTCACGTTCATTGGTGCTCGCCACGGGCGATCCAGATCCGGCTGGGTCAAGCGCAGCCGCACGACGGAGACATGCGCGATCGTGAAGCTGAGCATCGCTCCGAACGCGTACATCGTGCCGAGAAAGTCAGCCTGGCCGGGAATGATCGTCAAACACGAGATAGCACCGAAGACGATGATCGCGACGTACGGCGTCTTGAATTTCGGATGCAGCGTGCGCAGGACCGACGGCACTTGACGGTGCTGGCCCATCGAGTACGTGAGGCGCGAAACGCCGATGATGCCGGCGTTGGTGGCGATGAACAGGATCGTCGCGGCGAGGATGCCGACGTAGATCTCGGCGGCGTGCTGCAGCGTGCCGAGGCCCAGCTGTTTGACGACGCCGAGGATCGGATCGCCGGCGTAGCCGCCCTGTGACTCGGGCAGACCGAGCAGCGTCTTGCCGTCCTCGACCGGCATCGCGCTGAGCGCGATCGCCGGCAGGAACAGGTAGATCGCGAAGACCGCCGCGACGACGAGCTTGGCCGCGTTGGGAACGGTCTTCTTGTAGTCGCGGGCCTCTTCGGCGAGGTTCGAGATCGTCTCGATTCCCGTATAGGCGACCATGCCGACCGGGATCGCGATCAAGAAGTCGTGCCAGGTCGGGCTGACGCCGAAATGCACTTGGTCGATCAGCAGCTGCGGGCTGAAGACCAGCACCAAACCGACGATCACGAGCAGCACCTGGGTGAGGAAGTCGGCGAGCGAGAGGATCACGTTGATCTTCGCCGACTCCTGAACGCCGACGATGTTCAGCGCGCCGAGCACGATCACGACGCCGATGCCGAAGATGATGTCCCACGGGGCGCTCTTCAGCGGCTCAAAGAAGACGCCGAGGTAGTGCGGCACGAAGTAGGCGCTGATCGCCGCCGTGATGATGTAGTTGAGCATCTGGCCCCAGGCCGCGAAGAACGACCAGAACTCGTTGAAGGCGTGGCGCGCGAAGCTGCTCGAACCGCCGGCCTCCGGGTACATCGTCGTCGCCTCGATGTACGTGGCGGCGGTGAAGAAGAAGATGATCCCGCTGATCATGAAGACCAGCGGCGTGGCGCCGAGAGCCAGCGCCGCGACCAGGCCGAGCGCGTAGTAGATCGAGCTGCCGACGTTTCCGTAGGCGGTGCTGAAGAGCGCGCTCGTGCCGAGCACGCGTTCCAGCGCGTGCGTCTTTGGTCTGCGTTCAGCCATGCGCGGGGATTCTAGGTGCGGCCCAAGCCGTTACGGGAACGGCACCGACGACAGGCCCCGGTGCGTGTTGCGCCAGTAGAGCCGGCCGCCCTTGCTGAGGATGTAGGCGCTGGCCGGCTCGGCGACCTTGCCAACCGACCGCGGCCGGCCCGCTCCGCGGCGACCGACCATCACGCGCCAGGTTCGACCGTTGATGTAGGCGTAAGAGCCCTGGGCGGTGACCGCCAGCGCCTGAATGCCGCAGTCTGAGTAGCCCGTCGCGCACGACGACAGGCCATAGACCCTTTCGCCGGTGCGGGCGTTCCACACGTAGACACCCTCGTCGACGCCGTCTGCGGCCATCCACAGGCTCGACACATAGATCACGTAGTCACCCGCGCCGTCCGCCATCGAGACGGTCTCGCCCTCGACCACGTCGTTGAACCCGAGTTCCGTCTTTCTGCCGGTCGCGTACAGGCACATCACGACGCGATTGACCGT
>JBOGYW010000086.1:0-10455 GCA_050696815.1 Solirubrobacterales bacterium | reverse complement strand
TGCTCACCGCGCCGTGCGAACAAGAGGCGCGACCGCGTCCGTTGATCGACCCGCGCGAAACCGCGCGGCGGGTTCGCAAGTTCGCCCTCGATGCCTCACGCGTTGAGGTGTTCGCATGACGTCCGAGCACGTGAGCCACGCCGGCTTGACCGCGCAGGTTTTCGATGGAATCGCGAACGAATACGCGCTTGGGCAGGCAACTCGACTCGATGTCGCGCGCGTGCCGGAGCTCGTCGCGGCGACGCAGGAGGACGTCGCTCTGGACGTCGCGACCGGTACCGGCGCGCTCGCCACGGCGCTCGCTCCGGCGGTTCGCTGCGTGATCGCCGCCGACATCAGCGACGGCATGTTGGACGTCGCGAAAGAGCGCGCCGCGGGTTTGCGGTCGCCCGTCTTCTTGAACGCGAGCGCGGAGTCCCTGCCGTTCGCGGACCGGCAGTTTCAAATCGTCACCTGCAGCCGTGCGCTTCACCACATGGTCGATCCGGCCGCTGCGATCAATGAGATGGCCCGTGTTCTGGAGTTCGGCGGGCGCCTATTGATCGTCGACAACATCACTTACGAGGAAGGCGAGCTCGCGCGCAAACACAACGAACTGGAACGCCTACGCGACCCGTCACATGCTCAGACCCTTACCTTGACGGCGCTCGAGCGGATGATCGGCGATGCCGCCTGCACCGTCAAGTCGACGGACGTCACGTCTTCGACGAGGCCGCTTGCACAGTGGCTGGCCGACGCCGGCAGACCCTTTGAGACGAGCGAACCGGCGGTCGAGTTCGTCGATCGTGGACTGTCCAGCGACGACGATTTCTTTGCGCGGCACGTAAGCGTCGACGAACAGGGCGAAAAGATTCTCAGCCACCGAACGGCTTGGATCCTCGCCGAACGAACCACCGAGGAGCCCTTCAATGGCTAGATATTCGTCTGTTTCTCTGGATCACATCGCCCGTCCGTTCGGCGAGAAGGAGCGTGGGATCACCTTTGTCGACGCTGACGGCGATCGCATGGTTCTGACCTACGACGAGCTGGCGTGGCGTGCCGCCTCGGCGGGCAGCCACCTCCAAGAGCTGGGCGTCGTGGCGGGCGATCGAGTGGCGATCACGATTGAGAACAACTGGCAGTCGGTTTCGCTGGTGCTCGGCGTCTGGACCGTCGGCGCCAGCATCATCTCGCTGCCGCCGCCGCGCCACGGTGGCATGCAGCTCTATGAGCAGGGTGGTTCCGCGGCGTTGCGCTCGCTCGGCTGCAAGCGGATCTTCGGCTCACGGACGCTCGCTCGGCTGCTCGGTCCCGGGTCAGAGGTCACGGACATCAACGGGATTGATTTCTTTCGCAAAGTCGTGCCTCCGGACACCCGGGTCGAAGGGGATGCGCTCATCCAGTTCACGTCTGGCAGCACGGCGTCGCCGAAGGGCGTCGTGCTTTCGGCCGAAACGCTCAGCGGGCACGTCTCGAACTTCATGGATCACTGCGGCCTCGAGCCGGAGAATGACCGAGGCGTGAGCTGGCTGCCGCTATGCCACGACATGGGCTTGGTCGGGTGCCTGCTCCCGGGCTTGGTTGGTCGCGGAGACATGATCCTGGTCGATCCGCGCTGGTTCATCCGCAACCCTGCGAGCTGGATGGAACTCTGTGCAGAGCAGCGCGCGACGCTGACGGCCGGGCCGGATTTCGCGTTTCGGATCGCCGCCAAGGTGGATGGCTTCGCCAGGCTCGAAGGGCGACTGGACAACCTGAATATCTGTCTGACCGGCGCGGAAAAGGTCTCCTGGGAGACGATGACGACGTTTGCCGAGGTTTTCGAGGATCGCGGTTTCGCACGCGAAGCGCTGATGCCTGCGTACGGCATGGCGGAAGCCACGCTTGGCGTCTCGTTCACCGAGATGGGTCGTGGTCCGCGGCGCGGCAAGCGTGGCGTCGCGCTGGGCGAGCCGATGCCCGGCGTCGAGGTCGAACTCGTGGATGGGGATGGCAGCCGGATCGACGAAGACGGAGTCGAAGGGACGGTTCGCCTCAAGTCGCCGTGGCTGCTCGACCACTATCTGACGCCGGAGGGTGAGTTCGATCCACGCGATGCGAACGGGTGGTTTGTCACCAAGGACATCGCAGTGTGGGACGAGGGAGAGCTCGTCGTGCTGGGCCGCTCGGACGAGACGGTGATCGTCGGCGGGCGAAATGTGTTCGCGGAGGATCTTGAAGAGATCGCCGTCGGCGCCGCGGGCGGCATGGCTCTGTTGGCCGCCGCGTTCCGCCCGTCACGCGAGGAGCAGTCACTCGACCTCGTTCTCGAAGTCGTGCCGTCGCCGGATTTCGACGCTCAGGCGGTGGCGCGAGCAGTCCGTGCGTCGGCCGTGGAGGCGCTTGACTTTCGCCCCTCGACGATTGCGATCGTTGCACCCGCCGGGATCCCGCGAACGACCTCCGGGAAGCCGCGCCGAAGCAGGTGTCGGGAGATGCTCGCCAACCGTGAATGGACCGACGAAACACTGTTGGTGGTGGATAGTTGAGCGTCAAAGTTCACGAGCACAGCAGCCTCCGCAGGTCCGGCGAAGTAACGGTCGTACGCAAGGTCGACGAGCTGCGCCGGCTCGTCGGTGAGTGGCGGCGCGATGGGCACGCCTCGGCTTCGGTTCCGACGATGGGCGCGCTGCATGCGGGCCATCAGTCGCTGATCGCGACGGCAAAGGAGCACGCCGACCGCGTGCTCGCGACGATCTACGTGAACCCCTTGCAGTTTGGACCCGAGGAAGACTTTGAGACTTATCCGCGGGACGAAGCGGGCGACCTTCGCGCGCTGGGCGAGGCCGGCTGCGACGCGGTGTTCATGCCGACTGACGACGACCTGTTCCTCGGCAGTGGCGATCCGCGGCGCAGTTTCGAAACGCAGGTTTCGATCGGGTCGCTCGGCACACGACTGTGTGGGGCCTTTCGGCCGGATCTGTTCGACGGCGTATGCACGATCGTCACAAAGCTGCTTCAAGTCACCCAGTGCGATTTCACGGTGTGGGGTGAAAAGGATTTTCAGCAGCTGCAGATCGTCAGGCGCCTCGTGCTGGACTTGAGTATTCCGGTCGAGGTCGTCTCATCGCCAACGTTTCGCGAAGCTGACGGGCTTGCTTATTCGTCGCGCAATGCGTACTTGTCGGCAGAAGAGCGCGACATCGCGCCCCTGCTCCATCGTGAGCTCTTGGAGCTGGCCCGATCGGCCGGCGAGCCCGCGTCGGCGCTGCGAAAGCGTGCGGCGGAGGCGGGCGACCGGCTTGTCGCGGCGGGATTCCGGTCAGTCGACTACCTCGAAGTCGTCGACCCGCGCAACCTGGAGTGGGCCGACGATGACACTGTTCAAGCCCGGGTCGTCGTCGCCGCGCGGCTCGGTGGCACGCGCTTGATCGACAACGTCGCCGGCTACGCGGAGCTCGCATGAAAGCGCTGCCGAAATCCTCGGCCTGGGGCCGCGTCGGCGTTGCCGAGGCCGAGCTCGCGGAGTTTCTTGAAGATGGCCAGATTCATACGGTGGAAGTCTGCACGGTCGATCTGACCGGGGTGATCAGGGGCAAGCGCGTGCCGGTCGATGAGTTTCTCGCCTGCCTCAGCAGGGGAGTTGCGCTTTCTTCCGCGATCTTCGTCTTTGACCACGCCGCCGATTTGGTCGACCATTCCTTCTCGGACTGGAGCAACGGTTTCCCCGATGTTTCGCTAATCCCGGACCTCGAATCGCTCCGCATCATTCCGTGGCGGCCCGGCTACGCGCTCGTCTGGTGCGACGTCGTCACGAAGGACGGCCTGCCGGTGGAGATCTCGCCGCGCCGGGTTTTGCGGCGCGCAGTCGAATCGGCGCGCGAAATCGGTCTGTCGCCGAAGGTCGGCGCCGAGCTCGAGTTCTACGTGCTCGACCGTGAATCGAAGAAGCCTGCCTTGGACCGCATCCCCTGTTATGGCGTCGACGACGGCGAGGGGATCGAGCCGCTGGTTGCTGAAATCCGACGAAGCCTTGCGGGCGCAGGAGTGGTGATCCAGTCCAGCAACGCCGAGTATTCGCCGGGTCAGGTCGAGGTCAACGCGCTTTACGCCGACGCCCTGCGCGCGGCCGACGACGCGATGGTGCTGCGTTATGGCGCGCAGGCGGTCGCCGCGACCTTCGGCGCCAGCGCGACGTTCATGGCGAAGCCGTTCGCCGAGCTCTCGGGCAGCGGCCTTCACATTCACCTCAGCATGTGGGACGAAGCCGAATGCACAAACCTCTTTGCGGACGACGGTTCTGGCGAGCTGCTGTCGAAGGTCGGCGAGCAGGCGCTTGCCGGTGTGGTCGCGAATCTTCCTGACTTCTTGGCCGTGTCGTCGCCGACGCCGAACGCGTTCAGGCGGCTCGCGCCCTATTCATTCGCGCCGACGAACAGTTCGTGGGGCGTGGACAATCGAACCGTCGCCGTGCGAGTCATCGGCGCGGATTCGCTTGGCGCTCGAATCGAAATGCGCGAAGCCGCGGCCGACGCCAACCCGTACCTCGTGATCGCCGCCCACATCGGCGCTGCCTGCGACGGCGTGCGGCGAGAACTTCCGTGTCCGCCCGCGGTGTCCGGCGATGGCTATGCGAACGAGCACGTCGAGCCGCTGCCGCCGGACCTGCGCGCCGCCGCCGCTCGCTTCAGCGAGAGTTCGCTCGCTGCCGGCGTCTTTGGTAGCGAGTTCGTCTCGATGTTCGGCGCGATCTGCGCGCGAGAATGCGAGCTCGAGGCCGCGGACGTCTCCGAGTGGCAGCGACTTCGCTATCTCAGGAGCGCTTAGCCGATGTGTGGTTTCTCCGGCTTTTTTGACTTGGCGGAGACGGCGGACGAGGCCGTCGGTTTCCTGCACCAAATGATCGCCGGGATCGCTCATCGCGGACCCGAGGAGATGGGCTACTACTTCGACGAGACGATCGGAATTGGCACCGCACGGCTCGCGATAATCGATCGTCCCGGCGGCCAGCAGCCGATGTCGGCGGATGAAGACAGATACTGGCTCGGCTTCAACGGCGAGATATTCAACTTCATCGAGCTGCGCGCTGAGCTAGTGGCGCTCGGCCGGGAATTTCGTACGCGATCCGACACGGAGGTCCTGGTCAACGCGCTCGCGGAGTGGGGAACGGACGCGTTGCCGATGCTGAATGGGCAGTTCGGTTTCGTCTTCTACGACCGCGTCGATCGAAAGATGCTGCTCGGCCGCGACCGGTTTGGCGAGCGTCCTGTTTTCTACTCCCGAATCGACGACGGACTCGCGTTCTCTTCCGAGATCAAAGGGTTGTTCAATCTCCCGCTCGTCGCGCGTGAGATCTCAGTCGCCGGCGTCGCGGAAACGGCGAGATTCTGGAGTCCGAACCCAACCGCGACCTGTTTCGGCGGCGTCAACAGCCTGCCGCCGGGGCACTACGCGGTGTTCGCCGAAGGCGAGCTGGACGTCGTCCAGTATGCAGGCTTCCCGAGTCCCGCGGCGGCGACGGTCGACCGGCTCGCCGACGCCACGGAGACTCTGCGTGGAGCCGTCGAACGAAGCGTCGAACTGCGGCTGCGAGGCGATTTTGAGGTCGGAGCGTTTCTCAGCGGGGGAGTCGATTCGGCGATCGTCGCCAACGTCGCTCGAGAGCAGCTTCCTTACGAGATGAAGACTTTCTCGGTTGCCTTCGACGATCCGGCGATCGACGAATCCAGCCAAGCACGCGAGGTCGCTGAATGGATGGGCACGGATCACTCTGAGGTTCGCGTCTCGCGCGCGGACGTGAGAGACAGCTTTCCTACGGTCGTGCGGCAGGCCGAATCCGTACTACACCGCACGGCGCCTGTTGCTTCTCGCATCCTCGCGCAGCACGTGCATGAATCAAACATCCGCGTCGTGCTTGGGGGCGAAGGCGCAGACGAGGTGTTCCTCGGTTACGACATCATGAAGGAGGCCGCGTTTCTCGACGGCTTCGCCCGGTTCGACGGCGACGAAGCGCGCCTGGCCTGGCTGGACCAACTGTTTTTCGACTACTTCAAGACCTCTTCGGTGAAGTCCCAGGAGATCGTTGATTTCTACAAGCGAGCGGATTTCTCCGGCCTGCCATTCGGCGCCCACGTGAGACGGTTTCTAGCGGAGCCGTTCTCGGCTCTTGCGCTCGACTGCGACGAGACTTCGCTCGACGCGGACTTTTTGGCGGCCGTTCGCGAGTTCGATGTGGAGTTCGATTCGCGATCGTTCCTCGGCAGAGCGCAGGTCCTTGATTTCGTCACGATCCTCAGCGGATACGGACTGCCGTGCCAGTGTGACCGGGTCGGCGCCGGCTCTCAGATGGAAGCCAGGTATCCATTTCTCGATCCAGCCGTCGTCGGCGCAGCATTCACGTTTAGCGAAGACTTGAAGCTCCGCGACGGGCGAGCCGACAAGTACGTGCTTCGGCAGGCCTACCGCGACGCGCTGCCGCCGAGCGTGGCCGCCCGCCCCAAGCAGGGCATGCGTGCGCCCGGCGCGGAATCGCTGTTGCGCGGCAAAGCCGACGACTGGGTGGCGGCTATGACGTCGCCGGAAAACCTTGCGAAGTCGACCGTCGCCGGGGCCGGCGCGGCCGAGGTCGTTGCGCTCGCGCACTCGCGCGAGGACGGCAAGGTCGCGTTTCCCCATACGCACTCATACATCCAGCTGCTGAGCTTGCTGTTGCTCGAGCACTTCTACATCGCGAACTTTGAGCCGCTCGATCCAGACATCGAATCGCTGATAATCCGTCGAATCGACGGCCGAAACCTCAAGCCGCTGGTCAGCTATTGAGCCGCCGGCTGTAGCGCGGCTTCCTGCACCCAGTCGATCAGATCGTCCAGCGTGTCATCGGTCGTGAACTGCGACATCAGGCACGCACGGAGATATCTACGGCCGCCGAAGACGGTCGTTCCGATCGAGCAGTCGTGATGCTTGAGCAGATGTCTCTGGATCGACAGCTGCAGGGTGTCGCTCGATCCGTAACGGAAACAGAGAATGTTCGAGTCCGGAAAGTATGGGCATTCGAAGTTGCCGGTCGCTTGCAGCCTGCGGTGGAGCGACTTGGCTCGCTCGTACTGCCGGTCGACGTACGCTCCGAGGCTCGACTCGCCACTGCGAGCGATCGTCAGGAATAGCTTCAGCCCAAGGGCCGCGCGCGTCGACTCGAAGCTTTGAGCGGCCAGCTCGGAGTGGCCGCTCTCACCGGGCAACAGGTAGTTCGCCTCCTGCCTGAAGGTGTTTGAAAGCTGCTCGCCCTCGCGCACCAGCAGTCCTGTGCAGAGTGCCGAGACGCGGAGCATCTTGTGGGCGTCCCAGACAAGCGAGTTTGCGTGCTCGATCCCTGCCAACAGGTGCCGGTTTGCGCTGGAAATCAAAGCCGAGGCGCCGTGCGCGCCGTCGACATGCATCCAGACGCCGTATTCATCGCAGACCGCGGCGACGGCCGACAGGTCGTCGTACAGGCCGGTGGCCGTCGCTCCAGCGTTGGCAACCAACGCCACTGGACGACGGCCTTCGGCGATGGCGGCGGTTACGGTCGATTCGAGCTTGCTCGAATCGATGCGCCCGACCGGATCGGTAGGCAACTTGACGACGCCACGCTCGCCGAGCCCGAGAATCGCCGCCGCTCGCTGGATCGAGTAGTGGACCGAGTCCGGGGCGAAGATGCAGAGATCGCGTCCGACGCCCTCCGACCACGCTTCCGGCGCGGCCTGCGCCCGCGCGCAGAGCAGCGCCGTGAGATTGCCGAGTGAGCCACCGTGGGTCAGGAGGCCCTTTCCGCTCGATCGCCAACCGACCTTCTCCAGCATCCAGCGGATCGACGCCTGCTCGGTCGCGATCGCCGACGGCCCCAGCTCGAACACCGTCGAGTGGTTGTTGATCGCGCCCTGGACCATGTCGGCAAGTGATGACTCCGGCGCCGGCGGCGCGATCTGGTGCGCGAGGAACCTGGGATGGTCGATGCGCGCCGACGCTTCTAAATAGTCTTCGATGAACTCCACCAGCTCATCGTCGTCGAGCCCGTCGCGCGCGAGCAGCTGCTCGAGCCTCAGCAGACGTTCCAGCTCGTCCGGTGGGGAGCTGTCGAGTACCGGTGCCATGCCCTCGGAAGCTCGATTCAAGTGGGCATCCAGCACTCGCGACACCGATTCGACGACGCGTGAATTTGCGCTTTTCCCGGCCACTGTTCTAGGAGCCTCGAGCGCCATTGACCTGGGACAGGTTTTGATTTCGCGTGTCTGCGAGCTGTGAAGTCGCGTCGGCGAACTCGTCGAATGCCTCCAGAAGGTCGGGTTCAAAACGGCCTACGGCCTGACGCTGCCGCTCGAGCGTGACGAAATCACCGCGGGCGATCGGCCCGGTGAGCGCTTGCTCAGCGCCAAGCGACAGCCAGTTCTCAAGCGCTTGGCTGGCGATCGCCCGGAGATCTTCGCGCTCTAGCCCCGCGTGCGACGCAAAGCGCTCCGCGAGCCAACCGGTCGCCACCAGATAGTTCGACGCCGCCGAAGCGGCCGCGTGGTAGATGGCTCGACGGTCTTCCTCGACCGCGATGGCACGCAGTCCAAGCGCTTCGGCGATCGATACTGCTGCGGCGTACGCCTCGGGCCCGCTCGCGGAGACCGCTCCGGGGACGCCCGCGAACGCGGTGTCCTCCGACGCAACCGTCGTCAGCGGATGGATGGAGAATGCCGGGTGCGGCGTGAGCGCGGAAAGTGGAGTCGCGCCCGAGCAGTGCCCGAGCATCTTCTCTGCAGGTATCGCTGCCGCCACGTCGGCGATCGCCGCGTCGGGCACGCAGAGCAGAGCGAGATCAAACTCGTCGTAGTCGAAGCTGCGGCCGAGCGGGCCGACGACGGTCTGGCCGGCGAGGCGAAGCTGCTTCGCGAACGCGCCGCCAACCCGCCCTCGTCCGACGATGCCGATCCGTCCGCCCTCGGGCAGTTTCCCTGTCGTCGCGCCGTCCACTTACTCAACTCGCAGGAACAGCTCGCGGATCCTGTGGTTCGACGCCTTGCTGAGGATCAAGTCGGCGCGCTGCTTCGTCGGCTCGATGTTCTGCACGAGGTTGGGCACGTTGATCTTTTCCCAGGTAGTCGCCGCGTCGTGCTCTCGGACTCCCGCGAGTTGATCGGCCCGGTCCAGCTCGGAGCGGTCCAGATACCACCGCTTGATGTCCTCGATCGTGGCGTCCACATAGATCGAAAAGTCGAGGTTGTCCGAGATCGACGGCGCGTGCTCCGCTTTCTGCAGAACGGTTACGCCCTCGACGATCAGGATCTCGGGAATGGCTACGGACTGGCGTTCACCGGGCACGATGTCGTACAGGGTGTGCGAATACACCGGAATCTCGACTACGTCGACGCCGCTCTTGACCTGCTCGAGAAAGTCCGCCAGTCTCGCCGTGTCATAGGTTTCGGGAAAACCTTTTCGACCCATCAGGCCGCGTCGCTCAAGCTCGGCGTTTGGCAGGATGAACGCGTCGGTGGAGATCGCTTTTGCTGCGGCGTCGCCCGCAGAGGTCAGCAGGCCTTCGAGCAGCGAGGCGATAGCGCTCTTGCCGACGGCGACGCTGCCCGTGACACCGACGACGAATGGCGCCTGCCGCCGCTCGGCTCCCGCTGCATCGAACGTTGAAACCGCGAGTGCATCTCTGGCGCTCACGCGAGCTTGAATCAAGTCGCAGAGCGGAATGAAGATCGCTTCGATCTCGTCGGCCTCGAACCCGTCGATCGACGCGGGGAGCGTGTAGGGCCTTGCGACTGGCGCAGCCGATCCGCGAAGGAAGTCCGCGGTCTTCCAAGTTGCGCGATCGAAGCGCAGATGAGTGCTGTCAGAAAGCGGGTTCATCGGAAGTTCCGGGCTCGGGCCGCCCGAGGCGGCACTCGAAATGTCCACTGTCAAGAGCTCGATCGTAGCCTCACGATCGCGATCGCCGCAAGCGCCACCGCCAGGGCGAAAAGTTCTGCGCAGGGGGCCAGGATCGATCCCCCGCTTCCGCAGATCACCCGTTGGTAGCCGTCGACCGCCCAGTAGGTCGGAACGAACGGCGTGACGTCTTGAACCGCCGCTGGGAGCGTCGAGACCGGGACGATCGCGCCGCCGAGCGCCGCCAGCAGCAGCGCACCGACGGATGCGACCGCGTTCAGCTCACCGATCGACCGGCACACTGCCGCGAGCAGCAGCCCGCCACACATCAGAGCGGCGCCGAAGGCGAGCGTCACCAGCGGCAGCTGCCAGAGCGCGCCGTCAATGCGGAGGTCGAGAAAGGCGATCCCGACAGCGAAGAGGACGATCGACTGCGTGACGCAGAGCGCGAAAGGAACGATCAGCTTCCCGGCCACCAGTTGCGGCGGGCTGGTCGGGGTGCTGCGCAGGCGTTCCCATGTTTTCCACTCTTTTTCGCGGAAGTACGCCGCGGCGACGAATCCCATCAGGAAGAGCGCGAACGTCACCGCCATGCCTGGCACG
>JBOGYW010000085.1:0-10587 GCA_050696815.1 Solirubrobacterales bacterium | reverse complement strand
GCGCGCAGCTGCGCGACAACACCGTGACGATGAAGAAGATCGCGCCGCATACTCGCAATGCCCTGAAGGGCAACGGCGGGCCCGCGGGAGCGCCTGGAGCGCCGGGCGCGAGCGGTGATCACGGCGTGCCGGGGCCAACGGGCGCGACCGGCGCCGACGGAGTCCCGAGCGTCGCAATGGTGGACGACGAGCCGGGCTCAGCACCGATTCCGACCGACGGCAGCACGGCGACGATCGCGCAGGTCGATCTACCCGCGGGCAGCTGGACGATCGCCGCCGGGACCACCGGCCTCAACTTCCACGACAGCGAAAACGCGGTGATGCTCTGTCAGCTGAACTCCGGCGGCGTCTTTGCAAACGCGCAGACGACGATTCTGCCCGGCTCCAGTGGCACCGATCTGCAGCCTGAAGCGCTGTCGATCAATACCGCTTATGAAGACGACGATCCCTCGACGGTCACCCTGATCTGCCAGGGCAGCGGCGTCGGCGGTGGCGATCTGTTCGCGACATCGACCACGCTCGTCGCGACCCGCGTCAAAAGCCTCGGTTGACGGCGCCGCCGGCTCGGCGAGATAGGGTCTTGGGCCGATGGGCCTAGCTGTTCTACAGCCGTTGCTCGCCGCCGTATCGAAAACTTCCGGCAACCTCAGCGCCGGCGGCAACGAACACCTGTTGTGGGCCCGCGAACTGCAGGCGATGTCGCTCGCCTTCCACATTCCGCTCGTCTGCTTCGGTATTGCTTGGCCGGCGATGGTGCTTTTCACCGAAGGACTCTGGCTGCGCACGCGTGACGAGACCTACCGGGCGCTGGCCAAACGCTGGTCGAAGGTGATGCTGCTGCTGTTTGCGGTCGGCGTCGTCAGCGGCACGATCCTCTCGTTCGAGTTCGGGATCCTCTGGCCGAACTTCATGTCCACGTTTGGCGACGTCTTTGGCCTGGCCTTCGGCTTTGAGGGCTTCAGCTTCTTCCTCGAGGCGATCTTCATCACGATCTACGTCTACGGCTGGGACCGGCTGCCTGAGCGCCAGCACTTTCTGACCGGCATCCCGATCGTGATCACCGGCGTGACCGGCTCGTTCATGGTGATCGCCGTCAACGGCTGGATGAACAATCCGGTCGGCTTCGACATCGTGAACGGCGCCGTCACTAACGTGCAGCCGTGGAAGGCGCTGTTCAACGGCTACTTCTGGCATGAGTTCACGCATATGTACGTGGCGGGCTACGTGGTTGCCGGATTCGTCGTGGCCTCGGTCTACGCCTGGGCCTGGCTGAAGGGCGACCGCTCGCGCTACGTGCGCGCCGGGCTGATCATCCCGCTCACCTTCGCAGCGCTGGCCTCGCCGGTGCAGCTGTTCGTCGGTGACTGGGCCGGCCGCGCGGTCGCCGAGCAGCAGCCGATCAAGCTCGCCGCGATGGAGGGGCTGGGCCAGACGCAGAAGGATGCGCCGTTCACGCTCGGCGGCGTCTACGAGGAGTCGACCAACAGCGTCAAAGGCGGCCTCGCAATCCCGGACATGCTCTCGATCCTCGCCTACCACGACCCGAGCCACGTGGTCGAAGGGCTCGATGCGGTGCCGCCGCAGGACCGGCCCGGCAAGGTCAACGTCGTCCGCTACTCGTTTCACGTGATGGTCGGCATCGGCACGCTGCTCGCGCTGCTCGGCGTGTTCTACGCGGCCCTGTGGTGGCGCGAGGGCCGGCTGCCGCGCAGCAAGTGGTTCTATCGCGGCGTCGTGATCGGCGGGCCACTGTCGATCGTCGCGTTGATCGCCGGCTGGATCGTCACCGAGGTCGGGCGGCAACCTTGGATCGCCTACGGCGTGATGCGCGTCGAGGACGCCGTCACCGGCGCGGCCGGGCTGCCGGCGATGTTCACGGTCGCGCTGCTGATCTACACCGGGATGTACGCGATCGTGGTCTGGCTGTTGCGCAAGCTCTCGCGGCAGGGGGCGGCACGGTGACTGAGATCTGCCTCGCACTCGCGCTGCTCGGCGTCAGCGCCTATGCCGTGCTCGGCGGCGCCGACTTCGGCGCCGGCTTCTGGGACCTCACCGCCGGTGGCGCGCAGCGTGGAAGCCGCGTGCGGGCCGTGATCGAGCGCTCGATGCATACGGTCTGGGAGGTCAACCACGTGTGGCTGATCTTCGTGCTCGTGGTGCTGTGGACGTGCTTCCCGAAGTTCTTCGGCTCGGCGATGTCGTCGCTGGCGATCCCGATGGTGATCGCATCGCTGGGCATCATTCTGCGCGGCACCGCCTTCGCGGTGCGCGGCCAGGCAGCGACGATCAACGAGGCTCGCGTGCTCGGCGCTGTCTTTGCGCTGTCATCGGTGATCGTGCCGTTCGCGCTGGGCGCCGCGATCGGTGGCATCGCCTCCGGCCGCGTGCACGTGGGCAACGCGACCTCTGACCTCTGGAGCGTCTGGCTGAACCCGACGTCGCTGCTGATCGGCACCCTCGCGGTCGCGACCGGCGCCTACCTCGCGGCGGTGTTCCTGGCCGGCGACTCGCAGAAGCTCGCGCTGCCCGACATGGTCACGGCCTTCCGCAGACGCGCGATCGGATCCGCGATCGTCGCCGGCGCGCTGGCGATCGGTGGGCTGTTCGTGCTGCGCAGCGACGCGCGCTCGCTCTACGACGGCCTCACCTCCGGCGGCGGGCTCGTCTGCGTGGTCGGATCGGCGGTGTTAGGCGGTCTGACCTTCGGTCTGGTGCTGACGAACCGCTTCGGTCTCGCGCGCGCAACCTCGGCCGGCGCGGTCGTGGCGATCATCCTCGGCTGGGCCTTCGCCCAGAGTCCGTATCTGCTGCCCGGTGAACTCACGCTCGACCAGGCTGCCGCGCCCGACGCGACGCTGCAGGCGGTGCTGATCGCCGTCGCGATCGGCCTCGTGCTGCTCGTGCCGGCGCTTGTGTGGCTGTACCGCCTGGCGCTCGGCGGCGACATCTCCGAGGAGTTTCTGCCGTTCGACGAACGCTTCCGCGCGCCCGAATCGCAGGAGGAGCAGTCGTGAGCCGCAAGCTGAAGCTGCTCTTGCTGTTCGTGATTGGGGTCGGCTTCCTGTTCCCGTTCGACTACCCGGTCACGCTCGCGCTCGGCGTGGGGTTCCTCGTCGCGTTCGTCGTCTACGGAGTTTTCACGATCGCTTCGCCGGCATTCCTAGAAGGTGACCGCTTAGCCGGCGACCGCGAGGGCTAGGCAAGCACGCGCGTGAGCTGCCGCCAGCGCCACTGGCGGTAGCGGAAGAACACGTGGATGAATACGGCTGTGCCCAGGCCGAGCGGCCCGCCTTCGATCTCGACCGCGTCCGTGTAGCGGCAGCTCGACTCGCCGGTCGGCACAAAGGTCAGCCGGTGGTTCCAGAGGCGGGCCGGTCCGCTGCGCTCGTTCGTGTAGAGCTCGAGGTCGCCGTCGGCGACGATCTTCAGATGGTGCATCCAGGCCGGGATCACCTGAAAGAACCACAGCCGCGCCGAGAAATCGTCGCCGATTGAGAATCCCTCGGGGTCGGCCGCCAAGGCACGCTGCTCGTCGCTGACCGCCAGCCGTAGCACCGGCCATACGACATACTCGAACAGCGCGAGTTTGTGTGCCAGTTCGAAGGCGCGGTCGGCGGCGACCGGCAGATCGGTCGAAACGCGCACAACGCGAGAATTCTTTATAGTCAACTCAGCTCACCGTGGATTTAGGATTCACGTTTATGGACGAATTCGAGCATTACAGCAACTCGGCGCAGAGGCCCTTCCAGATCATGGGCGTCGTCAATGTCACGCCCGACTCCTTTTTCGACGGCGGCGCGCACGAATCGCCGGGCCAGGCCTCGCGCCACGCCTACTCACTGATCAACCAGGGCGCCGACATCGTCGACATCGGCGGCGAGTCCACGCGGCCCGGTGCCTCGCCGGTCTCGGCCGACGAG
The DNA here is from genome assembly GCA_050696815.1 of Solirubrobacterales bacterium. Classification (GTDB taxonomy): domain Bacteria; phylum Actinomycetota; class Thermoleophilia; order Solirubrobacterales; family JACPNS01; genus JACPNS01. Next base: position 6,667 of record JBOGYW010000085.1, on the reverse strand, counting down.
GAGGCGACGCGGATCGTCCCCGTGATCGAGAAGATCCACCGCGACCATCCCGAGACGACGATCTCGGTCGACACGATGAAGCTCGGCGTGGCACATGCCGCGATCTACGCGGGAGCGAGCTACGTGAACGACGTCACCGCCTTCATCTCTGAGCCGCTGCTGGCCGGACTGGTCGCCGACGCCGGCGTGCAGTGCTGCCTGATGCACATGCAGGGCGAGCCGCGCACGATGCAGAACAACCCGCGCTACGACAACGTCGTCGACGATGTGCGTGCCTTTCTCGAGGACCGCATGGCGTTCGCGATCGGCGAAGGCGTGCCTGAGGGCAAGATTCAGCTGGACCCCGGCATCGGCTTCGGTAAGACACTTGAGCACAACCTCGAGCTGCTGATGCGACTCGATGAGATCGTCGCGATCGGCCGTCCGGTCGTGATCGGCGTCAGCCGCAAGTCGTTCATCTCGCGAGTCGCCCAGGACGCCGGCGTCAGCGGGGTGGAGGTGCAGGACCGCTTGCCCGGCACGATCGCGGCGAACACTTTGGCGCTGGAGCGTGGCGCGCGCGTCTTCCGCGTGCATGACGTGGCCGAGACCGCGCAGTCGCTGGCCGTCGCCGCCGCTGCGCTTGATGTCGCGAAGCGGCCGATAGCTGGCTAGGCTGCCAGCTCGATGGCCGACGAAAAGCACGAACACGAACACGACGAAGACGAGGTCGAAACGCCGGCAGAGGCGGACGACGCGTCGGTCGACGACAACGAAGAAGATTTCGACGAACAGGGCGAGACCGCAGTCAGTGTCGACATCACCGGCCTCTCGGTCTACACGCACCACGGCGTCAGCGCCGCGGAGCAGGAGGTCGGCCAGCGGCTGCTGATCGACATCAGCTTTGAGCTGGACACCTGCGACGCGACCGTCACCGACGAGCTCGACGACACGGTCGACTACGCCGCCGTCTGTGAGCAGGTGTGGCTGGCGGCGCAGAAGCGCTCGTACAAGACGCTCGAGCGGCTCTGCTCAGCGATCGCCGACCATCTGATGGACCACTTCGACGTCGAGTCGGTGATGATCCGCGCGACCAAGCCCGAGCCGCCGATCCCGCTGCCGGTCGGCGACGTCTCGGTGGAGGTCTGGAAAGAACGGTGACCATCGCGCGCGTCGGCTACCTCGGGCTCGGCTCGAACGTCGGCGACAGCGCTGCGAACCTGCGTGCCGCCACGACGGCCCTCGCCGACGCGGGCGTGACAATCCACGCGCGCGCGTCGATCTACGTCACCGCGCCGCAGGGCGAGGTGCTCGATCAGCCTGACTTTCTCAACAGCGCACTGAAGATCGAGACGACGCTTGCGCCGCTCGAACTGCTCGACCTCTGCAAGCTGATCGAACGCGACCAGGGGCGCGATCCCGACGGTCTGCGGCACGGTCCGCGGCCGATCGACATCGACGTGTTGCTGCTCGGCGCCGAGCCCTTCGATTCCGAGCGCCTGACGCTGCCGCACCGAGAGATCGCGACGCGCCGCTTCGTGCTGGAGCCGCTACTGGAGATCGAGCCCGAACTGACGCTGCCCGACGGCACGCGTGCGGATGCGCTGTTGACCGGCGTCGCCGACCAGCGCGTCGAAAAGACTGGCGAGCTCTAGACCGCAGTGGGCGCGCCCGCGTGCAGCGGCGCGAACCACTCGGCAGGCAGCAGGCCCGCGCGCAGGTTGCCCGGCGGGTCGCCGAACAGCTTCTGCGTCGCCGCGCCGCACGGCCGCGCGTCGATCGCGACGCGCAGGTCCTCGACCGAGCGCCACAGCCACAGCGAGGCGAAGATCTGCAGGTCGGCGGCGTTCGGCTGGTCGCCGCCGATCACGCCGTCGGCGATGTACTGGTCGACCTGATCGAGCATCGCCGGGAAGCGTTCGAGGTCGGCGCGCACGTTCTCGTCGCTGGCCTTGTTCAGCTTCGCCTGGATCCAGATGATCGGCCGCGCCGAGAGGCGCTGCATCCACTTCGGGAACGGGACCGGGTGGCCCTCGCTGAAAGTCTCGAGCGCCTTGGGATCGCGCAGCAGGTGGGACCACGAGAAGCGCCGGCCGCAGTCCTGAAAGTCGCCGTCGCCCCAGGTTTCCGCGGCGATCACGCGCTCGCGCTGGGCGGCGTCGGCGGGGAACAGCGGCGGCTCGGGGTTGATCGACTCGAACGCGCGCATGACCTTGCGCGAGGTCTGGATCTTTTCATCGCCCTCGGGGCCGCCTTTGATCTTCACGGCCGGCACCGTCGGTCCGCCGAACATCAGCGTCATCAGCAGCTTGTGCATCGGCGGCGGCACGACGACGCGCTTGTACTCAATGCCTTTCAGCTCCGCTGCCTTGAAAACGGCCTGACAGGGGTGGGAAGCGGGGATGTAGTAGATCGTCGTGTTCACGCCGTCGGCCATCTTCGCAGACTCGCTCGGATGGCGCGACAGCCGGCTAGGCCGCGGCTGCTTCTTCGGCGCAAGTCCGAGTTTGCCGCAGGTCAAGTCAGCTCGCTGAGCGTCGCGTTGAGCGCGGCGACGAGAAGCTCTTTCGCGCGGTCGAGAAGCTCGTCGGACGTGATCGCCGGCGGCGAAAGGCGCAGGCAGGAGGGGTTACTCATACAAGGTGAAACCAACATTCCGAGGCGTGTCAAGTTGAGCAGCATGAAGCCCGCCGCCTCGACGGAAGCGAACTCGACGCCCCACAGCAGACCGTCGCCGCGCACCTCTGAGACCAACGATGGAAAATCATCACCGAGGCCGCGCAAGTGCACCTCGAGCGCCTGCGACACCATTTTCGGCCGGTCGCCGATCGTGTCGATCGCATCGAGCGCGCCGATGCCGGCCGAGCACGAGAGCGGATTGCCCGCGAAAGTCGCGGAATGCCAGAACGGGTCCTTCAGCAGTGGCGCGAAGGTGCGATCACCTGAGGCGAGGGCCGACAACGGCAGCACGCCGCCGCCCAGCGCCTTGCCGAGCAAAAGCACGTCCGGCGTGATGCCCAGCGCTTCGGCGTACGCGAGGTGGCCGCAGCGGTGAAAGCCGACTTGAATCTCGTCGCTGATAAACAGAGCCTCGTGTTCGCGTGTTGTTTCGCGCCAGCGTTCCAGCGTCGACACAGCTATCGGCTGCACGCCGGATTCACCCTGGATCGGCTCCACGATCAGTGCTGCGACGTCGCCGGCCGCGCATTCGCGGGCGACGCTTTCCGGGTCGTCGCGTGCGACGTGAGTCACCAGCGGATCCAAATCATCGGAATCCGCGCTCCAGGTCAGCGGCAGCGCCGCGGCCGTCTTGCCATGAAATGCACCTTCGACCGCCAGAATCCGCCCGCGTCCGGTCTGATGACGCGCGAGACGCACGGCCAGGTCGACGACGTCAGACCCGTTGAGCCCGAACCAGATTCGCTGGAGATCTCCACTCAGCATGCCGCCAAGCCGACTCGCCAGTTCGGCGGCCGCGGGGTTCGCAAGCGACCGTGTGGATATCGGCATCTGCCGCAACTGCTCTTCGACTGCACGCACGACGATCGGGTGGCGATGCCCGAGGAGGGGGACGGCGTAAGACCCGAAGTCGATCATCTCGCGACCGTCGGAAAGCGTGACCAGCGCGCCCTCGCCCGTCGCCTCGACCGCGCCCTCGCCCGCCAGCTGGTTGATCAGTGAGAGCCGTCGAGAAGCGTGCGTCGAGATCGCGTCGAAGACAGCTTCCGCATCGGTCATCGCGCAGGTTCGACCGTTGACGACAGTTCGATGCCGCGCAACATGTCTTCGCAATTCCGCGTGAATGCTTGTTCGGCTACCGGGTCGAGCATCGGTGCCAGCAGCGGGATGCCGATCTCGAACTCGAAACGTATGCGGACGGTTGTGAGCTGGGGGTCGACCGGGGTGAGCATCCACTCTCCCAAGAGCACGTCGAGGTCTCCGTCCCGTTGCTCGAAGCGCACGTGAAAGCTGTCGGCGTCGAGCAACTCGGTCTCCGTCCATTGCAGGATCGCTCCTTGGATGGTCACCGCCCAGCGGCACGTCCGATGCGTCAAATCACCGTCGAGCACTTCCGCCGAAACGACGCTCTCGACCATTTCAGGCATCCGCTCGATGTCGGTCACCGCCTCCCAGACCCGCGCTGCGGGTGCAGCGACGTTGAGTTCCAGTTCGATGGTCGGCATCGTCTACTCGACCTCAGTCCAGGCGGTCGGAAGAATGCTCTCTTCGCCGATCGCATCCATCAGCCGATACCAGTCTCGCGCCATCGCGATCGCGGGAAAATAGCCTTCGGGCGAAAGGATGTTGGGTGTGTCGCCGGTCAGAAGCACGATCTCGGCGACGAGTGCCTGCGCACGCTCGTAGGCCGCCTCAAGCGTCGTGTCGACACCCGAGATCAGCTGCCAACAGGCTTTCGCAAGCGATTCATCGGTCGTCTCCAGCCTTTCCATGGCGACTGCGCTGCGCAGGGCGGCCGGGGGCAGCGGTCTCGACTGGTTCAGCACTAGATCGGCGGCAATCGCACAGCATTCGCCGACCGTCCGGGCGGCGTACCAGCCGACGCCCGGGTTGTCAGATCCGATAGCGCCGCGCAGATCCTCTAGCGCCGCAGCCGTCGGCAGGCCGACGATCCAGAGTGCGTGGCCGCGACACCACGAGTAGCGGCGGATGTCCGACGATGTGTCAAGCACTGCCGGCTTCTTCCGGCCCTGAGTGCGAAAGGCTTTCGTGCCACGTTAGGTCGATCAGACCGCGCTCGAATAGTTCGAAACACAAACGCCCTTCGTCTTCGTCACACGATGCGAACTCCCAGGCCTTCGTCTCATGCGCGAGCAGGCGATTCAGCGCATCGAACTCCCTCTCCTCGATCGGCCAATGCGTGCCGTCGCCGAGTCCGACGACGCTGTGGCCGCTCCCGATCGGAAACACCTGCGGCAGATCGCCGGTCCAGGCGCACTGACTTGAAAGCGTCTTCAGGTCGAGGACGGTGCCGATCAAGTCTTCGCAGACGTCCGTCGCCCGCTTGGTGAACTCCGCATGTTCCCGCAGATCGGGGGTCGATCGGAACGGCTCGTATCGGCTCGCGAGGTCGGGTCGACCCGCGACCAGGTCAACGAGCCATTTTTCCTGCGAGAACGGCGCGTCGGAATAGATCTGCGCATTGACTGCGTCTTCAACGGCACGCCGCGATGCGAGCACAGCTGCGTAGCGGCGTCCGTACTTGGCCGAGACCTGCGCAAGGAAGATCTCGTGGCGACAACGTTCCATGAACTCGCGAACAGCGATCCTCTGCGCCAGTCGGCCGCGCGCTTCGTGCTGCTCGTTCGCTTCGCCGCGCAGCACGATTCCGAACGCAATGCGATGCATCAGCTGCAGCTCTTCGTCGCGATGCACGTCGCCGAACAGTCCCTGAAGCGGAGCGTCGGACTGCAGCGCCCCTTCCGCCAACGCGAACATTTCGTCGATCGACGGCCTCGTCGCGCGCCACGAGTCAACACGCAGGGTGTTGACGAAATGCTCGAGCGGCACGCGCGTGTTGCCCCACTCCTGGTCACCAACGAACAAGATGTCGAGGTCGCTCAGGCGGTTACCGAGTCCGAACACCAGGGAGCCACCACAGATGATCGTGTCACCCGGCTTCGCCAGCCAATCGATCGCTTCCAATACGTCGTCGAAGGCCACATCGTGGTAGCGCTTGAGCCTGCTTTCCGTGCGTTCGCGGATTTCGTCGCCAAATGTCGCGATGCCGTGGTCGGGGAGATTGCCTGCGATGTCCATGAACTACTCTGACCGATCTGCATACCGAAATGCACAGCTCTTAACCGGTGAACATAACAGGGAGCAGAATTGAGCACCACGAGTATCCCCAGCCTCAGCGAGATCGTCCGTGAACTGGCTCCCATCCCGGTGGAAGGCCCAATCGGGGACAAGCGGCTGGTCGACGACCTTGGATTCGATTCAATCGGATTGATGGAACTCTTCGTCGTCATCGAGCACGAACTCGGTGTGTCGCGACTCGACGAGAGCACGCTGGAGTCGATCCGGTCTGTCGACGATCTCGACCTCGCGATCAGCGGGTTGACAGCGCGATCTGAATCTTGACTTCGGTTCTTGTCACCGGCGCGGCGGGGCTGGTAGGGCGCGAAGTGGTGCGACAGTTTGAGCTGGCCGGAATCAGCTCTACCGGCGTCTGGCGAAACGTTCCGTCGTGTGACGCAAGCGAGAACGTTCAGTGGGATATCGCTGGCGAAGCTCCTCCGCAGGCGCTGCGCCGGCACTGGGATGTCGTAGTCAACGCCGCGGCCAGCACACGCTGGTCGATGACGAAGGAAGAGGCGTTTCGAGCGAACGTCGCGACGGTCAAAAGTCTCGCCGAAGTCTGTGCTCCCGATACGCACGTGGTGCATGTGTCGACCGCCTACGCGGGAGGCCGGTCGGGCGCGGCGACGGATTTTCGCAACAACTACGAATGGTCGAAGGCGGAATCCGAGCGCGTCGCCGATCTGAGCTTTTCGCGCCTGTCGATCGTTCGGCCCTCGCTTATCGTCGGACGCCGGGAAGACGGTTTTGCGGCGAAGTTCACGGGGATGTATCTGCTGGTCCGCGGCATCGTCACGGGCACGATTCCGGTCATCGTCGGCTCACCGACCGCCTACTTTGACGTAGTTCCGGTCGACGATCTCGCGCG
>JBOGYW010000084.1:0-10622 GCA_050696815.1 Solirubrobacterales bacterium | reverse complement strand
GACCAAGGACGAGGCGCTGAAGATCGCCACCGACGGTGGCGCCGACGCCGACGTGATCGAAGGCGTCGCCGACGCGCTTGTCGCGCTGTACGAAGTCTGGATCGAAGAAGATGCGTCGCTCGCCGAGATCAACCCGCTGATCGTCACGCCTGACCGCGAGGTCAAGGCGCTCGACGCGAAGGTCTCGCTGGACGGCAACGCGGAGTTCCGCCACCCCGACCACGAAGGCCTCGGCGACTCGGCAAACGCCGACCCGATTGAGGTGCAGGCCAAGGAGCAGGGCGTCGTGTACGTGAAGCTCGACGGCAACATCGGCATCCTCGGCAACGGTGCCGGACTGGTGATGAGCACGCTCGACGTGGTCGCCCAGCACGGCGGCGAGCCGGCCAACTTCCTCGACGCCGGCGGCGGATCCGACGCCGCCAAGGTCAAGCAGGCGGTGCAGCTGATCCTCAGCAACGACAAGGTCGACGCCGTGCTGTTCAACATCTTTGGCGGCATCACCCGCTGCGACGAGGTCGCTAACGGTTTGATCGCCGCGTTCGAAGATCTGAAGCCGGACGTGCCCTTCGTCGTGCGCCTCGACGGCACCAACGACGTCAAGGGACGTGAAATTCTTGAAGCCGCCGCGCTGCCGAACGTGTACGCGGCGAAGACGATGGACGGGGCCGCCGAGCATGTCGTGGCCCTTGCGAAGGAGAGCTAGAGATGTCGATCCTGATTGACAACGACACACGCCTCGCCGTCGCCGGCATCACCGGCCGCGAAGGCTCGTTCCACACCCTGAACAACCGCGCCTACGGCACCAACGTGGTCGGCGGCGTAAACCCGAAGAAGGCCGGCGACGACGTCGAAGGCATTCCGGTGTTCGCGGACTGGAAGGAGACCGTCGCCCAGACGCAGGCGAACACGGCGATGATCTTCGTGCCGCCGCCGTTCGCAGCCGCTTCGGCGCTCGAGGCCGCGGAGGCCGACGTGGAGCTCGTGGTGATCATCACCGAGGGCATCCCGGCGCACGACGAACTGAAGCTCTACAACCAGGTCAAGCGTGACTTCCCGAGCACGCGGATCATCGGGCCGAACTGCCCCGGCATCCTGTCGCCGGGCAAGGCCAACGTCGGCATCATCCCGGCATCCTTCTTCAAGGAGGGCAACGTCGGCGTCGTCTCGCGTTCCGGCACCCTCACGTACCAGATCGGCAACGAGCTGGCGCAGAAGGGCTTCGGCAACTCGACGATCGTCGGCATCGGCGGCGACCCGGTTCCGGGCAGCTCGTTCATCGACGTGATCGAGTTGTTCGAGAAGGACGACCAGACCGAATTGATCGTGATGAGCGGCGAGATCGGCGGATCGGCCGAGGAAGAGGCGGCAGAGTTCATCGCCGCCAACGTCTCGAAGCCGGTCGTCGCCTACATCGCCGGCTTCACTGCGCCGGAAGGCAAGCAGATGGGTCACGCCGGAGCGATCGTCTCCGGCTCGGCGGGCACGGCGAAGGCGAAGGCCGAGGCACTCGAGGCCGCCGGCATCCGCGTCGGCCGCACGCCCACCCAGACGGCCGAGATCGCGATGGAGCTGATCGGGGCACCTGCCTAGTCGGTGAGGCGGTCCCGATGGCTGCCGACACGACCGTCCATTTCTTCGGCGACTCGTTCGTCGCCGGCTTCGGCGACCCCGGAGGGCGCGGCTGGGTCGGAAGAGTGGCCGAGCGCGCGGCCGCCGACGGGCGATCGTTTCGCGCGGTAAACCACGGTGTGCCGGGTGCGACCTCGGCCGAGACCGTCGCGCGCTGGCTCCGCGCGACCGACGATCCGCGCAACGCGGGGCTCGCAGACACCAAGGTCGTCTTCTCGTTCGGCACCAACGACGTGATCGTCGGCATGAACGCCGAAGAGTCGCTGGCGGCGCTGCGTGCGGCGCTCGAGCGAGCCGCCGCCATCGACGTTCCCGCCTTCGTGATCGGTCCGCCGCCGGTCGGTGACCTGCCCGCGGCCGACGCTCGGCTGCGCGAGCTTTCGAGCCGTTTTGCGGCGGCCTGCGGAGTACAGAACGTCGAGTTCGTGCCTACCCACGCCGAGCTCGCGGGCGAGGCGCGCTGGACCGGCGAAACCGCTGCCGGGGACGGCTCACACCCGCAGAGCGGCGGATACACAGCGCTCGCCGAGCTGCTGATCGAAGGCGGGTTGATCGACTGGATCAGTGACTGAACAGGATTTGACCATTACATGATTTGGTGATACATTCTCGTCTCTTACCCCATCCTCGGAAGCAAGGAATTCACCCCCATGTCTGATGGAATCTCGCTCGCGGGCCGCACCTGCGTGATCACCGGTGCCGGTTCGGGAATCGGCCGCGCGCTCGCCGAACGGCTCTCGAAGCAGGGCTGCCCCGTCGCCATCTGCGACTGGAACGAAGAAGGGCTCGAAGAGACCGCAAACGGTCTCGACGGCGAAGTCTTCACGCACAAGCTCGACGTACGCGACAACACTGCCGTCCGCGCGTTCGCGGCGGAGGTCGTCAAGTGGGCGCCGGCTCCGATCGGCGCGGTCTTCAACAACGCCGGCGTCACGGTCTCGCAGCTCGCCGCAGAAGCAGCGGTCGAAGACGACGAGTGGGTGCTGGACGTGAACTTCCACGGTGTGGTCAACGGCACGCGCGCCTGGCTGCCGGTGCTGCTGGAGCAGGGCGACGGCGCGATCGTCAACACCTCGAGCATCTTCGGCCTGATCGGCTGGCCCGCGCAGAGCATGTACTGCGCCTCGAAGCACGCCGTGCGCGGCTACACCGAGTCGCTGCGCCATGAGCTGCGCGACAGCAAGGTGATGGCGATCCCGGTACACCCCGGCGGCATCAAGACGAACATCGTGCGCAACGCGCGCTTCCACAAGGACGACCTCGGCCGCACCGACCGCAAGGCGCTCGAAAAGGAGTTCGACGCGATCACGCTGACGACGCCGCACAAAGCCGCCAAGACGATTCAGAACGGCGTCGAGAAGGGTCACGCGCGGATCCTGATCGGACCGGACGCCAACGCGCTTTCGATCCTGCTGCGGATCGCGCCGACGCGCTACTTCGACGTGATCAAGAAGCTCGAGCGCTTCCAGCGCCGCGGCTGATCATTCGCCCAGCGTGGCCAGCGCGCGCTCGAGCTGCGCACGCTGAGCCGCGTTTTCCGCCAGCGCGATCGCGCTGCGGTAGGCGACCGCGGCTTCGGCAGTGCGGCCCGAGCGGGCGAGCAGGTCGGCCCGCGCGGCGTGCAGCGGCAGATACTCCGCCAGCCGGTCGTCGTCGATCGAATCCAGCACAGCCAACCCTTCCTCGGGCCCCCACGCCATGCTGACGGCGATCGCGCGATTGACTTCAAGTACCGGGTTACCGACCATCCGGCCAAGACGCGCATAGGTCTCGGCGATCGCCAGCCAGTCCGTCTCGGCCTCGCTCGGGGCGGTCGCGTGTTTTGCGGCGATCGTCGCCTGCAGTGCGTAGACGCCGACCTGCCGCGACTCGATGACCTCGCTCAGCAGGGCCAGCCCCTCATTGATCTTCCTCTGATCCCAGCGCGAGCGGTCCTGATCGGCGAGCAGCACCAGCTCGCCGTGTTCGTCGACGCGCGTCTCGCGCCGCGAGTCCTGCAACAGCAGCAACGCCAGCAGCGCGGCTTGATCTGGGTCGTCGGGGCGCAGGATCCGCAGCAGGCGGGCCAGCCAGATCGCCTCGTCGCAGAGCTCCGCACGCACCGGCACATCGCCGTCTGTCGCCGCGTAGCCCTCGTTGAACACCAGGTACACAACGGCCTGCGCCGCCGAGACGCGGTCCTGCAGCTCGCGCTCCTCGGTCGGAACGTTGAACGGGATCCGCGCGTCGCGGATCTTGCGCTTGGCGCGCGTCAGCCGCTTCGCCATCGTCGGCTGCGGCACCAGAAAGGCGCGCGCGATCGTCTCCGTGGAAAGGCCGGCAACCAGGTTGAGCGTCAGCGCGACCTGCGCCTCGACGGCCAGCGCCGGATGGCAGCACATGATCACGAGCCGCAGCCGGTTGTCTTCGAACTCTTCTTCGACCATTGGTTCAGCCTCTAGTTGCGCGATTTTTTCGGCTCCTGTGCGACTGCGTCGCAGCACGTCGAGCGCACGGTTGCCGGCGACCGTGGTCACCCAGGCGCCCGGGTTGTCGGGAATGCCGTCGACCGGCCACCGCTCCATCGCCTGCACGAACGCGTCCTGCACACTCTCCTCCGCGAGCTCGAGGTCGCCGAAGCGCCGGACGAGCGTCGCGACCGCGCGCCCCGACTCCCGCCGGAACACGCGATCGACCGACACGTCATCTGGCCGCGTCAGCTCGCCGCCACCGCTTCCATCATCTCGCGGGCGTTGTTCAGCGGCCGGACTTCGATCGAGCCGTGCTTCGCCGCCGGCGACTTGGCGGCCCACTGGACCGCCGCGTCGAAGTCTTCCGCCTCGATCAGGAAGAAGCCGAGGATCTGTTCCTTCGTCTCGGCGAACGGGCCGTCACTGACGATCTGCTGTCCGTCGCGCACCTCGACCGTCGCCGAGGTCGCGGTCGGCGCCAGTGACTCCGTCATCACCAGCGCGCCGGCCGCCTCGAGCTCGCGAGTCCACTCGATGTACTCCTGAAACCAGGCCTTCATCTCGTCGCCGGCCAGCTCGTCGGGCGTCAGCTCGCGGGTCCAGAGCAAGAGCATGAACTTCGACATCGCTCTAGCCCTCCGGGTATTCCATCACCGGGCGGATCTCGATCGAGCCGTTTTCGGCCGCCGGGATCTTCTCGGCCCAGGCCAGCGCCGCGTCGAGATCGTCGGCCTCGATCAGATAGAAGCCGGCGATCTGCTCCTTCGTCTCGGCGAACGGTCCGTCGCTCACCAGCCGCTGGCCGTCGCGCACCGACAGGCTGGTCGCGCTGCTGGAGTCCGTCAGGCCTTCGCCGGCGACGTAAGCGCCGGCATCGCGCATCGAATCCGTGACCTCTGAGTAGCGCTGGATCACAGCCATCGCGTCCTCTTGCTGCACGGCGGCGAACTCGGTTTCGTCGTACCAAAGGACCATCAAGTACTTCATCGCAATCATTCTCCTCGTCTGCACCCGTGGGCGCGAAATTCAATCGATTCGTAAGTACGACGAACGGCGGCGGCGCAAATGGACAGCTTCTCGCAGATCGCAAAAAGCAAGATAGGCTGAACGCACTATGACTGTTGACGTAAAAACAATCTCTTTCGCGCGCGGCGCACCTTCGCTCGACCTGATTCCGGTCGAGGGGCTGAAGGCCTCCGCGCAGAACGCATTCACCAACGACCCGGCCGGCGCATTCAGCTACGGCACAGCGGTCGGCTACGGACCGCTCCGCGAGTGGATCGCCGACCAGCACGACGTGGACGTGAACCGCGTGATCGTCACCAACGGTTCGCTGCACGCCTGCGCGATGTTGTTCGACCGCCTCGTCGCCCCGAGCGACAAGATCGCGATCGAGCTGCCGCTCTACGACCGCTCGCTGCTGATGCTGCGCCAGCGTGGCGCCGACCTGGTCGGCTTCCCGCTACAGGACGACGGCTTCGACGTCGACGCACTCGAAGAGGAGCTGCGCGGCGGCATGGTTCCGAAGTTCGTCTACACGATTCCGCACTTCCACAACCCCGGCGGCTGCACGCTGCCGCTGGAGAAGCGCGAGCGCCTCGTCGCGCTGGCAAACGAGTTCGACTTCCTGATCGTCGAGGACGACCCTTACCGCGACGTCGCCTTCGAGGGCGAGCCGCTGCCGACGATGCTGTCGATGGACCCGAGCGGCGAGCGCGTTTACTACATGTGCTCGTTCACGAAGACGGTCTGCCCCGGCATCCGCGTCGGCTACGCGATCGCCAACGAGACGATCACCAAGGACCTCGTGACCGCGGGCACCAACACCTACATCTCGCCGGGCCAGGCGAGCGAGGCGATTCTCAACGACTACGTGCGCTCGGGCAAGCTCGAGGGTTCGATCGAGACCATCCGCAGCGCTCTGCGCGAACGCCGCGACGCGCTCGTCGGCGCGCTGCGCGAGTTCATCCCGGACTCACGCTTCGTGGTACCGGCCGGCGGCTACTTCCTGTGGGTCGACCTGCCCGAGGGCGTCGACACCGACGTCGTCGCGAAGGATGCGGCCGAGCAGGGCGTGCCGATCACGCGTGGCAGTGACTTCACGCTGGAGGGCGGCCGCAACAGCATGCGGCTGAGCTACTCCAGCGCGCCGCCGGATGACATCCGCGAAGGCGTCCAGCGCCTCGCAGCAATCATCAACGGTTGAGCATCAATAGTTAACTGGTGCTTGAGCGCGCGGCCTTTTTGTCGCGCGCTCGATTGCCCTTGTTGCGCACGCGGAAAAGCTCGACGGAGTGGTCCAAGCCTTTCAGCCGCCGGCGGCCGATCTCGGTCCAGTCGTAGTCGTTCTCCAACTTGTCGCGCACAGCGCGCGAAATGACGACGGCGCCTGGACGCGCCATGTCGCAGAAGCGACTCGCGTAGTTGACGACCGGCCCGTAGATGTCGCCGCCCCGGGCCAGCGCTTCGCCGATCTCGAGGCCGGCCGATAGCTGCGGAAAGCCCTCGTCTTCCTGTTCGACGACCTCCACCATCTCCAGCGCCGTCTTGACCAGGGCCTCGTTGTCGGCCGAGACCAGCATTACGGCGTCGCCGATCGACTTGACGAGCCGTACCGGCGGCTCTACGAGAGCCGCAGCGATTTCGTTCAGCCGCTCCGCGATCGCACCGAGCTCGGAAGCCGGAATCTGTTCTCCCAGGCTCGTAAAGCCGACCAGGTCCGCGAAACAGACCGTGATCTCGCGAGTGTCGGCCAGCAGATTCACATCGATGTTGCCCAGCACGTCAAGTCGAGTCTGTTCGCGCAGATGCAGATTGAAGATGTGCTGCAGCACGAAGCCGAACTCCGGCGAGGTGATGCGTGCGACTTCGCCGTAGCGCGCCGCGATCGTCTGCTCATCGCCTTCGGGCTCATAAAAGGTCGGCAGGAACACACGCTCGACCGCGGCGGCGAGCTGCGACATCGAGGCGCCGAGCACGCGGTTGATCTCGCGCACGCCCTCCTGCGTGATCCCGAGCTCCATCGTGCGCTTGACCGCGCGCATCGTGCCGATGTCGTACTCGCTGAAGATGCGCTCGTCGAGCGGCGGTTCGACCAGCCCAAGTGAGCGCCGCAGCTCGAGAAAGAACTTCAGATCTACACCGGCGGCATCGGCGATCTCCTGCGCGGTGTACTCCGGCACGCCGCTGAGCGCCCGCTCAATCGGCAGCAGCAACAGGCGATTCTCCCGAGCGGCCAGCTTCAGCTCGTCGAGCGGAATCTGTTCTGTCTCGACCAGGTAGTCGAGCAGCCTGATGCGCCCGGCCCGTCCGGCGTCGTCGACGACGCCCTCGAGCAGGCCCTCGGCCTCGTAGTCGATCTCGTTCACGCCGCCAACCTACCGCGCGGCGCGGCTTCAGCGTCCGTAACGCTCTTTTGCCAGCACGAGCTGCTCTGGCAGCGCCGTGCGCGGCGGCGGCGACGGGTCGGCGGTCACGGCGACGGTCTCGGCGACCGAGCGCGTCAGGGTGTGCTCGCCATCGGCCGACTTGTAAGTGATCTGGTCGTCGTTGAGCTCGATGATCTCGCCCGCCTGTCCGGGCTCGACGCCGGCATCCATCAGGTAGTGCAGAAGGTCTTCGGCCTCGTTCTCGAAGCGCAGGATCGTGATCTTCGCACCGAGCGAGCAGTCGCCCAGCGGGACGCCCTGGATGCGGTCGGCCGGATTGATCGGATGCCCGTGCGGGCAGGTCTTGGCGTTGCCGATCGCGGCGAGCATCTTCTCTTCGAGCAGCGGTGACATCGCGTGCTCCATCAGCTCGGCCTGCTCGTGCACGTCGTCCCACGGGATGTCGAGCACGTCGGTGAGAAAACGCTCGATCATGCGGTGGCGGCGCACGATCGTCTCGGCGTGTGTCAGGCCGTGCTGCGTGAACTGCCACGACTTGTCGGGACGGCGGCTGACATAGCCGTCGGCTTCGAGCCGCGCGACCATCTCGTGCACGGTCGGCGCGGACAGCTGCATCGCCCGGGCGATGTTCGCGCCGGTGATCGGCAGGCCGGCTTCCTGCAGCCAGAAGATCGTCTGCAGGTACTCCTCTTCGGCGACTGTCGCTTGATCGTGAGACATCGCGGCAATGCTAACGCAGCGCTGTGAGCGCGGGTTAGGCTGCGCGCGTGAGCAAACGACCGGTGCTCGTCGCGCCAGACAAGTTCAAAGGCACGTTGACGGCCGAGCAGGTCGCCGACGCCGTCGCCGAGGGACTCGGCTCGGCCGGGATCGAAGTCGACCGCTGCCGGATCGCCGATGGCGGCGAGGGAACGGTGGCGGTGGTCAGCGAGGCGACCGGCGCCACCGTCGTAGAGGTGCCGTGCGCCGACGCCCTGGGACGCACCGCCACGGGGCGCGTCGCGGTGTTCGACGACGGCGGCTCGGCGCTGGTCGAAGTGGCCGACGCGATCGGTCTCGCGCGGATCGCGGAAGACGAGCGCGACGCCGTTGCCGCGAGCTCGCGCGGCGCGGGCGAGTTGATCGCCGCAGCCTGCGCGACCGGCGCGCGCGATGTATTTGTTGGAGTCGGCGGCACGGCGACCACCGACGGCGGTGCGGGCGCGCTCGAAGCGCTGCGCGAGCGCAAGCTGATCGGTGTACGTGGCCGGTTGAAGGGTGCGCCGCGCATCACTGTGCTGTGCGACGTGCGCGCCGGCTGGGAACAGGCCGCGCCGGTCTTTGCGCCGCAGAAGGGCGCGAACGAGCATCAGCTGAAGAAGCTCGCTCAACGGCTCGACGCATTGGCCGACGAGCTGCCCCAGGATCCACGCGGCAAACTGTTGACCGGTGCCGGCGGCGGGCTATCCGGCGGGCTGTGGGCGGCAGGCGGCGCGGATCTGAAGTCGGGCGCCGCATTTGTGCTCGAGCGCGTCGGCTTCGATGCGCGGATGGCGGCGGCGCGTGCAGTCGTCACGGGTGAGGGCTCGCTCGACCACCAGACCCTGCTCGGCAAGGCCGTCGGCGAGGTCGCGACGCGAGCGCGCCAGTCCGGCGTGCCCTGCCACGCGATCGTCGGACGCCGCGGGATGACGGAGTTCGAGGCGCGGATCCTCGACTTCGAGAGCGTCACTAAGGCCGGCACCGCGCGCGCGATCAGCAAGGCCGCAGCCGCTCTAGTGCCGGTTCTGGCCGAGCAGTAGCGGCCGAGGCGAATATTCGTCCAGACTTTGCCGATTTTGCTATAGCTCAAACGCGGTAGAGTCGATTCGTAAGTATGCACAAGATTCGCTGCGCGGTGGCAACAGCCACTGTCCTCGCGGCGATTGTGTTCTCGCTGGGCCTCAACACAGCCCCGGCGTCGGCAGACGGCGCAACCGTCACTTGGCTCTCCCAAACATCCCCCAATTTCTACTCCCTGGCACTCACCGTCGAACGCGACGCGTGCCCTCCCTCTGCAGTTTCGACCGACTGCCGGTGGTTTCCGGCGACCACATGGGTGCGCGCCGGGCAGCCATGTCCCGCAAGCGCTGAGGACGGCACGTTCATCTGGGTCGGCTGGATCAACGACGGCGCCGGCAGTGAACTCGGTGGCGGCGAGTTCAATGTGCCGACCGCATTCAACCTCTGCACCTACGCGTTCTACCTCTCTTCCTACCACCTGATCCACGAGGCCGACAATGCGCAGCTTGCCGCGATTCCGACAAATCGGGCGAAGAACGCGGCGGCGGACGCGATGACGAGCCGCCAGGCGACGCGCTACACGCGCACCTACCTGCGTCACAAATACGGACGGCGGTACGACGCACACGACGTGGTCAAATCGACCTGTGACCGCGAAGACCACGCCGCGTTCATCTGCACGGTCGCCTGGCAAAAGCAAGGCAAGTACAGCGGCCGCGTATGGCACCGCGCCTACGTCGACGGTGAGGGCGACCGCAAGATCGTCAGCCGTTCAAACATTCGCCTGCGCGACTAAGAGCGCCGCGCGAGGGTCCCGACGACGGCTTCGTACACGCCCGACCCGTGACCAGCTTCGGTCACGGTCACGTTGTTGAAGCGGCCGACCGCCTCGCCCAGCGAAGCGTCGCGATCAAGGGCGTTGCGCATCAGGAAGAACTCGCCGACCACGCTCGCTACCTCCATATCCTCGCGCGAGTCGCCGCAGGCGATCACCTCTTCGGGCGCGTAACCACGGATCTGCATGTGGCGGGCGACGGCGCCGGCCTTGCTGGCCGCGCGCGGGATCAGGTGGTAAGCCTGCAGGGTCTCGAACTTCAGCGCCTCGGACTTGCGGTGCAGCCGGCCGTTGTCGACCAGCTTCAGGTGGCCGAAGCCGCGCTCCTCGAGCAGCGCGTCGGCCTCGGCGATGTCGAGGTTGCCGCGGAAGAGGTGTGAGACGTCGCGATCGAGGTGCCACGGCTCGTGATATTCGAGCCGGTCGGCGTACTCGTCGAGCAGCATTGCCGGCACGCCGGCCGCCTCGATCTGCTGGTAGATGTTGCCAGTTTCGCTCGGCTCCAGGCCGCCGGTCAGCCACTCGACCTCGCTGCTGATCACCAGACCGCTGCCG
>JBOGYW010000083.1:0-10798 GCA_050696815.1 Solirubrobacterales bacterium | reverse complement strand
CGGTGAAGACGACCTCGTCGAAGTGACCGATGAAGTCGCCGTCGGTCTGCAGTGCGATCTTCGGACCGTCGGGGCGGCGTTTGCGCACGCTGGCGCGGTCGAACTCCTCGACGATGCGGATGTGGCGGTTTCCGGCCACCGCGGCCTTCTGCGACAGGATTCGCGTCGCCAGCGGCGCGAAGTCGAGCGGGTTGGCGCGGTCCAGCACAGTCAGCGACAGCGTGCGGTTCTCCAGCCCGGCGCTGGGCGCGAGGTCGATCTCGCGCTCGCCGAAGTACGTGAAGGGTCGCGCGTTCTGCGCGATCGCGACGATGCCCTTGCTCTTCTCGCCGTTCACCTCGATCTCCAGCTGCGCGCGCCCCAACAGGTGCCTCGAGAACTTCAAGACCGCCGACCAGGCGTAGTAGTTCTGGCCGAAGCGCTTCTTCAGCGCGGGCCGCGACTCGCACTTCTCGACGATCTCGGCGTCCAGTCCACAGCCGGCGCCAAAGATGAACTTGCGGCCGTTGGCGTCGCCGAGGTCGACGCGGCGCGGCTCGAAGTGGTCGGCCATCGTCAAAAGGTGCTCGGTGGCGTCCACGATGTCGTCGGGGATGCCGAGGATGCGGCCGATCACGTTGGTCATGCCGCCGGGCAGGAACGTGAACGGCACGTCGGTGCCAAACATGCCGTTGATCACCTCGTTGGCCGTTCCGTCGCCGCCGAATGAGCAGACGATGTCGTAGTGGCCACGGCCGAGCGCATCGCGCACGATCGCGGTGGCGTGGTTGCGTTCGCGCGTGTCGATCACCTCGAGTTCGTAGCGTGACTGCAGCGCGTAGACGACGACGTTCTTCAGCCGCCCGGAAACCGTCGTCGCGTAGGGGTTCACGACCAGCAGCATCTTGATCTTCTCGCCCGGTTTATTGACCGGGAGTTTGGTCGGCGACTTCTTGCGCCGGCGGTTGAACAGGCCCATATACCGGCTAACTACTCCGTCACGGCGTACTTGATTACACCGTCGGTCTCGGTTGGCGCCACGCGCCCGGCGTTCTCCAGGATGTCGAGGTTGCCGAGCACCTCGCTGAGCGTCAGGAATGCCTGCGTCACGGCGATGTTGCCCCAGGTGCCACGCGCCAGCTCGTGTGCCGTCTGCGGGCCGTCGTCCTTGAGCATGCCGAACAGCTTCTCGACGCGCTTGTCGGTCATCGCGAAGCGCTCGTCGATCAGGCTGACGTGGTCGTCGATCGGTTCGCCGTGGCCGCTCAGCACCAGCGACGCCGGCATTGCCCGCGTCTTGGTCAGCGAATCGATGTATACGACAAGCTCTTGCGGGCGTGGTTCGCCCTCTTTCGGCGGCCGTTCGAGCAGCGGGTTCGAGGAGATCTTTTTGATCAGGTGGTCGGCGGCGATCAACGTCTCGGTCTGCTCGTTCCAGAACACCGTGTCGCTGATCGAGTGGCCGGGCCGGTAGAGGACCTCAAACTTGCGGTTCGCAAACTCAAGGAAGTCGCCCTCGTGCAGCTCCACGTCGACCTTCGACGAGGAGCCCCAGCCGCGGAACGCCTTTGCGACGGCGCGCAGCGCCACGGCGACTTCTTCTCCGACACCGTGCTTGACGAGCATCTCGCTGGCCCAGCGGTCGGTCAAGCTCGCCTGCTCGTCGAAGCTCTCCATCCACGGCTTGCAACGGTCCAGGCACACGACTTCGGCGCCCGATGCATGCTGCACGACTTCGACGAGGCCCAGGTGGTCGATGTGCTGATGGGTGACGACGATTCGCTCGATGTCGGCGAGCTCGTGGCCGTGCTCGCGCAGGTTCACGACCAACGCCTCGATCGCTTCGCCGCTGTTCGGACCCGGGTCGAAGATCGTCAGCGGGTCGTCCTCGATCAGATAGCAGTTGACCGGTCCGACGGCGAACGGCGTCGGGATCTCGAACATGAAGATGTTTTCGCTCTCCATCCGCTTGAACAGCGGAGCGAGCTCGGGGGTGGAGCGGTCGATCATGCGCGAATCAGCTCAAGCAGTTCGTCGCGTTTGGCTTCCATCTGCTGCTTGTCGAAGGCTTCGAGATTGAGCCGCAGCAGTGGCTCGGTGTTCGATGCGCGCACGTTGAAGTGCCAGTCCGGGTAGTCGACGTTGATCCCGTCGAGCTTCATGATCTCGCCGTCGCCGTAGCGCTTCTCGATCTCGGCAAGTACTGCCTGTGAGTCGTCGACGGTGCTGTTGATCTCACCGGTGATGAAGTACTTCTCGTGGTACTGGCCGACCATCTCGCCGAGTGTCTGGCCGCGTTCGGCGATCAGCTCGAGGATCAGCAGCATCGGCAGCGTGCCGCTGTCGATGCAGCCGAAGTCGCGGAAGTAGTAGTGGCCGCTGACCTCGCCGCCGAAGATCGCGCCGATCTCGTGCATCCGCGCCTTGAAGAATGCGTGACCGACGCGGTTCACCAGCGAGTGGCCGCCGGCCGCCTCGACGGTGTCCGCGACGGCGCGGCTCGCGCGTACGTCGTAGAGAATCGTCTCTCCGGGGAACTTTTTCAGGATCGACTCCGCCAGCAGGGCGGTCAGGAAGTCGCCGTCGACGAAGCGTCCCTGCTCGTCGATGAAGAAGCAACGGTCGGCGTCGCCGTCCCAGGCGATGCCCAGCTCGGCGCCCTCGGCCTTCACCTTCTCGATGATGAACTCGCGGTTCTCTGGCAGCAGTGGGTTTGGCTCGTGGTCGGGGAAGTTGCCGTCGGGCGTCCAGTAGAAAGTCTTCAGATCCACAACCGGCAGCTCGTCGATGATCGGCCCCACCATCGGGCCGGCCATGCCGTTGCCGCCGTCGGCGAGCGCGCGGATCGGCTTGATCGCCTCGGGGTTGATGAAGCTCAGCGCGTGCGCCTGGAACTCGGCCATCACGTCCTCCGCTGCGAGCTCACCGCGCGTCGCGGCCGGCCCGCCGAAGTCGTTGGCGACCACGAGGTCGCGGATCTCGCCGATGCCCGAGTCGCCGCTCAGCGGCAGCGCCTTGCGGCGCACCAACTTGGCGCCCGTGTAGGCCTTCGGGTTGTGGCTCGCGGTGATCATTGCGCCGCCGTCGAGCTTGCGGTGGTTGACGCTCCAATACAGGACCTCGGTGCCGACCTGCCCGACGTCGAGCACGTTGACGCCGCCGTCACGCAGGCCGTCGATGTAGCGCGCCGCCATCGCGGGCGCCGAAAGGCGCATGTCGCGGCCGACGGCGACAGTCAGCTCGCTGGCCGGCTCGCCCGCTTCCTCGGCGAGGAAGACAGCCAGCGCGCGACCGATCTTGTACGCGACGTCCTCGTTCATCTGGTCCGGGTACGTGCCGCGCACGTCGTAGGCCTTGAAGATCGATTGGTCGACGGTCATTGCGGCGCGAATCCTATCCTGGTCACGATGGGCCATCCACCTTTCATCCGCCTGCTCGGAGCGGCCGAGGATCAGCGCGCCCGGCAGCTCTACGACGAGCTGATCGCGAACATCGCGTTCCGCCCGCCGGAGCCGCCCGTTCGCGCTCTCGAGCGTGGCCGCGTGGTCTACGAGCACGGCGGCATCAACTGGGCCGATCCAGACCATCTCGATGCGCTCGCGAGCGCCGCGGCGGCACTCGGCGAATCCGAGGTCTACCTCGCGATGCCGGGCGCGGACGGGATGGTTTCGGAAGACCGCTGGATCGAGCGGGCGGCCGTCGATCTGCGCGCGCTTGCGGAGTTCATCGCGCGCACCGATCTGATCGACGAAGCGTCGTATGCGGCGACGACCGGCGCCTGGGACGTGCCTGTGACCAACCTGCTCGCGCCGGCGTTTGTTTCCGAGTGGACGTTGTTCTCCTCGGCGGGTTCATGGATCTTCTCCACCTGGGACGCCGGCGACGTGAGCGCGATGGCCGGCAGCGGCGAATTCTTCGATGCCTACGTGGCGGCGCGGCCCGGCGTGGTTACGCAGATCTTGGAGTGGATGGTCGCCGAGGGCGAGATGCTCGCGGACATGACGACGGACGGGGGCCCGCGCCAACTGCTGCGACGCAACATCGCACGCAAGGACTTTGTGTTCGAGGGCAGCGCGCTCAATGAGTACCTCAACCGGTTCTTTCCGGAGAATGACTCCGATGCGCTGTGGCAGTTCAGCCGGCGTGTTCGGGCGGCCGATGAAAAGCGGCCATTGACCAGCGAGGAGCTCCAGATGTCACGCGGCGGCGGCCCGTTCTCCGCGTTCGACGACATGCTCGGTCGCCGGTACATGAACCAATACCTGACGACCGACGGCTCTCCGGATCAGCGAGTCGGGCGGCTGCTCGCCGAAGATGCGGGCGTGGCGCCGCGTCTGCGCGCGATCTGGGACGGCGCCTAGGCGCCGGCGGCTGCTTCGAACCCGGCCCTGATCTTCTTGTAGGAACCGTCCAGCGCTTCCGGCAACACGCGAACGTCGGCAACGACCGGCATGAAGTTCGTGTCCCCGACCCAGCGCGGCACGACGTGCTGGTGCAGGTGCGCACCGATGCCGGCGCCCGCAGCATCGCCCTGGTTGATGCCGACGTTGAAACCACCTGGGTTGTAGACGTTCTCGAGCACGGTCAGCGACCGCGCCGTCAGCTCCATCACCTCGGCGCGCGTCGCCACGTCGAACTCATGCAGTTTCGCCTTGTGCTCGAACGGCACCACCATCACGTGCCCGTTGTTGTACGGGTAGCCGTTGAGGATCACGTAGGCAAGCTCGCCGCGGTGGACGATCAGGTTCTTCTCATCGTTGTTCTCGGCCGGGAAGTCGCAGAAGATGCAGCCGCTGCCTGACTGCGGCTCGCTCGGGTCCTTGTTCGCCTCGACGTACTGCATCCGCCACGGCGCCCACAGACGATCCTTCGGCATCAGGCAGCTCCGGCGGCCGGTGCGCCTGGCGGCGGCGCGAACTCGAACTCGTCGGCGGTCGGCAGGTTGATGTCGCGGTCGCTGACGATCGGGTCGCCGTCGATCGGCCAGTCGATGCCGACGCTGTCCCACTTGACACCGTGCTCGTCGTCCGTGTTGTAGACCTCGGACAACAGGTAGATCATCTCCAGGTTCTCGAGCACGTAGAAGCCGTGCGCGACTCCTGGCGGGATGCCGAGTGCGAACGGCTCGTCGGGTGCCATCTCGAAGGTCGCGTGGTTCTTGAAGGTCGGCGAGTGCGGGCGGGCGTCGTACAGCCCGACCAGCATCCTGCCCTGCACCACGCGCCACCAGTCCCACTGGATGTAGTGCAGGTGCAGGCCTTTGAGTACGCCGGCCTGGGCGCGGGCCTCGGTCAGTTGCTTGACTGTAAAGGGCGTCCACTCTGCGCGCCAGCCTTCGAATACACGGCCTCGCTGGTCACCGAAAACGGTCAGTTCGCGGACGATCACGTCCTCGATGTCGACAGTCGGAATGCTCATCGGGGCGACTCTAGCTGACCGGGCCGCGGCAACGCGGACCGCCTGGACGCGCTTTGGAATGCGGTTGTTAACGCCCTCGCAATCGGTCTTCAAGCGCCGATCATAAGGCCACTAAACCCCTTGTCGATGGGGTAGAGACCGTACAACGCCCGTCTAGACATGCGTTTGATTCCGACCGAATCGGGCAAGAGAATGTCCATTATGTAAGGACAGCCTTCGCACGGACTGTCCTACCGGGTGGAATCCATGGATGGAACAGCCAACACCAGCTCAGAACATACGAGCATGAGTCCCACGGGAGACTCATTCAATGGCCCTCCGTCGGCCGAGCCGCCGGCTCCGCAGATCGCACTCGAAAAATCGAATCGCGATTCTCCTGGCGGCCAGGCCGCATTGAACCGTCGCCTGGCACCGGATCCAGACTTTCGCAACCGCTCGATCACCGGCGGCGTCCTGTGGGGCGCGGCCGCACTGCTCGGAGCGATCCAGCAGTACGGCCCGGACGGCACCGCGATGCCGGCGACGATCTACTACGCGATCCTCGCCGTGGCCATTGCTATGTCACTCGGCTGCGTGCTGATCGGCCCGCGGCTCTCGCCGCGCGCGTTCGTGGTCGGCGAGGAGGCCGTGATCGCGTCCGGCTGGGCCGTCACCGCGGCGCTCGTCGCCGCTACCGGCGGGGCGTCCAGCCCGGACATCGGGATTTACGCGAACACGATGTTCTACTGCGCGTACTTCATGTCGCCGCGCCGGGCGCTGCGGCAGGTGATCACGGGAACGCTCTTCATGTGGGCGCCGCTGGTCTATGACTTTTCCCAGGTCGGCAGCGGCGGCTTCGTGCCACGCGCGACCGTTATGACGGCCGTGTTGTGGGCGATGGCTCTGCTGATCGCGCGCAACCGGCGTGCAACCGAGGCGGCCGAGATGCGGGCGCGCCGCCTCGCGTTGACTGATCCGCTGACCGGCGTCGCCAACCTGCGCACGTTCGAGGACGAGCTGCAGCGAGCGCTCGCCGCGGCGCGCGACGCCGGCGAAGAACTTGGCGTCGCGTTTGTCGATGTGAACGGCTTGAAGGTGGCGAACACCGTGTTCGGTCACGCTGGCGGCGACCGCCTGATCTGCGGCACGGCCGAGGCTCTGGGAATGGCCTCGTCGGTCGCCGACCAGGTCGCGCGCGTCGGCGGCGATGAGTTCGCGGTTCTGCGGCCGGGTGCCGGCGAGTCTGCGATGCGCTCGTTCGAGGGAACGTTTGCTTTGGCGCTGACCGGTGTCGAGCCGCCGGAAGGCGCTCCGCCGATCGAGCTTTCGGCGAGCATCGGCACGGCGGTTTACCCGGCCGACGGTGAGACGCTGGATGCGCTGATGGCCGTCGCGGATTCGCGGATGTACGACAGCAAGTCTTCGCTGCCGCAGCGTCTGCCGACGCCGGAGACGTCGGGCGGCCGCTCACTGTCGGACGCTCCGCACGAGGAGTCCTCGCGTTTTCGTTCGTTCATGTCCGGCTCCGCGCCGGCCGCTGCGCTCGCGTGGCTGCTGGGAGCGGGGCTGATCCTCATTTCGGTCGGCTTCGGTGGAGGCGATCCGCATACCCAGGCGGCGTTCCTGCTGGCGATCGTCTGCATCGTCGCGGCCGGCTATCTGGGCCTCGCGCCCGAGGAGCACCGTCGCGCCGCTGAGCGCATCAGCAACACGCTCGCCGTGGCGATCGCGCTGCCGGTGATCTACGCGACCGGCGGGGTCACGACGCCCGGGCTGCCGCTGGTCTATCTGGTCGTCGCGCACGCTGCCTATGCGCTCACGCCGCGCGCTGCAGCGGTGCGGACAGGGGCCGTGCTGGCGATGATCGCGACGCCGTTGTTTTTCGGTGTTTCGGCCGAGCAGTTCATGGGCGTGATGACGATCATCGGCGAAGTGCTGGTGATTGCGGCGCTGCTGTTGTACAACCGCCACCGCACGAGCGCGGCAGAGGCGCGGGCGATCGAGCTCTCGCGGATCGACGCGCTGACCAAGCTTGCCAACCGTCGCGTGTTCGAACGCACCTTGGCCGAACGCGCCGAAGCGCTGTTCGAGGACGAGGATGTGCCAGACGCCCCAGGCGGATTGATCCTCCTGGATGTCGACGACTTCAAGGCGATCAACACTGCTGGCGGCCACCAGAGCGGCGACGAGGTGCTGCGGATGATCGCTTCGGTGCTCGACGGCGCGATCGGCCGCGAGGCGACCGTCTGCCGGATCGGCGGCGATGAGTTTGCCGCAATCTTCACCGCGGGCGACGGGCCCGAGATCATGCGTGCCGCCGCGAAGGCACGCGCGGCGATCGGCTCGGTCGACTGGAACGTCTTATGTGAGCCGAACGTGACCGTGTCGATCGGCTACGCCACCTGGGATCAGGTGGCTTCCTGGAAGGATCTGGTCGTCGCGGCCGACCTGGCGCTGCAGATCAGTAAGTCGTCCGGCAAGGACACCGTCAGCACGGCGCCCGAGAACGCGATGCCGCGGATCGGCCTGGCTAGAGCCAGCCGCGTCGCTTGAAGTAGGCGACCATCCCGCCGAGCGTCAGCACCATGACGCCGACGATGATCCAGAAGGCGTGGATCGATCCCTCGCCCGGGACGCCGACGTTCATTCCCCAGAGGGTGCCGATCAGCGTGAGGGGCAGGAAGAAGACGCTGAAGACGGTGAGAATGCGCAGCACGTCGTTGACGCTGTGGCTGATCACCGACTCGTTGGTGGCGTCGAGCGCCTCGACCACCTCTTTGTAGTTCTCGAGCATGTCCCACATCCGCTCGGAGGCGTCGACGATGTCGTCGAAGTAGATCTCTAGGTCTTCGGCGATGAAGCGCATCTTCACGCGCTCGAGGTCGCGCAGCACCGCACGCTGCGGGCGGATGATCTTGCGGAAGTTGATGATCTCCTGCTTGACGTTGGAGATGTCGCGCACGACTTCGCGGGAGCGGCCCTCGAAGATGTCCTCTTCGACGCTGTCGAGCTTGAGGCCGATTTTGCGCAGCATCGGGAAGAAGCTGGTGAAGGCGTCGTCGACGATCGTGTACAGCAGGTAGCCGGGACCTTGGCTCATCCGCTGCTCGCGTGTCTCTTCGTGCGATTTGCAGCGCTCGAAGAGATACTCGATCGGCTTGAGCTCCTCGTTCGGGATCGTGATCACGAAGTCGGGTCCGACGAACATGTCCAGCTCGGCCGCGTTGAGCCGGCCGACGCGCTTGTCGAACACGGGGAGGTGCAGCACGATGAACAGGTAGTCGTCGTACTCGTCGATCTTCGGGCGCTGGTTGCGCGAGCGGACGTCCTCGTAGTCGAGGTCGTGGAACTCGAAGTGTTCGCGCAGCCAGTTCTCTTCGGCAGGGCCGAAGCTTTCGATGTTGATCCAGCGGATGCCCTCGTGCTCAACGAGTTCGACCCGCGGGTCCGAGCTGCGCTCGGGTACGAGGTCTTCTACCGACGCGTGTCCGTTGCGACGGCGGATCCGACCGGGCATGTTGCGAATGCGAGGTGCCATGCCGGACTCGGAGGGTGATCAAGCTCGTCGATTGCGGACAGAACAGCCATGATGTACCCATTCTATCGGCAGGGTGCGCCCCGACCTGTCGCCTGCAGTCGGTGGTGCGGCGACCGGCTGCCTCGCGGCTCCCGATGCGCCCCCATACGGCGCATCCCTTTCCGATGCGGTTTTTACACCCTAAGCCCGTTCTTGGAACCGTTCCAAGAACGGGCTTAGGGTGTAGATCTGGCTTACCTATCGGGTCGACCGGGGCTTCTCGTACGCATCGAGGTAGCGCAGGTAGCCGGCGAGGTCGCCGAAGAGCGCGAGGCCGGCCTCGACGTCCAGCCAGCGGCAGGGATGGTCGTCCGCGTAGATCCGATGAGAGCTCCAGCGGAAGTCGCGTCCAAGCTCTTCGTTGTTGAGGTGGACATACGCGACAGCGCGCCGTGCGTATCGAGCGGTGCCGATCTGCGAGGCCTTGTATCTACCTTGGAAGAGTGGCCCGGGCCGGTCGTACCGGCCGTTGAAATACTTGACGTAGCCGCCCATCGCTCGCTGCATGAGGTCGCGCATTCCGCCCGCAACGTGTTGCTTGACGATCAGGTGGTAGTGGTTGGGCATCAGGCAGTACGACACGACAGACACCCGATCGCGAAGCGATACATAGGTCCGATACTTCAAGTCGAGACGCGGTTCGATGTCGACGTATCTACTCAGGCAGTCAAGGAACTGCTGGAAGTCGGCGCCGTCGCGGAAGATGTTCGCTCGCCCAACGCCGCGGTTGTACACGTGAAACAACCCGCTATCGACGCTGGCATCCTTGAGTTCATTCCGACTAGCCATAGACCCCCTCAACTACTTAAGGGCCCGGGCGGGGGCGTCATACCCCCTTCGTGGCTGAATCGTTACAACGCGCCGACGTATGAGCGCAGGACGGTGGCGGCGACCTCGTCGCTGGGTGCGGCGAAGTCGTCGTACCAGAGGCCCACCAGGGCCATCCCGTCCGCGTGTTCCTGATCGCGCACGATCGAGACGATCGACGAGTAGCCGTGCACGCACCCGTCGGGCGCGACCGGCGTTGCCAGCACGATGTCCGCGACATTGCGGCGCGCCAAGGCGAGCGCGACCGCCTCGAGCGCGGGACCCGTGGCCGAGCCGTCGTCGACTACGACGGCCGTCTGCCCGGCCACGGACAGTGCGCTCCCTTCATCCCCCCGGTAAATCTTCGACATCCGCGCGATCAGCGCGGTTGCCTCGGCGACGCGTACGGCCAAGGAATCTTCCGTCACGCCGAGCGCCGCCAGCGCCTCGGAGTCGATCACGTGGATCGCGTTCTCCGCGACCGCGCCGACCACGTATTCGGGCTTGCCCGGCGTGGAGATCTCCTCCACCGGCATGACGTCGACCGGGGCGCGTAGCGCCCGTGCGACCTCAACAGCCACAGGAACGCCCCCTCGAGGAAGACTGATCACAACCGCGTCAGTCAACTCCTGCAGTTCCTGCTGCTGCGCGAGCTCTCGGCCCGCTTCGTTTCGGTCCTTGAACGGCACTGTTGCTACCTGCGCCCTGTCGACATCCCGTTAGTTCAAGCGGCGCTACCAATTGGAATCCGTAACAATTGACACCGCTCAAGAGCCAAAGTAGGCCTTTTGCCAGCACAAAGCAACACTCAAAAACGGGTAAGTGTGAGATCCAGCACACATGGCCGCGTGGCGCATGCCGCCGCCATGCCCGCCGCTATAATGGTCTTCACATAGCTGTACGCATCAAGAGGGGTGGAGGGACTGGCCCAATGAAACCCCGGCAACCATCGCGGCAACGCGAAAGGTGCCAATTCCAGCAAGCCAACGACCGATCGGGCTTGAAGATGTGAACCGAAGCCTCATTCCCGGACCTTCG
>JBOGYW010000082.1:0-10891 GCA_050696815.1 Solirubrobacterales bacterium | reverse complement strand
CCCCAGCCGCGCACGAAAAGCGCGAAGGTCCAGCAGAACATCGCGACGATCGTGATCAGGGCGATGTAGAGAACGATCTGGAAACCGGGCGCGAGGCCCTCGAACGGCATCGTCAGCGCGGTCGTCAAAGTGCCCCGCGTCACAGCGGCCAGGCTTCGCGCTCGTGCGGGTGGTGCGCGTCGCGTTCGAAGTGCTCGACGTGGGCGATCACGATCTCCGGCGTGCGGTCCGGCAGTTCCACGCCGGCCGCGCGCGCGACAGAATTGCGGTCGTAGCCGGCGCCGAACGGCACGGGCGCAGGGCCGGTATGCAGAAGGTGTTCCAGCGCGGCGACGATGCGGTCGGCCGCGAAGCCGTCGCCGTAGGGATTCTCGGCGCTCGCCATCTCGGCGTAGGCGACGGGGTCGCTGAGCAGGCGGTCGGCTTCCCCGGCGATCTTGTCCGGGTCGGTGCCGACCAGAATCAGCGTGCCGGCGTCGACGCCCTCGCCGCGCTCGGTCGAATCGCGCGCGACCAGCACCGGCTTGCCGAGCGACGGCGCCTCCTCCTGGATGCCGCCGGAGTCGGTGATCACCAGGTCGGCGCGTTCAAGCAGGCGGGCGAAAGAGGTGTAGTCGAGCGGCTCGGTCAGCAGCACGTTTTCGAAGTCTTCGAGTGGCTCGCCCAGCTCCTGGCGCACACGCGGGTTTGGGTGCAGTGGGACGATGAACTGCACATCGTCGTGGTCGGTCGCGAGGCGCGCGATGCCTTTGCTGATCGACTGCAGTCCCGCGCCCCAGTTCTCACGCCGGTGCGCGGTAACGACCACGACACGCCGGTCGGCGTCGTGCGCCTCCTGGACCTTCGGGTCGACGTACGGCGCGTTCAAGCCGGCCGCCCAGCGCAGGGCGTCGATGCCGGTATTGCCGGTCACGAAGACCTGGCCGATCGGCACGTTCTCGCGCACGAGGTTCTCGAGGTTGGCGAAGGTCGGGGCGAAGTGCATCGCGGCGACGCAGGTGATCACCTGGCGGTTCGCCTCTTCCGGAAACGGGCTTTGGATCGTGCCGCCGGTGCGCAGGCCGGCCTCGACATGCATCACCGGGATCTGCATGTGGAACGCGGCGAGCGCCGCAGCCATCGCCGAGCTCGTGTCGCCGTGCACCAGCACGGTCGCCGGGTACCGGCCGGTCAGCACCGCATGCTCGAACTCCTCCAGCTCTGACGGGCGCGGCCCGAAGCGCTCGAGGCAGAAGTCGTTGAAGCGCTGCATCACGGTCGAGACGCGCTCGTTGAGCGCGGCGCGCTCCGCGCCGGCCCACAGGTCGACGTCGATCGACAGTCCGGCCTCGCCGAAGATCTCCTCGACCATCTGATGGTGCTGGCCGGTCGAGACCACAACAGGTTGGAAGATCTCGCTGGCGTGCAGCGCAAGCACGACCGGCAGCATCTTGATCGCCTCGGGTCGCGTGCCGACCACGCAGGGCACGATCAGCCGCGCCTCGATGCGGGTCGGTTCATCCTCCAGGTGCGGGGCTGCGGCGGGCGTGCTGCCGTTCATCGGTCGAGTCATCTTCCAGGTATCGGCGGCGGCGCGCGTCGTTTGAGCGTTTTATCCCGCCCGGCCGGTAGATTTCGCGGCTGAAACGAGGGAGGCCGGCTTGTCCACACAGATTCTGAATGCAGAGACCTATAGCGGCGCCGAAGCCGTGCGCGGCGACGCCGCGACGATGAGCTACGGCGGAGTGATCGCGAAATCGCTGTTTCTGCTCGTGCTGACGGTGATCTGCGCCGTCGTCGGCTGGGATCTCGCCGCGGACGCCGTGCCGCAGTCGGGAATGTGGTTCTTCCTCGGCTACATCCTGCTGATTGCTCTGACCTTCGCCGCCGCCGGCAATCCGAAGATCGCGCTGCCGGCCGGCGTGCTCTACGCCTTGTTGATGGGCACCTGGATGGGCGCGATCTCGCGGGTCTACGAGGACTACTACGAGGGGATCGTCGGCGCGGCGATCGGCGTGACCCTGATGGTGTTTCTGGCGACGCTGCTGCTCTACGCGACGCGGGTGATTCGCGTGACTGCGCGCTTCGCCGCGGTGATGACGATCGCGCTCTGTGGGATCTTGTTCCTTTATCTGTTCGGCTGGCTGCTGTCGATCTTCGGCGCCGACCTGAACTTTCTCAACGAACCGACGCCGACCGGCATTGCGATCCAGATCGCGATCGCGGTCATCGCAGCGCTCAGCCTGACCCTCGACTTCTCATTCATCGAGACTGGGGTCGAGCAGGGCGCGCCGAAGGACTACGAGTGGTACACGGCGTTCGGACTTCAGACCACGCTGGTCTGGCTGTACCTCGAGATCCTCAAGCTGCTGGCGCTGCTCGCCAATCGCTGAACGACGGGCGATTGTCCTACTGGACAATCGCGAGGCCGTTTGTTTTGGCTGAATGGCACCCATGCGGCGGCCGTGACGCGTTAGCTTTCAGTAATGAGCGAGTCGCCCGCCGAGGCCAAGCCAAAGCTCTCGCGCAAGCACTTCGAGAACGAGTTGCAGCGCCTGCAGCGCGAGCTGGTCATCCAGCAGCAGTACATCATCGAAAAGGGTCTGCGCGTCGTCGTGATCTTCGAAGGGCGCGACGCAGCCGGCAAGGGCGGCGTGATCAAGCGCATCAGCGAACGGGTCAGCCCGCGCGCAACCCGCGTCGTCGCACTCGGCACGCCGAGCGACCGCGAGCGCACCCAGTGGTACTTCCAGCGCTACGTCACGCAACTGCCCGCTGCAGGCGAGATGGTGCTGTTCGACCGCAGCTGGTACAACCGCGCCGGCGTCGAGAAGGTGATGGGTTTCTGCACCGACGAGGAGTACAAGGAGTTCCTGCGCAGCTGTCCCGAGTTCGAACGGATGCTCGTGCGTTCGGGAATCATCCTGATCAAGTACTGGTTCTCGGTCAGCCCTGACGAGCAGGAGCGCCGCTTCCAGGCCCGGGTCGACGACCCGATGCGCCGCTGGAAGCTCAGCCCGATGGACCTCGAGTCGCGAGCCAAGTGGGTCGAGTATTCGCGGGCGAAGGACGAGATGTTCCGCGTCTGCGACATCAAGCAGGCGCCGTGGTGGGTCGTCAACGCGGATGACAAGAAGCGTGCGCGGCTGAACTGCATCGCGCACCTGTTGTCGGCCGTGCCTTACGAGGACCACACGCCGCCGAAGATCGAGTTGCCGCCGAAGGCCGACATCTCGGGCTACGTGCGCCCGCCGATCGACGAACAGACCTTCGTGCCGGAGATCTACTAGACGGCCGTCCGGGCCGTCGCAATCTCGGGCGGCACGACATCCGGATAGCGGTCGCGCACGCCTTCGATGTACGCCGTCATCTGATCCGCGAGCGCCGCGTCGTGGATCTCGAGCACGTTCTCGGCGTTCATCTCGCCGCTGCGTGAGAGGTTGAAGGAGCCGACGAAGACGATGTCGTCGGCCACCGTGACCTTCGCGTGCATGTAATCGTGGACGCGGCCGGGCGCGTACGGGGTGGAGTTCTTGCCGTTGAAGTGGGCGGTCTCGAGCACACCGGCGAGCAGCGGCATCTTCCACTGCGAACCGGGGTTGTTTTTCCACTGACCGAAGACCGCGTGCAGCTGGGTCCAGTCGCAGACGCCGAGCACGTCGACCTTCTGCTCGGCGCCGACCTCCGCGAGCGTCGCAAGGATCGGGCCACTCGTCAGCACGGGCGATGCGATCCGCACGCGCCGCGTCGCCAGTCCGATCGCCTCGGCGATGCGGTGCGCGAGCTTCTCTCCACGGCCCGGCGAGAACCACGGGCGAACGCGCGCGTCGCCGACCGGCAGCAGCGTGGTGTCCCACTTGCCGGAGTCCTCCACCTTGCCCTTGCGCCAGAGGTCGTCGAAGTTGCGTGCGTACACGGCGGCGAGTTCCGGCGAGTCGACCTGCACGATCAGGTTCTCTTCCCGGGTCCAGGAGTCCAGCGTCCAGTTGGTGGAGCCGCACCACAGCGCGCCGCCGTCGCGCACGACGTACTTGTGGTGCATCAGGTCGGGCTCGCCGGGAATCGGCTTGAGTTCCACGCCGAGCTCGGCGAGGATGTCCGGCCGCGTGCTCGGCGGCGGCGGGACCGGAATCTTGAAGAATCCGTCGGCGTTGTAGGCGATGCGAACCTTCACGCCGCGGGCCTGCGCCGCGCGGATTGCGTCAGCGACGTCGTCGCCGACCGGGCCGGGCAGGCGCACGTCGTAGAGCGCGATGTCGAGCGTGCGTTCGGCCGCCGTGATCTCAGCAACGACCCCGGCGGCGATCGATTCGGCGGTCTGGCCGCCGTCGTTGAGCTCGGTGATGCTGATCGGCGGCTCCATCGGCAGAAAGCTACCTGCCCGGACCTATAGATTCGCTGCGTGCAGGTCCGTACTTCGAACTCACCGGTGACCGCGTATCTCGATCGTCTGATCGAGCGCTACGCGAGCGATGCGTCCGGCGCCGTCGCCGACTACATCCCGGAGCTCGCGGCCGCCGAACCCGACCTATTCGGCATCAGCGTCGCCACCGTCGACGGCGCGGTCTACGCCTCCGGCGATTCGAACCACCGCTTCACGATCCAGTCGATCTCGAAGCCGCTGACCTTTGCGCTGGCACTCGAAGAGCGTGGCGAGGAGTACGTCGGCGAGCGGATCGGCGTCGAGCCGACCGGCGATGCTTTCAACTCGATCACGCTCTCGCCGAAGACCGGCACGCCCTTGAATCCGATGGTCAACGCCGGCGCGATCGCCGCCGTCGGGCTGCTCGACCGTGAGCTGCCGACGCCGCCCGGTGAGCGGATCACCGGCGCCTACGCGCGCTGGGCCGGCCGGCCGCTGGAGGTCGACGAGGCCGTGCGCGCCTCCGAGAGCGGCAGCGGCGACCGCAACCGCGCGATCTCGCACCTGCTGCGCAGCTCGTCGGCGATCGAGAATGACCCGCATGCCGTCGTCGAGGACTACTTCACGCAGTGCTCGACGCTGGTCGACTGCACAGACCTCGCGGTGATCGCCGCGACGCTGGCGAACGGCGGCGTCAATCCGCTGACCGGCGAGCGCGCCGCGCACGAGCACACGGTGCGCAACGTGCTCAGCGTGATGCTCAGCTGCGGCATGTACGACCACGCCGGCGACTGGCTCTACACCGTCGGGCTGCCAGCGAAGAGCGGCGTCGCGGGTGGGATCATCGCCGTATTGCCGGGTGAGCTGGGGATCGGTGTGTTCTCGCCGCGGCTCGACGAGGCCGGCAACAGCGCTCGCGGAGTCAGGGTCTGCGAGGACATGTCTCAAGAGCTCGAACTGCACTCGATCCAAACCGCCCACCGCCCGCCGTCGCCGGTGCGCAATGCGTTCGACCTCGCTCAGATGCACTCGAAGCGCTCGCGGCTCGAGCCGCAGCGGCTGGCGCTTGAGCGGATGGGCGCCGCCGCCGGCGCATTCGAGCTGCAGGGAGAGTTGACTTTCGTGCAGTTCGAACAGGTCGCGCGCGCCGTGCTCGACGCCGAGGTCAGATTCGCAGTGCTCGACTTCGAACGCGTCTCGCGGATCGACGACCAGGCGGCGTCGATGCTCGTCGATCTCGAGATCGACCTCAAACTGGCCGGCGGCACACTCGTGGTCAGCGGCACCGATGAACACGCGGAGGTCTTCGCCGAGTACTGCTCGATGGTCGAGAGCTTCAGCGAGCTCGACATCGCGATGGAGTGGTGCGAGGACCAGTTGCTGGCCGGTGAGGAGGCCGAACCCGAGCCCGAGCGTGTGCCGCTGGAGCACCACGAGCTGCTGCAGGGCTGCACGCCCGAAGAGCTGGTGCAGCTACGGCTGCTGATGCAGACGGTGACGATTCCGGCCGGCGAAGAGGCGTTCGCCGGTTTCGAGGGCCCCGCGGACGAGATCATGTTGGTGATGCGCGGCCGGCTGAGCGCGTACATCGAGCTCAAGCCGGGCAAGCGGCGACGCTATGCGTCGGTCGGACCGGGAGCAGCGCTCGGCGAGCTTGCCTACGTGAACCGTGTTCCGCGGATGGCCGTGTTCGTCGCCGAAACCGACGTCGAAGCAGCCCTCGTCACGCGCGAACTGATCAACGAACTCGCTTCCACCGACGCCGCGCTGCAGGCCAAGCTGCTCGGCAACATGCTCGGCGTGATCGCCCGTCACGCGCTCGATCTGCGCGCAGCGACGGCGAGCCTGGTCGATTGATAGGTTGGCGGGCGTGATCGCACTGCGTGCATCGATGCTCGTCCTCGCCGTGGCGTGCGCACTGGTCGCCGCCGGCTGCGGCAAGTCAAAAGAAGAGAAGGCGCTGGCGACTGTCTGCAGCGCGCGTGCCGACATCCAGAAGAACGTCGGCGAACTGACGTCATACTCGGCGACGACGGTGACTCTGAACGGCGTCAAAGGCAACCTCACCGCGATCCAGGACGACCTCAAGACGATCAGGGACGCGCAGCCCGACCTTGGCCCGACGCCGAAGCAGCAGGTGTCGCAGGCGTTGAGCAGCTTCGGCGATGCCGTCACCAGCTCGGTCAAGCAGCTGGGAACGAGCCTCTCGATCAGCGGGCTCGAATCGAACTTGAAGAAGTCGACCTCACAGCTCGAGTCGTCGTTCCAGCAGGCGCTGGAGCCGATCGACTGCAACAGCATCGCGCCCTAGGCCTGTTCGCCCGCCTCGATCGCCGCGGCCTCGGCGGCTTCCGGCCACAGCAGGTAGGCGCCCGTGAAGAAGCAGACCGCGCCGATGAAGGTGCCGCCGTTGTCGGCCGCGGCGTTGAGCAGCGCGCCGGTGTCGGGCACGACGTAAGCGCCGAGCGCGGAGATCCCGAAGGCGATCGAACCGACGAGGTTGAGCACCGTGACCCACCACTCACTACCGCGCTCGGGCCTGCCGTGCCAGTTCGCGCGCACCTCGGCGTAGGCCAGCCAGCTGGCGACCAGGAAGCAGATCGAGCCGTACACGTCGGGTGACCAGACGAAGCGCTTGACCTGCTGCTCGTCGAGCACGCTGATCATCGCGGCGAACGTGCTGACGTTGAAGCACAGCGTGCCGATGAACTGCACAAAGGTCGCCTGCCACTCGATGTCGTGGCGACGGATCCCCATCAGCTTGACGCGGCCCGCCTCGTCGCCGTCAGCGTTGAGCACCTCGAGCAGTTGGCCATAGCCGGCCGAGGTGAAGAAGATCGAGCCGATGAAGAAGACGATGCCGGCCGGCTTGGGATTCTCGGAGACGGCGATCACCGTGCCCGCCGCGAAGCAGGTCGAGCCGATCATGAACAGCGTGCCGATCCACCAGCTGAAGTTGCGGCGCGACCAGTAGAGCGGGCCGATCCGTTTGACCGGCGCGCCTTCGCCGCCGAGCAGCCGCGTCACCCGGTTGCGGCGCTTGCGCAGGAGTCGTGTGCGCCGATCGTCCAAGCTGCGAAGCCTAGAGACCGCCGCGATCGCACATAGTCTTTGGTCGTGGACGACGCTCCAAAGCGGCCGGCGGCGGTACTCGCCGCGCTGATCCTTGTCGCGGCGGTGGCGAACCTGAATCTCGCCGTCGCGAACGTCGCGCTGCCCGACATCGCACGGGACCTCGATGCTTCGCAGACCGCACTCAACCTGATTGCAGTGGGGTACTCACTTGGTCTCGCGGCATCCGTGCTGTATCTGGGCGCAGTTGGCGACCGCTACGGCCGCAAGCTGCTGCTGATCGTCGGCACTTCGCTTGCGATTCCGGCATCGATCCTGGCGGCCGAGTCGAACTCGGTCGAGCTGCTGTTCATCGCGCGGATGCTCGGCGGCGTCGCCGCAGGCATGGCGTTCCCGACGACGCTCTCGCTGATCACGGCGCTGTGGTCGGGTGCGGGCCGCACCCGCTCGATCGCGCTTTGGTCGAGCATCGGCGGCGCGATCTCCTCACTTGGGCCGCTGGTCTCGGGCGCGCTGCTCGAGAAGTACGAGTGGGGCTCGGTGTTCCTGATCACGCTGCCACTGGCGGTGGTTGCGCTTGTGATGGCCGTGAAGCTCGTCCCCGCCCACGTCAACGAGTCGAGCGACCCAGTCGACCATTTCAGCGGCATGATGTCGATCGTGCTGATCGCGGCGGTCGTGCTCGGCCTGAACTTTGCGCCGGTGCCGGGTCGCGGCGCCCTTGCGCTCGGGCTGGTATTGATCGGCCTGGCGACGACGGCCGCGTTTGGCTGGCGACAGAAGAAGCTCAAGGTGCCGCTCTACGACCTTGAGGTGGCGGGGCGACGGATCTTCTGGGTCGCGGCGATCGCCGGCATCATCGTCTTCGGCTCGCTGATGGGCGCGATGTTCATCGGTCAGCAGTTCCTGCAGAACGTGCTGCAGTACGACACACTCGAAGCCGGCGCCGCGATTCTTCCGGCGGCGGTCGCGATGGTCATCGTCGCGCCGCACTCGGCGAACATGGTCGAACGCTACGGCGCGCGCTTCACACTGCTCGTCGGCTACGTCTTCTGCCTGCTCGGCTTCACGACGATGCTGCTGTTCTGGAAGGAAGGGATCTCGTACTGGCTGGTGGCACTGCCGTATGTGCTGACGGGCATCGGCGTCGGCTTCGCCGGCACGCCCGCCTCACATTCGCTGACGGGTTCGGTGCCGGTCAAGCGCGCCGGCATGGCCTCGGCGACAGCGGACCTGCAGCGCGACCTCGGCGGCGCGATCATGCAGTCACTGCTCGGCGCGCTGCTGACGGCCGGCTACGCGGCTGCGGCGAACGCCGCGATCGCGAGCTCGCCGAGCGCCGACAAGGTGACCGACTCGGTGCAGTCGCAGCTGACGAAGTCGTTCGCGGGCGCCGAGTCGATCGCGCAGCAGTACCCGCAGTACTCACAGGCGATCGTCAACGGCGCGCGCGAGTCGTTCATCCAGGGCCAGGACTGGGCCTACGTGGCCGGTATCTGCGCCGTGCTGATCGGCGGCGCGATCGTCTTCTTCCTGTTCCCGAAACGCGACGAAGAGCGGCGTACGCTCGAGCGCTACCACGCTGAGGACACCGCCGAAGCGGCTACTTCAGCAGCCGCAGCTTGACGATCTTGAAGGTCGCTACGCCGCCGGCGTCGGCGATCTTCACGCGCAGCCGCGCGTGAGCGCTGCCACCGGCCGACAGCGCCTCCTTGATCTTCGAGCGCGTCGCCGCGCTCAGCTCGAACTTGATCGTCTTGCGCCGTCCGGGTCCGAGCATCGTCGTTTCGCCGTTGATCAGCTTCAGCGCGCGGCGCCGGTTCGACAGTGAGAGCGACGCCGTGGCGCTCACATTGCAGGCCTCCTCGGGGCAGAGCACCTGGAAGCCGATTGCCTTGCTGCGGAGCGGGTGCTGGCGTTTGGCGATTCGCGCCGAGTAGCGCGGCGGCGTGACGTCGCCGGTCTGCAGGTTCGGGCAGGTCTTCGCGATCAGCGCGCGCGCCTCGGCGAGCCGCAGCTGGTAGCGGCCGCGGTACTGCTCGGCCGGCCGTTCGATGTCGGCGATCCACTCGCCATACAGCGTCGGCTGTGACGCCGGGTCGGGCTTGCCTGCGGTCGTGCGCTGGAAGCGCACCTTCGCGGCCTGGTCGGTGAACCACTTGAGCTGCAGTTCGGGATGGGTCGGGTAGCCCGCGTAGTCGCCGCTGTTCCAGTACTGCTCACGCATCTGGAAGTAGCCGAGACTGTCGGCGTCGCCGTGGTTGAGGTTCTTCAGTCCGGACTCGACGAGCGCCGCCATCACCGGTAGTTCGCCGGGCAGCTTGAGGGCGACAGCGCCGTTTGCCATCCAGTTGGCGATCTCCTCGGCCGCCGCGTTGTCGCCGGGGTAGGGCACGGGCGAGCCGCAGGTCGCGGCGCCGGCAGAAGCTACGGGCAGCGCGAACGCCGACACGGCGGCCGCGATAGCAACCGCTGTGATCGTGGCTGAACGCACCCGAGCAATATAAAAGCCACCGGCGACGAGTCGCGCCGGTGGCTTTTGTTGATCCCGGCTTTGCGGCTTATGGGCTGCCGGTCGCGCCCCCGCCGCTACTCGAAGAGGCCGATGCGCTGGACTGGCAGATGCCGTTGCCGGAGTTGCAGATCTTGTAGTTCACACCCGGCTGCATCTGCGTGCGTGAATTGATCGCGACGGGCACGTTCGTGTTGCCGGTGTCGGTAAACATCACGATGTACGGCGAGTCGGTGCTCCATCCAGTCAAGCCACCGAGCGCCGCGTTCGCTCCATCTTTCTCACCCTTGGCTTCGCCTTGGCTGATGCCCTCGTCGAGGCCTTCCTTCTTGCCCTGTTCGGTGCCTTCGGCTACGCCTTCCTTCTTGCCCTGCTTGGTGCCGGCCGCGGCACCTGCTGCTGCTCCGCTCTCGGCGCCCTGCTGGTAGATCGCGTTGTAGCCGGACTCGCCCTTGTCGTACTTCTTCGACTCCTGCGACTTGCCGAGGAAGAACGCGCCGACGATCAAAGCGACGCCGAGGATTGCGGCTAGCGCGATCTTCAGTTCCTTGTTCTGCTTCTTCGACTTCGGATCGTCGGCCCCGTACTGCGGCTCGCCTGGCGGCGGGGGCGGGGTGCCTTGCGGCGGCTGGGGCGGGTTGGTGCTCATCGGGGTCCTCCTGGGGCGTTGGCAGCTGGATGGTCAAGACGGGCTCTTCGCAATCAAACAGCATTCGCCAGACCGATGCCGAGACGCAGAAACGCCCCGGCGTAAGCCGGGGCGTTTCGTGAAGCGGACCTACTCGTGAGTCGTCGATCCTGCTTTTACGGACTGGCGCAGATGGCGAAGGCCTGGATGCTCCAGTTGTCGACGTCGCTGTCGTTGTCCTCGGCGCCGCTGACGGTCCACACGGTGTTCGAGGTTGCCTGGTTCTGCGTGGTCGTGATCTCGGCGACGCTGCCGCTTTCGACAGCTACTAGATAGC